>CAZSTZ010000025.1:0-36611 GCA_964609515.1 uncultured bacterium | reverse complement strand
CCAACAACCCATCCGTTACATCCGTTTCCAAATCCGTTGCTAACTTAACTCTCGGAACCCACCACCGCATCTATACGACTAAAGTCGTTACTACGAACGGGCGTTTCGCCCCACCAACAACCCATCCGTTACATCCGTCCAGAAGGCTATTGCTGGTGCGCGGTGCGCACCCTACTAGCTGGTGCGCGGTGCGCACCCTACTAGCTACTAGCTGGTGCGCGGTGCGCACCCTACGGTAAATATATGCGACTAAACAGGCAGGATGCCTGTTCTACGTCGTTACTACGAACGAGTTAATACAAAAAATCTAAGTCGTAAAGCTGGCGGGCGTTTTCCCACAAAATTGCGATCGCTACTTCGTCGGCTTCCCTCGCAGTTAAATCTCCATCGGCTACCGCACCTTCCAACACCTGCCCTAACACTTCCCGGCCCCACTTCGCACCCAAATAATATAACTCCGGTATCATAAAACCGTCGGAAGAATACATAACCTTAGTAGTAGGTGTCACCTCTAAAAGCTCTTCCAAAAGCGATCGCATCCCCGAAACGCTTACATAAGACGCGGCCAAACCAAAATCCAAATAGACATTAGGATAAACCGAACCCAAATAACCAGCCTCCCGGGTGTAAGGATAAGAAGCGTGGAGCAAGACAAACTTAGCCTTGCGGAAGCGATTTTCTTCAATGAGGGGGCGCAAGTGGAGAGGATTAGCCAAACGCAAATCTAAATCCGGAGCCCCAAAACCCGTATGAAACTGTACCGGGATGCCGTGTTTCGCAGCCGCAAACAAAGTAGTGGTAACCACAAAATCGATTAAAGTTTTATCGTTCAACCGGAAAGTTTTCTCTCCTATAGTCTCCTTAATCGCATTAAAATTTAACTCCGCCTCCTCCGGCGCCACCAATTCGATATCTAAACCGCTGCGATAGGCAGCAATACTTTTAAAAGCCACTACCTCCGGCGGTGGCGGATCTATTTCGGCGCGAAACAATTCCCGGAAAGTCTCAAAATCCTTAGCGTGGGGCAGGATACTCTCGGCGATCGCTTCTACCCGCAACAGTCGGCGAACCGGTACGAACTTTTGATGCCACTCCAAAGGCAAAATATCCGAAGCGAGAAACCCGTCATCCAGAAGCAAAGCATCTAGTTTGGCAGCCTTAAAACAAATTTGAGTTAATTGTTGCCATCCCAACTCTTTCCGCTTCGCTAAAATTGCCGACTCTTCCGGTTCGCATTCCAAGAGGGCGGCGATGTCGCGCAAACTGCGGCGATAGGAGAAACTGTGGCGGGCGTGGCGTTCGAGAATTTCCGGCGATCGCCCTTCCGTAAAAGCCGCCGCTAGGGGATACTTAGCGATCGCCTCCGGTTTCAACAGATTATTAGCGTGGTTATCTATTATTGGGATCTCTGAAAGTTCCATTTAATTAACAATTAACAATTAATAATTAGGGCTTAAAGTCTAAAAAAAGCTCATCTTTCCTAAAATAAACCTTTTTTTTATCGAGAACCACCGCCGACAATAGTAACTATCTCTAACTTGTCTCCTTCGACAATTTCAGTTTCCTGCCAAAATTGTCGGTGGAGAATTTCGCCATTGTACTCCACTGCCAGCAAGCGAGGGTTCAACCCCATTTCTTCTAAAAGTTGGGGCAGTTTAGTTTTGGCGGAGACAGTACGAGCATCTCCATTAACAGTTATCGTAACGAGGTCTGACATAAGTATTTAAGCAGAATAAATTTAACAAAAACGATTGATTTCCAGCAATTATTAATTATTAACTCTTAATGATTAATTATTAATTCTTAATTCTTAATTCTTAATTATTAATTATTAATTACTCAGGGACGAGGACTAGAACGTTCGGGAGTAATTTTTTGAGCCAGAAGTTGTTGGTAGCGGTTCAGTTGAGAAATAAAATATTGAGTCACTAAAGTTGGCTGTTCCGCTTGCACGATCGCCCTTACTACCGCTACTCGTTGGGCACCGGCGGCCAAGACATCATCAAAATTTTGCATATCGATGCCGCCAATAGCAAACCAAGGCACCGGACAATTTTTGGCGACGTAACGGAGATATTCCAAACCAACGGCAGCTTTACCCGCCTTAGTGGGAGTTTCGTAAACCGGGCCGACACCGATATAATCCGAGCCCTCATCCAGAGCCCGCTGCATTTCTTGTTTGTTAGTAGTAGAACGGCCCACTATGCTCTGGGGGCCCATTACTTGGCGGGCCAGGGCCACCGGAAGATCTTTTTGTCCCAAATGGACACCATCTGCTTCTACAGCGATGGCGATATCCGGGCGATCGTTAACCACAAACAAAGCACCGTAGCGATGGCAAAGCTGACAAAGCTGTTGGGCCGTAGTCAGTTTGGTAAGATCGTCTGCGGTTTTGTCCCGGTATTGGACCAAAGTCACTCCCCCCTGCAAGGCGGCCTCTACTGTCGCCAGCAACCTTTCAGAGGGAGAGGTAACTAAATACAAATAAGACTGTTGCAATTTTTGCATCCGCTTGTAAGCCAAAAGAGTGCTTTCAACCGTGTAAACTCGATAGCGCATCTGCTTAAAAGTGGCCCCCATTTCGGCGTTGTAAATCTTGCCATATTCTTCCAACACCCGCAGGGCCTCTTCGACGCGACAGAAATTGGCTTGCAGAAGTTCTTCCACGCCCCCTCGCTCTTCCTCTCTGGGATGAGTTAGTTCTGTCCCCGGATCTCCGGGAGTATCCCTGGACATTCGCAGTTCCAGACCATGCCAGATAGCTAGTTCCTGCCGCAACTGCTTGCATTCGTTGGCCAGTTTGCTATTTTTCAGGCCAAAGCGACACCATTCTTCTATAATTCTCAAGCCCTCCCGGGCTCGGTCCAAGTTGGCATCGAGAATACGACGCACGGCAGGCTGGACGTTTTTCTCCCAATTTAATTTATCGGCCATAAAAGCAATCCTATAAAATTTATTATGACTTTTAATACTACCAATCCCGAATAATTTGGGTAGGATTCCAATCATTAGGATCCGGCCCCCTTGCCGATAGAGACAGCAGACAAAGGCAAATTTTAGCATTAACAGCGATGTTTTGAGAGTCTGGAAAAGAGTAAGAAACCCGGTAATTCCTGCTTGCGCCGGGTTAAGAGAGAATCTGAAAAAACTTCCGTCTTAGGTAGCACTCCCAACCGTATATAATTGAAAAATTGACCGCAAAGACTCGGAGGCAAGCCGTGAGCCGACAAAACCCCGTTTGTTTCTTAAATAACGGGGGAACTGAGGAGTGGAAGAAAAACAAGGTAAAAATTATCTGCAAGCAAAAAAAATTCTGTGGCTTTTCCGATCTCCTCGTCCCCAATCTTTATTTATCCTCTTTATTAGCAGTTAGTTCGCTCGTTTCAGCGGCTTACTGCCCTACCCTGCCAGTTTTCGCCATGCCACAAGCCGAGATGGCCCAGGCCCCCCGTGGCCAAAACCCCTCTCAAAAAAATACCCTCTACGTCAGCGCTTCTAGAGGCAACGACTCCGGAGATGGCACTCAAAGGGCACCCTTGAGAACAATTACTCGGGCATTGAAACTGGCCGAACCCGATACGGTCATCTTACTAGCACCTGGAACCTACAGCGCCGCCACGGGGGAGGTTTTTCCTTTAATCCTCCGATCGGGCGTAACCGTTCAAGGCAACCCTTTGGATCGGGGGGAAAAGGTCATTCTTCGAGGTGGCGGCGACTATATCAGTCCGACTTTTGCTCGCCAAAATATAACCCTCTTAGCTGCCAAGGGTTCGACGTTAAGCGGCGTAACCGTAACCAATCCTAACAGTAGAGGTTACGGTTTGTGGGTCGAATCGAGTTCCCCAGTAGTAGTTAAAAATACTTTTACAGGCAACACCCACGACGGTATCTCCGTTGTCGGTAACAGTTCCCCCATCGTTCGAGAAAATAATTTCGTGGAAAACGGGGCCAATGGAATTACCGTTTACGGCACTTCTCAAGGCGAAATTCGCGATAATTTGTTTCAAAAAAACGGTTTTGGCATTAACGTTGCCGAAGATGCCGCGCCGACGGTGATGGGAAATAGGATTATTTATAACCAAGATGGGATTTTAATTCAAGGTAAGGCGCGACCGATAGTTCGAGGAAATTATATCGAACAAAACACTAGAGATGGTATTGTGGCGATCGCTCAATCTTTCCCAGATTTGGGTAATTCTTCCGAACCGGGTCGCAATACGATCCGCAATAACGGTCGATACGACCTCCACAACGCCACCAACGATGGAAGAATCCCTGCTTACGGCAACATCTTCGGCAGCGATCGCCTTTTCGGAACTTTCGATTTAGCGGGAACTGCTGCTCCGCCAAGGTTGGTTTCTCCTATAGTACGGGAAAATCGCCAAAACTCTAATAGCGATCGAACAACTGCTTTGACTGTATTAACTCCAGAACCGATCGCCAGAGAGGAAAGACCCTTAGAGGCAATTGTACCAAATAGCAATCGAGGTTCTTCTTCCGATGCTATTGAAATTCCGGTGCCTTCACCCGAAAACGGGAACTCCCAGACAGAAGCAGAAAATCTTAGCTGGGAGGAGAAGTTGAGGCAGCGAATTTGGGGCAAGAGCGATCGTTCCCCTAGTTCCATAGAAATACCCGTGCCGGAGTCGAGGCGATCGCGACCTTTACCATGGCCTAGCACTCCCAATAATATCCCCAGAACCGAAACTAACCCGGCCCCAATGGGTTTGTTGCCGGTTCCCGGTCCCAATATTCCTCTGGGCAGGGGCGGTTATGTGCCTCCAGAATTGAGGGGGGTTGCTAGTGCAGGAGGCTACGCCGTTGCCCTGGGTTTGCGATATCGAGTGGTAGTTAGCGTCAGGGGCAGTCGGGATACTTACCGCTTGCGGGCGATCGTTCCCGATGCTTTTGAGAAAAATCTCAATGGGGAGTCGGTGATGCAGGCCGGTGCGTTTCGCGATCGCGGCGAGGCAGACCAACTTTTGCAGCTCTTGAGAAGAAACGGTTTAAACGCCAGAATCGTTCCTTTTTGAGGGGAGAGGGGGCAGACTTGCGGAGAGGGGGCAGACTTGCGGAGACAAGGGAGAGGGGGCAGACTTGCGGAGAGAGGGAAGCAAGCTCGTTGTCGTTTTTCCTTCTTGTCTTCCTTGTCCTCGCAAGTCTGCCGCAAGTCCGCCGCAAGTCTGCCGCAAGTCCGCCTTGTCTCTAATTAGCGTAAGGCAGGGTAACAATAACGGTAGTACCCTGTCCTTCTTCGCTCTCAAAACTAATCTGCCCGCCATGTAGTTCTACCGCTCGCTTAACGATAGATAAACCCAGTCCGGTACCTTTAATTTGACCGACATTAGAACCTCGTTCAAACTGTTGAAAAAGTTTATCTTTAAAATCCGGTGGCATACCAATTCCTTCATCGCGGATGTGGAAAGTAACTTGGTGCGGTTCTCCGATCGCCTCCAAACTAACAGTACCTCCTTCTGGAGAATATTTAATGGCGTTTGAGAGTAAATTCGTCAGAATATGAATCAGTAAATTTTTATCCAAACAAGCTTGGGAAAAATCACCTTGATTTTGAAAAATAAGATGGTGGTTTTCGCCCGAATTACATTGTAATAATTCTAAGAGATTGCGAGCAAATTCTACTAGGTCCAAAGGTGTAGGATTTAAAGTTACTTTACCCGATTCTGTCTGGCTCAAAGTCAAGACATCTTCGAGCAAAAGGTTCATATTATTGGCAGCATTTTTAATTCGCTTGAGAAGAGTTAATTTTTTGTCCGAGCTCAACTTGCGATCGTATTTTTCCAACAATTCCGCAGACATCATAATTGTAGTTAGGGGATTCCGTAAATCGTGGGAAGCCAGGGATAAATATCGCGATTTTTCTTGACCGATCGCTTTTGCTTCTGCTAAAGAATGTCGCAATTGAACGTCTTTTTGATGTTTTTGCAGTGTCATTTTAATAGTAGCGTGTAATTCTCTTTCCTTATAAGGTTTGAGAATGTAGCCGTAAGAACCGCTCGTTCTCGCTCTTTCTAAGGTATTATCGTCGGCGTAAGCTGTTAAATAAATTACCGGAATGTTATAAAGTTCGTGTATTTTTATAGCTGCTTCTATGCCATCCATTTTTCCTTTAATGACAATATCCATTAAAACTAGATCCGGTTGAATGTCTGCAGCTTTTTCTAGAGCGGCTTCCCCAGAAGAAACGATATCGACTACGGCATATCCTAACTTTTTTAGCTTGCGGGATAAACCTTTAGCAATCAAAAGTTCGTCTTCCACGATTAAAATTGTTACCTCGTCCATAAATCAACACCTCTGTTAATAATAATTTTCTGGCTTCATCGCTATTATAGCAATTAACAACCCAAACGATGCTGATACTTAAGTTCCGAGAAAGTCAACTTAAAAGAAGTCCCCGGAATTGGTTCTAGTTCTAGAGTTCCTTCTAACTGTTCGGTTAAAGTACAGACTAATTCCATGCCCAAAGATTCCAGGTTATGAAAATCTAAGTTTCGAGGAAAACCAATACCATTATCTCTGACAATTAAAGTTATGCGATAATTAGCATCTTGATGAAGCATCAGAGATACTTTACCGTGTCTGCCGTCGGGGAAAGCGTGTTTGAGAGTATTTGATAATAATTCGTTGACGATTAAACCGCAGGGATTAGCAGTTTCCACGTTTAATAAAATTGGTTCGATATCGAACTCAAACTGGATGCGACTTTCATTGATATTGTACGATTGAAATAAATTATCTGCCAAGTCTTCTAAATAATCGCCAAAATTAATTTTGTCTAAATCCGCAGAGCGATATAATTTTTCGTGAATTAATGCCATTGAATTAATTCGATTTTGGCTATCTTCGAGAACTTTAATCAGGTGTGAATCCTCAGCATAGTCAGCTTGAAATTCTAGGAGATTTGAGACTACTAATAAATTGTTTTTCACTCGATGGTGAATTTCTTTGAGGAGGAGTTCTTTTTCTTTGAGGGATGCTTTTAGTTGTTCCTCGGCTTGCTTGCGATCGCTTATATCAATGCCCACGAAAACCGCAGCGCTGCCTTGTTGGTATTTTTGCGCTACAATCAAATAAGTGCGAATAATTTTGTTAATAGATATTTCCACAGTAGCTTGAGCGGTAAAGGTATAGCGATCCCTCAGAAACCGAGCCATAAACCGATCGAATTGATGCTTGCCCGAAATAAAACCCAGTTTTCGACCGATAAAAGCTTCTGGCCTTAAATTAAAAGCTTCGGCCACATGTCGGTTAGCGCCGAGATATCGGAGATCCGTGCCCGCCCAAGAAACAAAACCGGGGACCGCATCCAAAACAGCTTGCAGTTGTTCCTTAGCAGCTTGGAGAGCTTCTTCTGCCAGCATGCGATCGATAGCGGCGGCAAGAACGTTAGCGACGCTTTGCAAAAAGTGAGTGTCGTCCTCAGAAAAACTAGATTTGGTATTGCTATAAGCAGCCAAAAGACCGAAACAGGTATTTTTTCCCTGAATGGCGACACTCAAACCTCGGATAGTAGAGTAACAGCGCAATTGAGGTGCCAGAGTGGGCGGTTTTAGCACGGGGCGAGGAGCGATCGCATCCCTTTCGAGGATGACATAATTTTCGTCCGCGCCGCGAATAGCGAGGGTTAGCAGCGTCAGCGTTGGCGAGACAAACTCTAAAATCTTGCAATAATCAACATTTAAACCGGCAGAAACCCCAACGACTGCTTCTGTAATTAAAGCATAAAGTTCCATACCCGAAAGAGCCGCCTCGCCCAGGGCAGCCACAATAGCTTGTTGGCGGGCGCGGATTTTCAATTCCGCCTCTGCTTGTTTGCGATGGCTAATTATTTCGGTAAACATCACAATACCGCCGATGTCCCCATTGGGATTGTGCCACGGGCGAACTTCCCATTTAATCCATTCCAACTTACCATTGGCGCGCTCGAACAAATCCTCCTCGCAAGTTTCGATCGCCCCTGCCAAACAACGCCGATGGATCTCTTTCCAACGGGGAGAAATCTCGGGAAAAAATTCGTAGTGAGAACGACCGACGAGCTGGCATTCTTCGAGATCGTAATCCGATAACCAGCGGCGACTGACAGCTAAATAACGCATTTGGCGATCGAACATCGCCACCGCTGCCGGGGCGTGTTCTACGAACAGGCGGAAAATCGCCTCGCTTTGTCGCAAGGCAGTTTCTATCTGAGTCCGTTCGGCAATTTCCCGCAGCAATTGTCTGTTGGTATCTTGTAGCGCTACAGTCCTTTCCTCGACTCTCACTTCCAATTCCTCGTTCAAATCTTGCAAGGCTAGTTCTGCTTGTTGGCGTTCCACCGCCAAAGAAACTGCCGCCACTGCCGAGCGCAACAATTCAATTTCTAGAGGTTCCCAGATTCGTTCTTCCACGCAGTCGGCCAAACCGATACAACCGTAGAACTGTCCCTTAACCAGGCAGGGCAAAATTAGGAGCGATCGCACGCTTAAAAGTTTGAGAAATTCGCGCTGTGGCGGGGGCAGTTGCCCTAAGCTTCTTGCCACCACTTGCCCCATCGCTAACCTGCAAGCGGCACTAGCTAAAACCCTATCTAAAGGTAAATTCTGAAGTATCCGCAGGGTCGAACTAATTCCCGGGGCGCACCACTCGGCAGTTTGGCTGACTAGCAAGCTGCCCTTGTTTTTCGTCCCTGTGGCCCAAGCATCCCCAAGGGGATGCTTCTCGAACATAAAAACCCGACTCGCGCCGGAAGCTCGCCCCAAGGGTTCGAGCATTCCCGCGACCAAGTTTTCTTGAGAATTCACCCTTAACAACCTTTGCTGAATTTCCACTATCGCAGTTAAATAGCGCTGCCGCTGGGCCAGGGCTTTTTCTGCCCGCTTGCGATCGCTGATATCCGTAGCAATTACCACTGCCGCTTCTACTTCCTTGCCTTGGCAAATGGGCGCTATCCGCACTTCGTAATTAGTCCTAGTCCGATCTGCTCCAGTACCTATAGATTCAAAACTGACCGGTTCTCCCTTCTCGAACACTCGCTCCAAGGCAGCCCGCTGTATCTCTTGACTTTCTGGGGCCGTGTACTCGTTAAGGTGTTTGCCTATTACCTCTTCTTGGGAGCAGCCGGGAACGATCCGATTGAGAAATTGCATTCTGTGTTGGCGATCGACCATCACGATAAAACTCGGAGCGTTTTCTACCACCGATCGCAATTTAGCTTCGGAGTTTCTCAATGCCGCTTCTGCTTGCTTGCGATCGCCGATATCCCGACAGCAATAAAGCACGGTCCCTCCTTTGATGTTAACTTTTTTGATGTTAATCCACAAAAAGTGCTTGTGGCCGAATTTATCGACTATCTCCCGCTCGATATTAGCAATTTCGCCGCAGGTTTCCAGCACCTCCACATCGAAGAGATTATCCCCGAGTATTTTTTCAATGGTCCCTAGCTGCCAAATTTCGGCGCGGGAGTAACCCAAAATGGTGTAAACGTTGGGACAAACAAAGGTAAACCTGCCGTCGCTATCGGTAATGAATACGGCATCGGAAATGCTGCTGAGAATGACCCGATGCAGTTCTTCTGACTCCCGCAAGGCTGCCTCTGCTTTTTTGCGATCGGTAATATCGCGAGCTACCGCATAAATTCTATCCTCTGTCTCGGAAGGAATGGCCGTCCAGGCCAACCAACGATAAGAACCATCGGCGCACCGGTAGCGATTTTCTAAATTAAAGGTAGGAATTCCTGCTTGTAACTTTAACAAATCTGCTTTGCTTGCCTCCAGATCTTCTGGATGAATGAAATCAAGACTCGATTTTTTGAGCATCTGTTCTTTTGTATAGCCCAAGGTAGATTCAAACCGAGGATTGATCCGCGCAAAACAACCATCAAGTCGGACAATAGAAAGCAGATCGAGGGAGAGATTGAAAAAGCGGTTTAATTCCATCTCCGCTTGCTGGCGTTCGATCGCCATTGCCAGAACGTTCGCAACGGCCTGGAGAAAATTCACATCGTCGGGTTTGAACCTTCGATGTCTCTTGCTATGGGCGCTCAACACGCCAAAAGGTTTTTCTTTGCCTCGAACGATAACGCTGATGCCGCTTACTACTCGGTGTTTTTGCAGCAACTCCGAAGGAGTAAATCTGGTTTCGATGCCCAAATCTTCCACTACCACGGGCTCGTTACACTTAAGAGTGTAGCCCGCTTGGGATTTGTTGAAGGCACTCAGGGTTGTCTGCCTGACTGCTCCCCCTTGCCAGCCGTATCCCGCCCTCACCCACAAAGCAGCCTGGTTCGGCAGCAGTTCGACAATTTTCGAGTATTCTACTCCCAGAGTTTGAGCGACTAAGGCTGTGGCTTCGTTCATCAGGCGATCGAGCTCTGGGATGGATAGGGCCAGTTGCCCCAGGCGAGCCATCCCTTCTTGCTGGCGAGCCCGGCTTTTCAATTCTGCTTCTGCCTGCAAGCGTTCTTGGATTTTTTGGATTAAAGTTTCGTTAGCTCGTGCTAAGGCGGCGGTTCTTTCTTCTACTTGGGTTTGTAGCAGTTCGCGAGCTTGCTGCCACACCTGCTCTATGCGCTTGCGATCGCTTATATCTCTGGCTACCCACACCACCATTTCTTCGGATATGGGCGAAATACTTGCTAAAAACCAAACAACTACCTTACCTGCAACTAAGCTGTATTCAAAATTGAAAGTCTGTTGCCTCTCTAAAGCTTCCCGAATCGGTCCCTTAAATGTTTCGGCATTCTCGCCAAAAAATTGTTCTACGGTTTTGCCAAGAATATCGTTACAGGGATCGTACAAACAATCTGGATTGGTCGGAGCAATTGTTAGACGATCTGTTTCGGCATCGAGGACCAGTACGATGTCGCTCATGGCCTCAAACACCCCCCGGATTTCTGCCTCTGAAGCTCGCAGCATCTTTTCTACTGCTCTGCGTTCGGCGATTTCTTGCAGGAGGAGTTGGTTGGCCGCTTCTACTTCGGCGGTGCGTTGTCGGACTCGTGCTTCTAGTCTGGCGTTGAGCTTGCGAATTTCGGCATCTGCTCGCAGGCGTTCTCTCAGTTGCGCTTGGGATTCTTGATAGAGCTCTCCTTGTTGGATGGCGATCGCTATCTGAATTGCCAAACTTTCTAACAGCTCGACCTCCCATTGCTGCCATTCTCTGGGTTCGGAGCATTGATAGGCACACATCAAACCCCACAAGCGCCCCCCTTTGACAATGGGAACTAGCAATTTTGCCCTAACCTGCAACTGTTCTAAGAGCTCGATATGACACTGTGCCATCCCCCCTTGGTAAATATCTTGTACGGCTCTAATCCGACCGTTTTGGTAAGGCTCTACCCAATTGGGACCAAAACAGGGATCCTCAATCTTTCGCCCCAAACACGAATCCCAACCTTCGCCCACGGACTCCGCTACCACAACCCCGCCCCAATTTGTTCCGAAACGGTAAATTATCGCCCTATCCGTCTGGAGAAAGTTTCGGACTTCGGCTACTGTGGTGTTGAGGATCTGTTCGAGGTCGAGAGATTGTCGAATTTTGAGGGCAATTTCGTATAACATTCGGGCGCACTTGGCCTGTCTGGTTATTTCTGCAGTGCGCTCTTGCACTCGCTCTAATTCTGCGTTATAATGTTCTAATATTTCCCATTTCTCTGTTTCTAAAACGGAGATTTTTTGTTCTACCCGTCCCATTATTTCTGGCATTTTTTGCCAGAGAGTTTCTGGGGTAATTGCTCCTATTAATTCTCCTCTTTCATTTTTTACTGGCAGTCTTTCTATTTGCTGCTGTCGCAATATTTTAAAAACAGTAAAAATATGTTCGTACTCCCTCCGATCCAGGGCGATCGCTCCTCGACTCATTATTTCCCCAACGGTTATTTCGGCAGGGTTTTTACCGGCTGTTGCTAATTTTACCGCATCTTTCTCTGTAAATATTCCCACCCACTCGCTGCCTTCCATGACAAAACATTGCTTTTCTCCCCGGCGACTCATGGAGGCGATCGCCTCCATCGCCGGCGTATCTGGGACGGCAATGTTAAAACACGGATCTATTATCTCTTCTAAAGTTGGAGAGTAAATGCTTGATGGCTCGGCTTTCATAGCTGACTTTTACAGTTGAGATTTGGCGGTATTTCTCATTATATCACGGGCGATTGGAAGTCGGGAAATATGCGTTCTCGCCAATTACCCATTAACTATGACCCAACTACGATAATTTTAAGTAAAAATACGGCAGCAAAAACCCACATTGAAATACTAACTTCGTTGAATTTACCTTGAAAGCTTTTTAAAATAGGATAGCTAATCAAACCTACGGCTAATCCCTCAGAAATGGAGTAACTTAAAGGCATAATTAAAATAGTTAAAAATGCGGAAATCGACTCGGCAGGATCCTCCCAACGAATATTTTTAACGCTGCTCATCATTAATACTCCTACAATTAATAAAGCTGGTGCGGTAGCAAAGGAGGGAATGGCTGCAAGGAGAGGAATAAAAAATATCGAAACTAAAAACAAAAGACCTACTATAACAGCAGTAAAACCGCTGCGTCCTCCTGCGGCAACTCCCGATGCCGACTCGATATAACTGGTAACGGTAGAAGTGCCAAAAATTGCACCGACGCTAGTACCAATAGCATCGGCCATAAAGGCTTTATTTGCTTTTGGTAATTCTCCTTTTTGATTGATATAACCTGCTTTTACTCCCAGTCCTGTCAAAGTGCCAACGGTGTCGAAAAAATCGACAAATAGAAAAGCAAAGAGGATAGTTATTAATTCCCAGATTTTCATTTTAACTAAATCTGCCAAGCCAATAAATGCTCGACCGAATAAATTTACTGGTAATTCGGGAATGCTAATAATGCCGGCAGGCCAAGGGGCTATTCCTAAAATCCATCCTAATAAGGCCGTGGCTAATATTCCTAAGATTAATGCCCCTTTTATTCTACGGGCGACTAATGCTGAAGTGATGAAAATGCCGGCGATCGCTATAACGGTTGTGGGCTTGCCTAAATTTCCTACGGTTGTTATTGTTGTCTCGCTGGGTACGATAATTTCGGTGCTGGTTAGGGCAATATAAGCTAGGAATAAACCGATGCCTGCGGCGGTGGCGTGTTTGAGAGATTCGGGAATTTCTTTGACTATTTTTTGCCGCAATTGGGTTAATGTTAAAGCCAGAAAAATTAAACCTTCAATAAATACTACTGCCAGGGCAACTTGCCAAGATATTCCTAATTTTAAAACTACGGAAAAAGTAAAGTAAGCATTGAGTCCCATACCGGGGGCTAAGGCAAAGGGATATTTGGCATAAATTCCCATGATAAAAGTAGCTATTGCTGCGGATATTGCCGTAGCAATTACTAATTCTGGGAATAAATCTCCCGGAGTTTTGAGGAAAATTGCTTGGGATAAAATATCGGGATTTACTGCTAAGATATAGGCCATAGTAGCAAAGGTGGTTAGACCGGCGATCGCCTCGGTCCGAAAGTTAGTTTCGAGTTGCTGGAATTGGAAAAAATCCGCTATTTTTTGTAGTTTGTTTATACTCGTACTCATACTCATACTCATACTCAAAAAAACAATACTATTATAAAGCAACTGAAATTAAGAAACCCGGAATTTCTGTAAAAACCGGGTTTCTAGGCTAGCTCAAATTGTTAGATAATAGGATCCGACAGAACTACAGACCAGGAGGGCAAAGAGTGGGAGTTGTTTATGTAGGCGATCGCGCCGTTGGCAAAACTCATCTAGCATTAGAATTAGCAAATCCCGAGGGGAACTACGTCCAGGTGTCCCTACCCGATCGAGATTACCATAACCTCAAGGCCAAAATTCTCAACCTGGACGGGACCGCCAAACCGACTCAAAGCATCGAACGGCGGCCCATAGAAGTCCAAGTCCGTCTTTCCGCAGGAGTTTCTCAAATTCCGGTTGATTGGATCGACTCTCCTGGGGAAATATTTAGGCGATCGTGGCAGTCGGAACACGGGGAAGAATGGCATCGGTTTAAAGAATTGGTCGGCAAAAGCGAAGGGATTATTTTATTGCTTCCGCCCTATCGAGAAATTTTGCAACCCACTGTCAACCAAGAAGAGTTTATTACTCAGCAGCAATGGTGTAATAGATTCCATCGCTGGGCGGAGTTTTTTTGTTACGATTGTCCCCAGACGCGACGCATTGCTATTTGTTTGAATAAGGCAGATTTAATCGATTGCAATTTAGAGTTAGAAGCTTCTAAATTAACTTATTTACCCCACGGTTCTGCTATGAATTGGCTGCAACGACATAATTACGTTCTGAGTAATTATTTTCAACCGGTAAAATCTCAAATAGAGCAAATTAATAAAAGTCGTTCTGGTTTATCGGTCCGTTGTTTTCTTACTACTATTTACAATCGCAATTTATTAGAATTACCCTGGTTATATTTAGGCAGTTATTTGGCTGATTAATCAGTTCGTAGTAAGCACTTTAGTGCTTGGATACATATAATGGCTAATTGCTAATTGCTAATGGCGTTCTAGAAGCAAGACAATTAGCAATTAGCAATTGACAATTAGCAATTAGCGATCGCTGTTTGGTTAGCTTCAAAATTGAGATGTACCCTCGACTTTCTTTTTCCCATCTTCAGCATCTAAACTTTTGTCCATCAGTAAAAACTCATCCAGCAACTTAAAAAAATACTCAAAACCTTCCCTTTCATCCACCGAATAAAGCATAATAATTTTAGCCCAGGAATTGACAGATTGAAGATTAAATCGTTTTTGTAACCAAGGTTGAAACTCTCCATAAAAATAATTTTCTCCCTCCTTAGGTTCGATTCCTAATTCTCGTCTCGCAGTTTTATAACCCACGATAAACATATATAAATCGCTAACCGAAGGCTTGCCAAGATACATCCCCGGTCTGGCTTTAATTTTTGGCAATATTTCCAATAAACCGCTCATGGTTTCCTCCTGCTAAAGAGTCGGCCTGTGAAACCAGGTTTTGCCGAAATTACCTGGTTTCTGAAAATCTATTCCCTATCCGTCATTGGCAATTCCCCATTCCCCATTCCCCATTCCCCAACTATCTAACAGACTCCAAAAAAGTCTGCACCTTACCATTTTTCCTCAAAACCAGGCGAACCGTGGCAGTCTCTCCCTCCTCCAAACCGGAAACAAAAGGCTCCTCTTCAAAAGGCATATTCGTAAGTTCGTAAAAATCTACCGACGCCTGCCCGATAGGAATCACCTTTTTAATCGAACCGTCTCTATTTAACAGCAAATTATACTGTAAATTTTTATTCAAATCTTCAGGGGGTTCCCAGGTTCCCTCGAAATGTTTTCGCACTTCGGCAACTTGGGGGATCTTGTCGAATAAAGTCAAATCGCTCTTAACGCTTTCATCCGGTTCCTCGGTCTGTCTGCCTTGGGGTATCAGAGCTACATTAGTATCGTCTAATGCCGGCAAAGCGATATCGCTAGGAAGGTTGAGCGGAATGCGAGTCACATCTACATACGGTTTCACCCCCCTTCTGCTCCTCTGGGGCACGTTCCTGGGATAACCTCCAGGGGGTATCGCCGGAGGATAAATATTCGGCGCTGCGGGTACCGGCGGCCTCGGTCCCAGGGGAACGCTGGTGTCGGGGAGTGCCGGTCCGGGAAATATGGGACGTTGCGGCGGTACTGGCGGCGGTACTGGTGGCGGTATTTGGGGCAGAATGACGACGTTAGTGCCGCTGCCGCCTGGAGTAGCGGCGTTTGGTCTGGGAGTGGGAGGAGGAAAAGAAAAGCTTGGCGATGAGGGTCTCGGCACCGGGGAGGGAAACAGTACCGGTACGTCGATGGGGGAGGGTTTCACTGTCGGCAGTTCGCCGGGGGCGGGAGGAGTTGGCAGCGCCAGAGGCGAAGGACTTACCGTTGGCGACGGCGACGGACTGACTGAAGGAGTAACTTCGGTAGGTAAAGGAGATAGGAGATTATCTAGCTTGCTATCTGTCGCTAGGTTGCTTTCTTCTTGGTTGGCGAGAATATAGCGATCGTAGAGTCTGATTCCCAGAACTGTTAAACCTCCGGTTATCAAAATCAGGGCAAGACTTCTGAGCCATTCTGGAGTCGGTTCGGGTTCTGCTGCCAGGGGCAGTGCGATTAAATCTCTTTGAGATTCTTCCAATGCTACCAACAAATCGAATAAGTGCAACACGCTTAAAGCGATCGCCGGTCCGGTTTTTTCCGTCGCCAAGGTTCCCAGGAAAAGTTCGTGAGTTAATAAGTCTCGCGGTTGGAGATAAATTTCTGATTGGGAATTGGGAATGGGGAATTGGGAGTTGGGAATTGGGAATTGCTTGTCTTTCTCTGGGAGAGAATATTTGAGAAAGTCTCTAACGTAACTGTTGACGGCCTCGTAGAGAGCTTCCAGTTGAGAGCGATCGCCTTTAATGGTGAAATGCTGCTCTTCTGGCAGTCTCGGATCGTCTAAGTTCAAGACAAATTCCTGTCGTCTTGCTTTTCCTAACTTTCCTAGAACGGGAGAACCTTTGGCGATTACTTCCAGGGTACAAGTTGGGGGAGTGTAAGTTTGATAAACCATAATTGGGGAATTGGGAATTGGGAATTGGGAATTGGGAATTGGGAATCGCGCTCATCGATTACTACGAACGGGGTTTACTACGAGCTTACGGTGAGCCACAAACGGCGGTGGGCTCCAGAGTCGCTGTAGAATAATAAGTCTATTAATAGCTTAAATGCTAATTTTTCTGTCGGTTCGGGTAGAACAGGCATCCTGCCTGTTCGAGTCAAACGGTATTGCTGGTAAACTGCGTTCAAGCGATCGCTGTAATCTTTTAATAAAGCTGGCGTGTCGCTGCGTTCGGAGGCGCTTTGTTCGATTAAAGCAACTGCTCGCCGAATTAGGGGTTGGTGCTGTCTGGCGAGATGGCAGATAATTAAAACGAGCGATCGCCCCTCGTCTATTTTATGGGCTTTCTGCTGTTCTTCTGGCAAAGACGAGTAGGCAGAGAAGCTATCTGCTTTCTCTATTTCGCCGCAAACCATCCCAATTTGACTTAGTTTATCTGCCGTTACCGACTCTAACTGCAATTGAGCTGCCACCCGCCCCAGAGCATCAATGCCGATTTCGGCTAAAGTTTTCAGGGCCAATAACAATAAATCGAGTTTAACTTCCATCTGTTGCAAGCGAGAGCCATCTGGTTTGGGAAGGAGGGTTAGCTCTTCCCATTTGGTAGAAATTGGAGTTGCGGTCGCGTTGGTAGGATTGGCGTACATATAGCAGTTTCTTATGAGATGTGTACGATCGTTAGCCGATTTAGGCAAGAGGCAAAAGGCAAGAGGCAAAAGGCAAGAGTCATTTTTTGCTATTAGTAAATATCCCTCCCTATAACTGGCAATTAACAATTAGCAATTATTAATTACTTTAAATAGGCGATGGTTACTCCGGAGCCTCCTTCTTTTTGAGAGGCTAGCTCGTAACGTTCTACTAGGGGATGACGTTTTAAAATCTCGTGGGTGCCTTGACGGAGCTTGCCGGTTCCTTTACCGTGAACTATCCACAAAGCTCCTTGTTCTATAGCTTTAGAAATACCTCCATCTATTTCTATCTCGGCATCTGCTACATGAAAACCCCGAATGTCGATGGTGTTTCTCGAAGTGCGGACTGCCACTGGAGGGGGAGGAGTTTCTTTTTCGGTTGCTTTGTTTTTCCCTTCTTCCGTAGAACGGGCATCCTGCCTGTTATTAGAGCGATTTTTCTTTACCTCCGGTTTTTGACCGTCGAGAGATTCAATTTCCGACAAGTCAACGGTCATTTTCATTACGCCAAAGCGAACCGACAATTGGTCGTTTTCATCGACGCTGAGGACTTCCGCCGTTTGACCGATGCGGGGGATCCGGACGCGATCGCCTTCTTTTGGTATAAACCCTGGTTTTTTAGCCGGTTCCTTCTTAGAAGGCAAAAATTGCTCGGCAACCTCGTTTAAAGCATTGGTGGCATTTTGAGCGTTGCGGCCCGTCTGGGGGCCTCGCTGCAAGCTGCGAATGACTTCGGCAATTTCGGCCTTCGCCTCGGCGATCGCCTTTTGCACCGCCAGTTCTTGAGCTTGTTTTAATTCTCGCTCGCGTTGTTGCAGAGTTTTAGCCTTTTGGGAAACCTCCCCATGCAAGCGTTCGGTTTCTTGCAATAACTTCGATGCCTCCGTCGCCTTAGTTTCCTGCTGCCGCCGTTGAGCTTCCAAACCTTCGATGACTTGTTCGACCTGGTGAGAAGCAACTCCTACATATTCCCGAGCATTTTCAATAATTGCCTCGTCGAGACCCAACCTGCGGGCGATGGTCAAGGCATTGGAACGACCGGGAATGCCCCAAAGCAGGCGATAAGTAGGCCGCAGGGAAACGTTATCAAATTCTACCGAGGCATTCTCGAAGCGATCGTCTTGATATTTGAGGGCCTTAAGTTCGCCGAAGTGGGTAGTCGCCACCGTCAGCAACGCTTTATCTGCCAAATTTTTCAACAAGGAAGTTGCTAAGGCGCTGCCTTCGGTGGGATCTGTTCCCGCCCCTATTTCATCCAAAAGTACCAGACAGGGAGAAAGACCTTCGACTTTTTGGCTGTTTTCCACCGCTTCGATAACCCGAACGATGCGCCGGATGTGACCGGAGAAGGTCGATAAACTCTGTTCTATGGACTGTTCGTCGCCGATATCTGCCAAGACTTGCTCGAACCAGGGCATTTCTACTGGTTCCTTGGCAGCGACAAATAAACCGGCTTTAGACATTAAGGCCGCCAGTCCCAAGGTTTTGAGAGTTACGGTTTTACCGCCGGTATTGGGACCGGTAATGGCTACAACCCTAATTTGCGGTTCGATGGTTAAGTCGATGGGTACGACTTCGGGGCCGTCTTCGTGTTGTTGCTGCCAGACTAGCAGGGGATGGCGTAACTGGCGGAGGGTTATTTTTCTGTTGGTTTCCTCTTTGGAAGATCCCCCCCGGCCCCCCTTGGAAAGGGGGGAGGAAGAGTTGGAAAGGGGGGAGGAAGAGTTGGAGTCTTCGTTGGAAAGGGGGGAGGAAGAGTTGGAGTCTTCCCGATCGCCTGTTGCCTGTTGCCTGTTGCCTGTTGCCTGATTTATGAATGTCGGCGGCCAGGCGTTCAGCCATAAGCTGTAACGAGCTTTGGCAGTTGCCAGGTCGAGGGTGGTAGCGATCGCCAATAACTTCTCTAGGTCTTCTTTGACTTCGGCTACTTTTTCCGTCAGTCTTTGGCGAATGGCTTCTTCTTCTCTTTCTTCCTGGCGTTGCAGTTGTCGCATTTGATTGTTAAGGTTGACAACTGCATGGGGTTCGACATAAATTGTCGAGCCTGTGGTGGAAGTATCGTGAACGATGCCGGGGATGGCGTCTCTTTGAGGGGCTCGGACTGGAATGACAAAGCGATCGCCCCGTTGAGTAATTAATTGTTGTTGAACTGCCCCTGCTTTGCGCTGCAAAATCCCCCGCAAGATATCTTCGATGCGATTTCTTATTTGGCCCTTTTTTTCCCGGAGTTCTTCCAGTTTGGGGCTGGCCCGGTTGGCCACGTCGCCGCGATCGTCGATGCAATGATGGATTTCTTGTTCTAATTCTGGATAAGTCCGCAGGTCGGCCACCAGTTCGGTAAGTACGGGAATTGGTTTTTCCGTTCCATAATTATCGATGACTCTTCGCAGGCGGCGCACTCCGGCGGTGGTCGTAGCAATATTTAATAATTCTTGGCCGGAGAGAATCCCTTGCAATTCCGCTCTTTCGAGAGCTCCGCCAATATCTTCTATGCCATCAAAAGTCCACCCTTGAACCAATCCCGTTTCTAGTTGGAAGACTTCCTGGGTTTGGGCCAAAAGGTGGACGGTTTCTTCCTGAGTTGGCGGCAGTTGTAAATGGCGGGCGGCGATCGCCCCCAGTTTAGTAGCTGCAAAAGTGGCCAGATGTTCGCATAAGCGCGGCCACTCTAATAATTCTAATGTTTCCGATTGAATCAAAGCTTATGTCTTAAAAATTAATATCTTTTTAAGTACATGATAATACTTCGATTGGGGAATGGGGAATTAACAATTAACAAGTTCCCAATTGACAATTGACAATTATCAGTTTCCTAATAAGTTTGCTTGGGTCTGCGGTTAGCCACAGCTTGAACTAATCCCAAGGCAATAAAATTACTTAACAAAGCCGATCGCCCATAACTGAGTAAAGGTAGAGGAATTCCCGTGACTGGAGCCAAACCAATATTCATGCCAATATTAATAAAGGTTTGGAAAAGCAACATTGCCACTACTCCAATAGTTAATAAGGAGCCAAAATTGTCTTTAGCAGTTTGAGCGATAATTATCATACGCAGACAAATAAACCAAAACAATGCCAAAACGCACAAACAACCGATAAAGCCCAATTCTTCTCCAATAGCAGAAAAGATAAAATCCGTGTGTTGTTCGGGGATAAAACTAAGCTGAGTTTGGGTTCCTTGAAATAAACCTCTACCGTTAAGCTGTCCCGAACCAATCGCAATCCGAGATTGAATTAAGTGGTATCCAGTTCCCAAAGGATCGTTTTCTGGGTTTAAAAATCCCGTCAAACGGTCTTTTTGATAATCTTTTAGCAGCCGCCAAAAGACCTTTCCTAAGTTACCCGAAGCTACGTTAATACATAAGGCTATGGGTGCGGTTAACCAAGGCAAGGGCAAACTGCGCCAAGCGATCCAAGCTAGGGCGCTGATGCACAGCACCCAACCGGGTAAATATATGTTATAAACAATAGCTGAAACTATAGGAGAAATTAGCAATACCAACCAACCGGGGTTAACGTTTGCCCAGAAAAGGATGCCCACAGTAATTGCTCCCAAGATTAGAGCAGTTCCTAGATTGGGTTCTAAAAATACTAAGCCCCAAGGTACCGCAGCTATGGCCAGAGTTTTAATTAGAGCCAAGAAGCCGACTCTCGGTTTTGATTCGAGAAAAGCGGCTAAGGTAAGAATTAGTCCTACTTTGGCAAATTCCGACGGTTGAACGTGGAAACCTGCGATGTTAATCCACCTTTGGGCTCCCAGGGCGGTAGTACCGATAATTTGTACGGCAATTAGAGAAAAATTGGTAAAACCATAAATAATCCACTTCCAGCGAATCAAAATCTCGTAGTTGCAACGAGCGATCGCTAAGGCTACGACCAAACCTACGGCACCGGTAACTAAATGTTGCCAGGAGTAAGGGAGTTCTTCTCCTAAGTTAACGCTATAAATCATTACTCCCCCAAAAACGGTCATGCCTGCATAGACGGCCATTAACAGCCAATCTACTTGATTCCACTGTTGGAGGAAAGATTTACGACGATTTCTTAAGACTAATTTCTGTGGCATAATCAATATTTTTCCAATGGGTAATAGGTAATGTGGGTAATGGGTAATTTTTAGATTCTTCGTGGTTTTTCTGCGAGTTTCGGGGGAAACTTAATTACCCATTACCGATGACCGATTAGATTTTTTCGTAGAGATACTCAAACCAGTTGCCGTCGGGATCTCTACCGTAGAAGGAAGCAGTGCCGTCTCGATGTTCGTGAATTTCGCTGACTCGCACTCCTCGGCCTTTGAGTTCTTCATAAGCTGTATCCATTTCTGAGCGATCGCTAAAGACAAAGCCAAAGTGCGGTCCTGCCTGTTGGTAACTGGGACTCAATAAGGCTAGTCCGTCTTCTCCTGCTTTGAGGTAAGCCCAGTCTGCGTCTTTCCAGGCTAATTTCATGCCTAAGTTTTGATAAAACTCGGCTGCTTTGTCAATGTCTTCGACGCAAATCGCTACATGACCTAATCTTTTAAGTTTCATAATCTGGGTAATGGGTAATGGGTAATCGCTAATTGCGAATAGTTTTTTATTGTAGGGTGCGCACTGCGCACCTTACAAATTAACTTTTGCCTCCTGCCTCTTGCCTCTTGCCTTCCCTTTTGCCTTCCCTTTTGCCTTTTGCCTTTTGCCTCCTGCCTCTTGCCTTTTGCCTTCCCTTTTGCCTTTTGCCTCCTGCCTCTTGCCTTTTGCCTTCCCTTCTGCCTCTTGCCTCTTGCCTTTTGCCTTCCCTTTTGCCTCTTGCCTTTTGCCTCTTGCCTTCCCTTCTGCCTCTTGCCTACTTATGAATAATTGGACGCCTTTACACGCCAGATTGCATCAGATTTTACGCGATCGCCAACTTTTACCCCCACAAACACGATTATTAGTGGCAGTCTCGGGGGGTCAAGATTCTATCTGCTTGCTGAAATTATTACTAGATTTACAGTCTAAATGGGGTTGGCAATTGGCAGCGGTTCATTGCGACCATTGCTGGCGAGATGATTCTACTGCTAATGCTGAGTTTGTGGGACAGTTGGCTAAAGATTGGCAACTATCCTTTTATCTGGAAACGGCCCCAGAAGTTTATGCCAGCGAGGCGGCGGCCAGGAAGTGGCGTTACGAGGTTATGGGGGGAATAGCTCTGGCCCATGATTATTCCTACATCGTCACGGGCCATACGGCGAGCGATCGGGCGGAAACTCTGCTTTACAATCTCTTTCGGGGCAGCGGGGCCGACGGCCTCTCTTCTCTGGTTTGGTCTCGCCCTTTTGACGTTTCTTCTGCTGGAACAGCCAACGCTGGAACAGGCAACGCTGGAACAGGCAATAGCCGCGTTCTACGGTTGGTTCGCCCCCTTTTAGAATTTTCTCGGGCAGAAACCGGGCTATTTTGTGAAGAACAAAATCTGCCTATTTGGGAGGATTCTACTAATACAAATTTGCGCTATGCCAGGAACCGGATTCGTTTAGAATTATTGCCTTATTTGCAGGCTAATTTTAACCCTAAAGTCGAATTTAATTTAGCTAAAACTGCGGAATTGCTCGGGGCAGAAGTAGAATATTTAGAAGCAGCGGCGCGTGATTTATTAACAGAAGCTATGTCTGTTGAAAACTTTAAATATGTTAATCGTTTAATTTTGAGAAAAGCGCCCTTAGCTTTACAAAGAAGGGCGATGAGAATGTGGTTGCAAGAACAGCTATTTATTAATCCTAATTTTGAGACCGTGGAGAAGTTAACTGCTTTAATTAATGCTCCCAATCGTTCTCAAACGGATCCGTTTCCTGGGGGAGCGATCGCCCGAGTGGAACATCCTTTTATTTTACTGGAAAATCACAAACTACCGCTTAACAATTAATCAACCAACTCCAAATTCATCGTATTGACGCATAGAAGGTGCATGATATCCCAACACGATCTCCTCCTTGGGAACTCCTAATTCCACTAATTCATTAGCAACGGCAAACTCGGTTCCATCATACTGAATCCAGATTTTATCGTCAATAATATCGATGTGAATCACCGGTCCAAAAACTCGATGATGCCTGTCCCATCCAGCATGAAAAACTTGGTAGTGGTCTCCTTCTGGGTCGAAGAATTTATAGACTTTAATATGTTCGTTGGCTAGCTTAATTTGACTGTGTTTTTCTAAAATTTCCCGAATCAAACAACGATATTTAGTTAACTTATCCATTGCGAAATTACCTCCAAATCTGGATCGTAAACTAATAAGCTGGTTTTAGATTCTTGAATCGTTTCTTGGGCGTAAGGACGACGAAAAAAATCGTCGTAAGCGTAAGTTGGTATTGCTAGATAGAGTTTTCGATTTGGTTGTTGCGATCGCAAAGCAATTCGATAGCTTAAAGATTGCCCAACTGCTATATAAAACTCGTAGATAGCAGAAGCACCCAAAAAACTCTTCACCTCAACAGCAATTTTCTCAATACCTCGATCCGCCGCAATAACTTACTCTCCAGCTAAATCTATTTGGACGCGAGTATTATCAAAATCCAGCCATAGCGGATCGTGGGTAATAATCCATCCATCTTTAATTAAAGCATTTTTGACGACTTGATGAAAACGATCTTTAGCAGACATATTTTTTTTAGCCTCTCTTTATTCTAGCCTTTCAAATACCAATACATCATTTTTTTGATAGCTAATTTCCCATTGGTTGCTACTCTTTAATCTTTCCGTTAAGATAATTCCTTGTTCCGCAGTATCCGGCCAAGGATGACGTAAATTTAAAACGACATAATCAAATTCTTCTAAGTTTTCTGGGTCGGTTTGATTTAATAATTTTACCGTTTCCCTGTGGGTTAAATGAGGGGCTAATTTATTATCGGTGAGGACTCCGCCACTGGTAGTTTTAAGGATAGCGATCGCCTCTTGATTTGCTGGCAAAGTATCCATGCTTCTATTAGCAGCAGAAAGAAAGCTGAAATTTCCCAACAATAATAAAACCAATACCGACCAAAAAATAATAACTTTTGGCGATTGATAGTTAGGAATTGATAGTTTAAATTTAACTTTTGGTAATTTTAACTTAGTTAAATTAGGTAGAACGGACATCTTGTCTGTTTCCCGCAACATCCCAATTATTGTTAACAATAAAAATGGCAGTATCGGCAGAGAATATTGATAATTTAAACTGCGTTGAAATCCGACATCGGAAAGCAAGTTCAAAAAGATAGTAGGAATCGCTGGAATCAAGGGAATAAAATTAGCAAGTTTGGGAATTTTCCCTCCTGGAACTAATCCCCAAATCACGGGTAAAATTACTAATAATAAATATTTCAAAGCATCCCAAGAAAAGATTTTTGCCAAAACCAAATCTGGGAGGATAAATAGCTTAACAATAATGCCAACAACGGAATCTCCCAAATAACTGTAGCGCCCTACCCCGGCAACTTCTTGACCGCTAAAAGCAGGAATGATGCCTTGAGTAACGATTAAAAACCAGAAAAAACCGGCGCTAAGAGCAATTAAACCCGAGAGTTTTTGCTTTTCAAATTTCCACAACCAAAAACCCATTGCCAGTACGGTTAAAGATAGTACCGCTTTGCAACCCAATATCCAAGCGATCGCCACAGAAAACCAGCGAATTTTGTGCAATTTCCCAGCTAAAATTGCTCCAAAAATAGCTGGCATCGCCATTACTTCTGGATGGAAATCGAATAAATTGACGTTAAAAATGACTGGATAGAGGAGATAAGCGAGGGCGATCGCTTCTGCCAACCTCGGTTTTAATCCTTCCAGGCGGGCCAAGCTCCAAAGGGGCCAAGCCCCCAAGGCCAAAGAAATAGCTTGTACCAAAAACAACCAACGGACATCGGGATAAATCTTGTAAAGCAACCCCAGAGGATAAACGGCCCAGGCGGCGTGGTTGCCCAAATGGTGGTATCCTAAAAACGAGGAGATGGGCGTTTTTCCCTGACTCATTAAGTAGACCGCTTGGTCGTAAATGCCAAGATCGAAACCGGTGGACTGAAACAGGGAATGTCGCAGACTGCTAAGGGCGAAGAAGATTGCCGCTGCCACCACCATCATCAGGGCGACTGTCTGCGGTGGAAGGGGAATAAGGTCGTTAATTTTTTTCAAAGTTCGTTCGTAGTAATCGCTTCAGCGATTTCTTTAACATAAAATCAATTATTTGTCAATACTTATTTAAAAGGCAAGAGGCAAGAGGCAAGAGGCAAAAGGCAAACAAGTAACGCCGCCTCGCAATGACAGCAGGAGATTTTTGCTCCGTTAAATCGTAAGATAAAAATGGCGGACTGAATTGTAAAAGAATTGTAAAAAAACATGAAAGCAATTAGCATCTTAGGCTCTACCGGTTCTATTGGGACTCAGACACTAGATATTGTCACCCATCATCCAGACAAATTTCGAGTAGTGGGGTTAGCGGCGGGGCGGAACGCGACAATGTTGGCCCAACAAATTCGGCAATTCAGACCGAGTATTGCCGCCATCAGGGATGAATCGAAATTCGAGGAATTGAAAGAGGCGATCGCCAACCTCGACACCCCACCAATTTTACTGGCAGGGGAAGCGGGGGTAACGGAAGTTGCTAAATATGGCGACTCCCAGGCAGTAGTAACGGGGATAGTTGGTTGTGCCGGTTTGTTGCCGACTATTGCCGCTATTGAAGCAGGAAAAGATATTGCTTTAGCTAATAAAGAAACTTTGATTGCTGGCGGTCCGGTTGTCAATCCTTTAATTAAAAAACACGGGGTAAAACTGTTACCGGCAGACTCGGAACATTCGGCAATTTTTCAATGCCTGCAAGGAGTACCAAAAGACGGTTTGCGGAAGATAATTTTAACTGCTTCTGGGGGTGCTTTTCGAGATTGGCCGGTGGAAAAATTAGCAGAGGTTAAAGTGGCGGATGCCATCAAACATCCTAACTGGTCGATGGGTAAGAAAATTACCGTTGATTCTGCTACGATGATGAATAAAGGTTTGGAAGTTATCGAGGCTCATTTTTTATTTGGTTTGGATTACGATCGCATCAAAATTGTGATTCATCCCCAAAGCATAATTCATTCTTTAATCGAGTTACAAGATACCTCTGTTTTGGCTCAATTGGGCTGGCCGGATATGCGTTTGCCGTTGCTTTATGCTTTATCTTGGCCGGAGAGAATTTATACCGATTGGGAAACTTTGGATTTAGTTAAAGCGGGGGATTTAACTTTTAAAGAACCCGATAATTTGAAGTATCCTTGCATGCAATTAGCTTATGCTGCAGGTAGGGAAGGGGGTTCCATGCCGGCAGTTTTAAATGCGGCTAACGAACAAGCGGTGGCGTTATTTTTAGAGGAGAAAATCCAGTTTTTAGATATTCCAAAATTGATTGAGTATGCCTGCGAACATCACCAAGCAGATAACAAACAAAATCCTTCTTTGAGCGATATTTTAGCGGTGGATAAATGGGCGCGGGAGATGGTTTTAGAGGGAAGTCATTTTTTAAATAATTCCACCACTGAGGTAAAGTATGTGGCATCGAATAATGCTAATAGTTCGGTGGAATATAAGGTGCTTTCGGTGGAGGAATTAGCAGAATTTGATGAGTGTTATCAGCGGGGTTTAGAGAAAGAAGAAAAAGAGGATTATTCAGGGGCTTTAGAAGAATTTAATCGGGCGGTAGAGATAAATCCGAAAGATGCTAATGCTTGGATGAAGCGGGGTGGCGTGCGGGAAAAGTTAGAAGATTATCATAAGGCAATGGAGGATTACGATCGCGCCATTCGCTTAAATTCCAGTCATGCTAAGGCTTATTATTTCCGAGGGAATATGCGGCAAAAGTTAGGGGAATATTGGGGGGCGATCGGCGATTACAATCAGGCTATTCGCTTGAATCCTAATTATGCTTTAGCTTACAACAATCGAGGACGAGTTCATGCCAATGTTGGCTATGTTTTGGGAGCGATTAAGGATTTAGAAAAGGCGTTAAAATTGTTTGGTAATGAAGGAGATAATGATAACGAACAGTTGACAATGGCAGCGTTGAAGGAATTGCGATAATTAAGAAACTCGGTTTTTGAGAAAATTAAGAAGAAAGATTAAGAAACCAGGTTTTTTCAAAAAACCTGGTTTCTGGATTGGGTGAAAAATCTTGGTTGGCAGCGGATTTTGTAACGGATTTAACGGATGGGTTATTGCTGGGTGAAATAGATTAATTGTTTTTTTTCAAATTCCTGTAGGGGCAAGTGCATTGGGGCAATAACATTTTTTAAAAAGCATAAATTTTGATGTCCGAATGCTTTGCCCCCACCCCACGTTTAAGCTTCTGGCAAAGGAATGTTTTGTGATTAAATCAGATTTAGAATTGCTATAAAAATTCAATAAAGTATTGCATTGACTAAATTACCGCTACCCAACACCTCCATCGGTTCGGTACAACTGGAAATGGGCGATGCCCTAAGTCGATACGCCACTTGGCAGCCTCCAACTGTCATCATCTCAGATGGGGCCTACGGACTGGGGCTGTTTCCAGGAGAGCCCTCAAGTCCTACAGAACTAGCCGACTGGTACGCCCCCCATGTCGCTGCTTGGTCGCGCTACTCTCTACCAGAAACAACGCTATGGTTTTGGTGCAGCGAAATTGGCTGGGCGACAGTTCATCCAGTATTGGCAAATAACGGCTGGCAATATCGCTGCACCAATATTTGGGATAAAGGCATCGGTCACATCGCCGGTAATGTCAATAGCAAAACTATCCGCCAATTTCCCATTGTTACTGAAGTTTGCGTGCAGTACGTCCGCCAGGTAAAACTGCCTACCCCCGACGGCGAGTTGTTGTCGATGCAAGATTGGTTGCGCCACGAGTGGCTTCGCAGCGGACTGCCTCTCAATAAAACTAATGAAGCTTGCGGGGTTAAGAATGCGGCAACTCGCAAATATTTCACTAAAGATCGCCTCTGGTACTTCCCGCCACCAGAAATGATGGAACGGATCGCGGCATATTCCAACTCCCACGGTCGTCCGACGCAATGGCCATATTTTTCTTTAGATGGTAAATCGTCGGTGACGGCGGGGCAATGGTCGCGGCTGCGTTCCAAGTGGAACCACGCCCACGGCGCGACTAACGTTTGGTCGGAACCGGCGGTTCGAGGGGCGGAACGTCTTAAGGATAAAGGGGCCAAGTCCATCCATGCCAACCAAAAGCCCCTACAGCTTATGGAAAGGATTATTCTGGCTTCCAGCGATGGTGGGGATGTTATCTGGGAGCCGTTTGGCGGTTTGTGTTCGGCGGGCGTGGTTTCTCTGAGGAAAGGTCGAAAGTGTTTTTCTGCTGAGATTAATGCCGATTTTTATCAGTTGGCAAAAGCACGTTTGGAACGGGAATACGAGCTTTGTCAGTCGTTTTTGTTTCCAGATTTTTTGTGAAATTCCAGTTTTTAAGGGTGCTTTTAACTTAAAATTTAAGAAACCGGATTTTTCAAAGAATTAAGAAACCAGGTTTTTTCAAAAAACCTGGTTTCTAAGTTACTTTCTAGCATCGCAATAAATTGTAGCTGGAACTGAATCGAAATACTTAAATCAAGCCGGACACAACCCCCCTTCTCTATGGATTTCTTCGCAATTATACCAATGTCCACCATATTCTTCTCTTCTCCAAATCAAGGTTATTTTGTATTCGGGAAAAGGTTGTTTGGAAAAGATTAGTTTGAATCCTTTATCGGCATCGGGAATATCTTTAACGAAGAAGTCAATTATCTCGGGAATGCCCGAGACAAAGGGTTCTTTTTGTAAGCCAACAGTTTCATCGTAAAATACCCACAAATCTTCGTATTTATAGGGGAAGATAAGCATTAACGAATTTGACATGGCTAAGAATTTAGATGATTTTGTAAATAATTATAGCAATCCTCAACAATTCGCGTAAAAAATTAAAAAAATTGATATGTAGGGGCAATAGCATTCGGGCGTTAACTGTTTTTAAAAAGAATAAATGTTGATGTCCGAATGCTTTGCCCCCATCCCAAGTTTAAGCTTCTGGCAAAATTTAAACTGCTTTATCGATTAAATCTTCGTAGAATTTCCGTTTTTTTAACCCGGCCGCTGTTTCTATGACCTCTTCTCCTTTCATTAACACCACGGTAGGAGCGCTTCTTACTTTTAATTTCATCGCTAATTCCGGATCTTCTGTCATATCGATGGTGACTAAATGAAAACTATCTGGGCGATCGCTTGCTAACTTCTCTAAAACGGGAGCAAGGGTTTTGCAAGAAGGACAATGGGGGGTAACAAATTTCACCAAAATAGGTTTCGTTGATTCTTGTTGTAATTGGGATAATAAATTAGAATTAGTCATCATCATTTCCTCCATAAATTTGATAAATTGAGCTAAAAAACCTCGATTTAACCTCCAAAAAACCATCTAGTACCAGCGAACAAGTAATAAGCACCAGTCATCATCAATGCCACGCTACCGAAGCGAATGATGCCTTCTGAATGTTTCAGTAAGCGATTACTTTGTTTGGCTAATCCTGTAAATAAACTCGCCAGAAAAATCAGCATCGTATAACCTAAAGCATAACTAACCATTGTTAGCGTGCCTAAAACTTGAGAACTTGTAGCGGCAGCAGCAGCTAATACGGCAAATAATACAGGACTAGCACAGGGGGAACTCACTAAGGCAAAGGTTAAACCCACTCCATAAGGACCAGCTTGGGGAAGGTTAAGATTCATCTGCGGTAAAGGTATTTGTACGACTCCGATTAACCACAATCCCATCACCGCCATAATCAAGCCAACTACCACGTTGATATAGCCTCGATATTCCACCATTACTAACCCCGCAAAGGAAGAAACTAAGCCAAATAAGCTTAAAATTGTCACTGCACCTAGTACAAATAAACCAGCTTTGCTGAAAGCATCCCAACGGGATTTAATTTTTAATGTACCGATGTAACTGAGGTTAACGGGAAGTAAGGCGAGAATACAGGGAGAAACGCTAGCTAATAAGCCACCGATAAAGGCTAGGGGTAATAAAACAACGGGATTGGTTGTATTTTGTCGATCGAACCACTGTTGATAGCGGTTTTCTACAAGAGAAATTAGTCTTTCAACAGGATGGCTAATTACTGGTCCAAGGGTGAGAACAATAATTAAAGCCAGTAAGCCTAACCCGAAATAAAATAACCATTTTCTGGCAATTTTAGGACGGCCTGAAGTCTGATTTTCCGGCGGTATTTTCTCTATTTGAGTCATAAAAATCTCCTAAAATGAATACAAAATCCTCTACTGACTTATGGCTCGATCTAAAACCGTTTGATAGTCTGCAATCTTGGGATTGTTACGGTGTTGAGCTAAGATTGTTCCCGTAGCAGGATCTATAATGGTTAACATTCCTGTTTGAGATTTATTTTCTTCCAGAAATTTAGCTAAACCTAATTTTTCTGCTTTTGTCTGAGCTAGAGCAGTGGTAGCTCGATCGCTAAGATCGAGAACTATAAAATTGACTTTTCCTTCATATTGTTTTTCTAATTGAGAGAGGGTAGGTGCAATGTTTTTACAAGCAGAACACCAACTGGCATAAATATCAACTAAAACGGGTTTTCCTTGCAATTCTTGGGCTAAAGATGCACCAATGGTTTTGGTTTTACCAGCACAAGGGTTTGCACTCGCACAGGGATTTTTACCCGCGCAGGGATTAGCACTCGCACAGGGATTTTTACCCGCACAGGGATTTTGAATTACTTCATCGGGGTTGTTTGTTTTACCTGCGCAGGGATTGCTACAACTGACTAATGTTCCTAAACTTAACAAGGAAACTATGGCAAATAAGGACAAATATTTAATCTTCATGGGTTTTATTTTTCAAAAAACTCTGATTTTTGCTTAATTACTTAGGAGAAGTCTGAGATAGAATATCTACCACGAAAAACTCAGACTTCTAAGGTTGAATTACCTTTGAGAAATGGCAGAATCTAATACTGAAGTGTAATCGCTCAAATTAGTATTATTGCGATGTTGAGTTAGAATATTACCGCTAGCAGGATCGACAATAGTTACGCTGCCTGTTTGTGCTTTATTTTGGGCCAAAAATTCGCCTAAACCTAATTCTCTGGCTCTGGCTTCTGCCTGACTAGCTTTGCTTCGATCGCTTACATCAAAGACAATGAAATGAACTTTTCCTTGATATTGTTGTTTTAATTGAGAGAGGGTAGGGGCGATATTTTTACAAGCTGCACACCAACTAGCGTAAATGTCAACTATAACGGGTTTTCCTTGTAATTCTTTCGCTAATGGTCCTCCAACGTTTCTGGTAGAGTTACCCGCACAGGGGTTTTTGCCCGCGCAGGGATTGACACCCGCGCAGGGATTGACACCCGCACAGGGATTGACACCCGCACAGGGGTTTTTACCCGCACAGGGATTGGCTTGTGAGATTAAAACATCGCTAGAGGCAGAAACTTTAACGTTACTCGTAGCGACTAGAGAAACGGGAATAGCAAGGCTTGTTAAGCAAAGACTAAGCCAAAATGAGGTTGATTTGTGAAACATGGTTAAATCTCCTTATCTTTTTCATCCATGCTTCGATTAAAAAATACCAAGATGAGTAGAAGATGAATTGAAGCTAGAGATTAGATAAAGCTTGTCTGAAGGAAAATTAATCTAATTTTTAGCTGTTTCTCATTTTCTCCACCAGTTCGTACCGTAGAATAAAATTAATAAGTTTACAATTTATTTTAGCTTCTATGGAAGGACAAGATTGGCTAGTGGATAATAATGGGCAATGTTGCCCTCTTAAGAATGTTTCTCCTCCAAAAAAGAAAACTTCACCCTATCGCCTCTATCGTTTTTTGACGGATTTAGAAGATATTTTAGAAAATATCCATGACGATGGTAACAGACTCAGAGCGATCGCCCCTTTAGTCAGACAACTATTAAATGATTCTCCTTGGTTATTATTATCTCTGCTCGAACCAAATCCCGAAACTGGTTGGGAGGTAATGACTCTCTATGACGAACCTTCATTTCCTCTAACAATACAGTTAGTTGCATGGGCTGAAGGTACAATTTCACCAATTCACAATCATGGTTGTTGGGGTTTAGTGGCTTTGTTAAACGGTCGGGAAAAAAATCGCTTTTGGCAAAGAAATCCTCAACCTCAATTACCCGATAAAATTCAAGAGGTAGGGGAACAAATTTTAGGGGTTGGCGATATTATTTGTTTTCTTCCCTCAGCTATTCACCAAGTAGAAGCTATGGGCGAGCCAGGAACTATTAGCTTTAATTTATATGGTGAAACTGATTTTAATAGTAGATTGAAATTCGATTACTTTCAAGGCACTGCACAAAAGTTTTAAAACATGGCAATTGATGACTGGCAAATTCACAATTTTAGGGGGGGGAACCACCGTTCGCCCCTCAAGAAACCGGGTTTTTCAGAAACCTGGTTTTTTGAAAAAACCAGGTTTATTTTTAGTCTATAATCCGCGATTACCATGATTAAATTATCTTCAAAAAACCGGGTTTCTTTTCAGTCTATAATCCCAGATTTATTACTATGATTAAATTATCTAAAATCAAACAAATTTTTCCCTCATCTCTGCAATTTCAATTAACCTTAGAAATTGTAATTTTATCAGTAATTGGTTTGGGTAGCGTTGCTGTGTGGGCGGGATGGCAAATGGAACAAAATTTAGTTGCAGCCCACAAACAAACTTTAGAATATATTGCGATGCGTTTTCCCGAACAATTAGAATTTTATACCGAATCAGAATCTTTAGAAACAGGATTAGAAAAAACTATTAATAGAGTTTCTGCTGCAAACTTAGCAGTATGGGTCAAAAATTCTCAAGGTCAAATTGTAGGCCAATCTTCTCCTCGAAATAATTCTTGGTCAGGAGTTCAAGTTTTTGAGGAGATGCAACAAGTTCCGAGAAAGCCTCAAATTGTTAGATTTAACGGTCGCGATATTGTTTTATGTGGAACTAATTTAGCGATCGATGGCAATTTCATAGGTAAGTTGTATTTATCACAAGATATTACTGAAGACAAACATAAATTAAATTTGAGTTTATGGCGATTATCTTTAATTAGTATCGCGACAATTACAACTTTAATTGTTGCTATTAGTTATCGCATTGGCAAAGGTTTGCGCCCTCTCAAAGAGATGAGCGAGGTTGCTAGCGCTATATCTGCTGATGATTTAAACGGCGCAAAATTAAAGCTTCAGCAAGTACCCCAAGAAATTTTAGGTTTAGCTCAAGCTTTTAACGAAATGTTATTTAGACTGTCTGCTTCTTGGGAACAACAAAGACAATTTATGGGCAATGTTTCCCACGAATTAAGAACACCTTTAACTATTATTATTGGTTATTTACAAAGTCTTCTGAGAAGAAGCGATAATTTAAGCAGCCATCAAATTCAAGCATTAGAAATAGCAACGGCGGAAACAGAAAGAACCATTAGAATGTTACAAGATTTACTGGATTTAGCAAGAGCTGATAATGGTCATTTACATTTTCGCCTTCACCCGATTATGCTCAATACTTTAGTAACTGAAGTTGCTCAAATGAGTCAAAAAGTTACTAAGAGAAAAATCAATCTAATTTTAACTGAAGAAGATGTAATTACCTGTGCCGATCGAGAGCGCTTACAACAAGTTTTAATTAATCTGGTGGATAATGCTCTAAAATATTCTTTTGAACCTCAATCTGTAGATCTGATTTTAGAAAAAACTGAAGAATTAGCTATGATTCATGTGCGCGATTATGGTATTGGTATTAGTTTAGCTCATCAAAGGCGTGTTTTTGAGCGATTTTACCGAGTGGATGAAGCTATGACTCGATCGCGTGATGGTACGGGTTTAGGACTGGCCATAGCTAAAAGTCTCATTGAAGGAATGGGAGGTAAAATTACGGTTCGCTCTAAACCTCAAGAAGGTAGTGTTTTTACTATTACTTTACCTATTTGGAGGGAATTTTCATGACCCCTAATATTACGGCGGAATTGAATGAAACTGGAGAATTAATAGGAATAGAAATTATTAATGCCAGTTCTTTTATTAGAGATTCTATCTTGGAGTCGGTGCAAGCTATAGCAGTCCTATCTGAGTTGTGTCCAAAAGTTAGTCGCTTTTAGGCAAAAGGCAAGAGGCAAAAGGCAAAAGTCAAGAGAAAAAGCAAGAAAGGAAAAGAGAAAAGTAGATAAAAAACAGAATGTCTGATTTTTTTTCTACTTTTTAATTTTTGACAACCCGTTTAGGATTGCTATAGATTGTTAACTGTTAAAAGCTAGGTGCATCCCGTAGGTCGGGTGGAGCGAAACGGAACCCAACGCAGCCGGTGCATCCCATATGTTGGGTAGAGCGAAACCGAATCAATGCTGTTGGGTTCCACTCCGGTCCGCACAACCTACAATTCTAGAATGAGCAGTAGAAGCCAAGAAACCCGGTTTTTTGAAAAAACCGGGTTTCTGGTTGGTCCGTGATGGCCCTTTTTATGGGACGCCGCGTTACTTAAAAATGTTATCCTAGACCCTTAAGACCGGGGAGAAGGATGGCCGGAGGCTGGCATTTTGCGGCAATGGCCAAATCCGACAAAGCAAATCCCGGTTGAGTAAGGTGCGCGGTGCGCACCCTACAACGCCGGTTAAGAAACCGGGTTTCTCAAAGAAACCGGATTTCTGGCAAGGTGCGCGGTGCGCACCCCACGGTTAAGAATAGAAATAATTTAAGGTTCTAATATGACGAGCGGATCGGAAAATACGACGACAATATTAATAGTCCTAATTGCAATGGGAATCCTGGCTTGGGGATATAATCGAGCCAGACCTTACGGTAAGGCGGGAGTCCTCGCTTGGTTGCAGTCGGTGGTGCTGATGACACCGTGGCTGTTGTTTTTTGCTCTGTTTGCTGCGGGCGTTTACGTTAATCTGGTGACAATCCTCTTTTTCTTGGTGACTTGCGTGGGATTGTACATCTATTTGGGACAACAAGTCCGTATTGCGGCAGTCGAACAAAAGGAAGAAATGGAAAAACAAACTCCCAAAGAGCCGATTTCGCCTCCTACCTCGGAGTCGCCGCCCGGGGAGGAGGTAGTTCAAAGGGTGGAAACTAAGGAGGAACAGCCGATAACTCAACCGGAGCGATCGCCCGCCGATACCGAAAAACCAACTCCAGAGTTTGTCCCCATTCCCAACGAAGATTTACAAAAGATTCAAGGTATCTTCGGTATCGATACTTTTTTTGCCACCGACACTATTCCCTATCAAGAGGGGGCAATTTTTAAAGGCAACTTGCGGGGCGGGGAGCCTCAAACGGTTCGCGATCGCCTTGCTGCTTCTTTGGAGAAAGTATTGGGCGATCGCTACCGACTCTTTTTAGTGGAAAGTCCCACGGAGGGCAAACCGATTATCGTAGTTCTGCCGAGCAAAAACGACCCCCAACCGGCTACCGTTACTCAAAACGCTCTGGCAGGAGTTCTCTTCGTCGCCACCTTTGCTACCAGTTTAGAAGCTGGAGGGCTGCTGCAAGGGTTCGATATTTTTAACGAACCGGGGCGCTATCAAGAAGCGCTGCCTATTGCTCTGGGATTTTGGGCGGTTTTGGGAGCTCACGAAATCGCCCATCAAGTGTTGGCTTCCCGTCACAACGTGCGCTTTAGTTTGCCGTTTTTCTTGCCGGCTTGGCAAATTGGCAGTTTTGGGGCTATCAACCGTTTTTTGTCGTTTTTGCCAAACCGCAGCGTCTTATTTGATGTTGCTTTTGCCGGTCCTGCTGCTGGTGGTATTGTTTCTTTGGGAATGCTGTTAATCGGTTTGTTGCTGTCTCACCCCGGAAGTTTGTTCCAGGTACCGTCGGAGTTGTTCGGTGGTTCCGTGTTGGTGGGAACTCTGGCGCGAGCGATCTTGGGCTCTCAGTTGCAACAGCCGATAGTTGATGTCAACCCGCTGACTATTATTGGTTGGTTGGGTTTGGTAATTACTGCTATTAACGTTTTGCCCGCCGGGCAGTTAGATGGGGGGCGAATTATTCAGGCTATTTACGGACGGAAGATTGCTGGCAGGGCGACGATCGCTACTTTTATCGTGTTGGCGATCGCTTCTTTTGTGACTCCTTTGGCGCTGTATTGGGCGATCGTGATTTTGGTGTTGCAGCGAGATTTGGAGCGTCCCTGTTTTAACGAACTCACGGAACCAGACGATGCCAGGGCGGCTTTGGGATTGTTGATTTTGTTTCTGACTATTGCTACTTTGTTACCTTTATCTCCTGGTTTGGCGGGACGTTTGGGTATCGGTTAACTGGAATACAGTTAATTGCGGAATTAA
>CAZSTZ010000024.1:33132-42114 GCA_964609515.1 uncultured bacterium | reverse complement strand
TAAACAAAACCGTTACCAAACGCGGCTCCGGACTCAAATCTAAAGCTAAATCTCCTGCCGCCGCCCGTCTGACCATTTCTGGAGGTAAAAAACGACGCAAGACCGACTCCGTTAAATATTTATTCAACTCCTGTATCCGTCTTTCATTCTCTTTTAACGCCCACAAATTCTTAACTTCTGCTAATAACTCTCTATCGTTAAAAGGCTTCGATAAATAAGCATCCGCTCCTTTTTCTACCCCTTCTATTCTCGTATCTTCGTCAGCTTTTGCCGTCAACAAAATAATCGGCGTTCCCTTCAATCCTTCCGTTTCTCTTATCATTTTAATTAAATCCAAACCCGAAACTTTTGGCATCATTAAATCAGTAATAATTACGTCGGGGTCGTATTTTTTAGCTACTTCAAAGCCATCAGCTCCATCCTTAGCAAATACTACATCAAAATTAGCTACTTTTAAAACTCTAGCAACGTAATTTCTCAAATCTGGATTATCATCAACTACTAAAATAGTAGCCAAACCGTTGCCAATGATTTGCTCGACATTTTCCGAAGCATTTTTCGTAAATAAATCCTCCGTGTCTTCTAACTCGGCTTCCACATCGGAGAGTTCCACGGCAACCCGAGAAGAATCTAACTCGGCAGGTATTTCTAAAACTTGTTCTGGAGGTAAATGATTGGTTCCAGTTTCCAGCCAGATTGTAAAAGTAGTACCTTCGCCGTAGGTGGAATCTACCCGAACTTGACCGCGATGCATTTCTACTAACTCTTTAACTAAAGCCAAACCCAAACCCGTCCCTTCGTAGGAACGATTCGCAGACCCTTCAGCTTGGCGGAATCTCTCAAATAAATAAGGAATTTGTTCCCGTTTAATACCAATGCCGGTATCTTTTACTTGTAGCAAACAAAGATGCCCCACTTCTTCTAAAGAAATAGTAATGCTGCCCCCTTGAGGGGTAAATTTCATGGCGTTAGAAAGGAGGTTGTAAAGAACCTTATCGAACCTTTCTACATCCAGATAAACCGGAGGGCACTTCTCGCTCAATTGGGAGATTAAAGATATCCCTTTTTTCTCGCAATAAGGAGTAAAAGACTCGATAATATTTTCACAGAAAGCGACAAAATCGCAAGGACGAAAACTCGGCTGCATTCGCCCCGCATCGAGTCGCTGTAAATCTAAGAGTTGGTTAACCAAACGCAAGAGACGGCGGCAATTTCTCAGAGCGATCGCCGCCTGTTCCTTCGGCAAATCTCCATTGTGGTTAACAGCAGCCTCTAAAGGTCCGATAGTTAAAGTCAGAGGAGTTCTAAACTCGTGGGAGATGTTCTGGAAAAACTCCGTTTTGAGGCGATCGGCTTCTAAAAGTCGTTCCGCTTGTTGGCGAGTAGTTTGATAGAGGCGGGATTGTTGAACCGCGATCGCCGCCTGAGAAGCCACCGCTTGAGCTAAATCGATTTCAGAAGCCAACCAGCGATGTTTCCCCTGATTGTGGCGCAGAGAAATACTACCGATAATCCTGCCATCGTAAATTAAAGGCACCACCAACAAAGCCCTGGCGCTAGAACGCAAAGGCAATTCCGTAACGTTTAACTCCGGATGCTCGCTCAAATCGCTAACCGCCACCGGTTGTTTGCTTTCGAGCAGTTGCAACAACACCGGATTGCCGCGAATGGGGGCTACCGACTGCGGCATTCGCCCCCCAACGAAGTCCGAAGAAGGCAGTCTTTTTGGTTGTCGTTTAGCAATCTCAGCCTGCCTCTCCGTGGGAGTTTTTTCCGACCATTGATTGCTCACAACCGAAGAACGTTCCGAAGCATCGTAGAGACCGACGCATTGAACGTACTCGTCTTCTTCCGTCCACAAAGAAAGAGCGCAGCCATCCACTCCCAAAGCTTCTCCTAACTTTTCGGTAATCGCGGCGAAAATATTTTTGGGGTCCAAACTGGAGCGTATCGCACCGGTAATCGAATTAACCAGCACCTCCCGTTGGGCGAGAGATTGAGCTTGTTCGTAGGCGATCGCCTGAGAGAGAGCCAAAGCCGCTTGGTCGGCAACCGTAATCAAGAGCTGGACCTCCTGACCCTCCCAGTAGCGAGGTCGATCGCGCTGATGCAATGCCAGAACCGCCGTCAAGTCCAGCCGATAAAATAAAGGAACCACCAAACTAGAGCGGATCCCGGCAGCCAAGAGAGCTTGTTTGCGTTGTTGAATTTCTGGGGCATCTTCTTGGAAGCGATCGTCAGTTTCCACATCTGGAATCACCTCCACATCCGTAGTTTCCCAGACAATCTGACCGATAAGTTCCTCGCTTATCAAAGAAGAGTTCTCCTCTTCCCCATTGCTAGCTTTGGGCTCTTGCCTTTGGTAAACGAACCATTCTTCTTGCACCTGATTATCTTGGAAAGGGCGACAAACAGCCACGCTCGCTTCAAACATTTGCCCCACCGTTTCCACAATTCTTTGGAGCATTTGCCGATAATTCGGGGCCGAGCGGATCGTATTAGTCACCGCGTAAAGGAGAGACTCTTGCTGGAGGGCCCGCCGCAAATCGTTAGTACGGGCCTTGAGGACGTTGTGGGTATCGAGGGCCTGTTTGACCAAAGCTTTTAGTTCGTCCGCTTTCCAAGGTTTAGTAACGTATTTAAAAACCTTACCCGAGTTAATCGCTTCCACCAGATCTTCCACATCGGTGTAGCCCGTTAAAATAATCCGAATCGTATCTGGGTATTGGGTGGCCGTCAGACCCAGAAATTCCGTTCCGCTCATCTGGGGCATCCTCTGATCCGAGATAATCACGGCTACTTCCCCAACTTTAGCTAAAATGTCTAAAGCTTCCGGTCCGCTGTCTGCCCGCAGGACTTGATAATCCCGATAGAAGGTACGATAAAGCAGGTCGAGGTTGTCTGGTTCGTCATCGACGACCAGAAGTGTTGGCTTTGATTTTTTATTTCGAGAAGTCATGTACTAGACTCCTTACTTTTAAGGCAGTTGTTTGGCTGTGGCAGTTGTCGATAGCGCACCCCGAGCGTGGCAATTAACAATTAATAATTAACAATTAATAATTAGGGACGGCACGAAAAACCGTAAAAGCTGACCAAATTGGTAAGAGGCAATAGGTAATAGGTAATCAATTACAGGCATTCAACGATTTCTTCGAGATGTTTTTGCCATCTTACTGTTATCCCATTACCCATTACCCATTACCCAAAACCCTCCAACACAGACAATGTTTGTTTTTTGTTTGTTTTTTTCACTACTACCCTAATTAACAATTAATAATTAACAAAAATCGGGAGCATCCCATATTTGTAAAAAGACTCTCTTGGCAATTCCCCATTCCCTATTCCCCATTCCCAAAAAGCGATAACTTTTTGGTTCGTTTCAAAATTGGGATACACCCCAAAAATCTTCGATATTTATCATCTTTCAAAAATACCTGAATTTTAGTATTACTAAAAGTATGAATACGGTAAATTGATGCAAAATAGTTTCTGGAGATGCACCCCCAGAGAAAGCCGAGCTTGGCACTATTCTTTAATATAATTCAGTTTCGATGTTGGTCTCCTAAGTCCATTTTATTTCAAATTAGTTTTAAACAACCAGGGCAAGAGAGCTTCTCCCTTGCTGTGAATTTAATTGAGAACCGTTATTTTTTTTCTCCACCAGTAGTGAACCCTTTCTTTTTTTTATCAAGGCCATCCAATCCCAAAACTCTGACAACTGCCTCCGATGGGTTTCGTTTCGCCATCCGAACGGCAAAACCAAAGGAAATCGGCGCAATTTCTGATATCTTGGCCGATAGCTTTCACTCCCGTCAAGGTCTAATGAGTTGGACCTATCCTTTTATGCGTCTGGGCATTTACGAGGATTTACGCACTCGCATCCGTTCTGGTGAAAAACATTATATTTGTTTGGTGGCCTTTAGTGCTAGGGGGGGAGAAGAGGAGTTGTTGGCCGGAACTGTGGAAATGGGGGTGCGATCGCTTACCCCCTCTTGGCTGATGGATAATTTTGAGTATGCTTACTTATCCAATTTGGCTGTTAGTCCCAAATACCGCCGCCAAGGAGTAGCAGAACAGTTATTAAGCTCTTGCGAGGAAATAGCTTTAAAGTGGGGATTTAACGATTTATATCTCCACGTCTTAGAGAATAATTCCCCCGCAAAAAGTCTTTATAAAAAAGCTGGCTATCGCTTAAAAGATACCGAGTCGAATTGGGGTTCTTTACTCTTCGGCAAACCTCGGAAATTATTTCTGCGCAAACCTATTTCTAATTAGGGAGTCAAGCTATTTCCCATTCCCTATTCCCCATTCCCTATTCCCTATTCCCTATTCCCCATTCCCCATTCCCCATTCCCAAAACTTTTACTAAAAAACCAAATTGGTCGGCTATTTCTTCGATTATTTTAGCCGTAGGTTTGCCCCCACCATGACCGGCTTTTGTTTCGATGCGAATTAACACGGGATTATCGCCGACGTGGGCGTTTTGTAAGGCGGCGGCAAATTTAAAACTGTGGGCGGGAACTACGCGATCGTCTCTGTCTGCTGTTGTTATTAAAGTTGCCGGATACCTGGTTCCTTCTTTTAAATTGTGCAAGGGAGAATAGGCTAATAAAGCTTTAAATTCTTCGGGGTTTTCTGGGGAACCAAAATCTGCAGTCCACGCCCAACCAATGGTAAATTTATGGAAGCGCAACATATCCATTACTCCCACTCCGGGCAAGGCCGCCGCAAATAATTCCGGTCGCTGGGTCATGCAAGCTCCCACTAATAAACCGCCGTTACTGACTCCGGTAATGGCTAATTTCTTGCTGGAAGTGTAGTTATTTTCTATTAACCATTCCGCCGCTGCGATCGAGTCGTCGAAGACGTTTTGTTTTTTGTCTTTAATGCCCGCTTGATGCCATTCTTCTCCGTATTCTCCGCCCCCGCGAATGTTGGCGATCGCGTAAATTCCCCCCATCTCCATCCACGCCAACCTGCTAATAGAAAAACTGGGCGTTATGGAAATACTAAATCCCCCATAACCGTAGAGAATAGTTGGATTATTTCCATCCAGCTTTACCCCTTTTTTATAACTAACAAACATCGGCACTTCCGTGCCATCTTTACTGCGATAAAAAATCTGTTCGGTCTCGTATTCCTCGGCATTAAAACCTATCTCTGGTTGCCGATAAATGCTACTTTCACCCCTTACCATATCGTAGCGGTAAATTGTCGGCGGCGTGGTAAAACTGGTGTAGCTATAAAAGGTCTCGGTTTCGTCGCGTTTTCCCGAAAAACCTCCTGCGGAACCAACGCCGGGTAAGGCGACATTTCGTACTGGGGAACCGTCGAGGTTAAATATTTTTATTTGGGTAGCGGCGTCTTTTAGATAAAAGGCAACAAATTGGTTATTGAGAGTGTTTGCTCCTTGAAGGGTATTCTCGCTTTGGGGGATAATTTCTGAGGTTTCCCCCGTCTCAATATCTATGCCAATAACCCGCTTGCGAGGGGCATCTAAATCGGTGAAAAACCAGAACAAACTGCCGTCGTTGTCGATTAAACTATATTCGGCTTCAAATTCGCTAATTAGTTCGACTATGGGGGAATTTGTAGCGGTTAAATCTTTATAAAGAACTAGATTTTTTCGTTCCGTACTTTGCCAAATAGTTATTATTAAATAGCGTTTATCGTCGGTAACTTCTACGGCGTAACTCCATTCTTTTTTATCCGGTTTTTCGTAAATTAAGATATCTTCTGATTGAGGAGTTCCCAGACGGTGGTAGTAAATTTTATGGAGGTAGTTTACTTCTTCTAATTCTCGTTTTTGGGGCGCGTCGTAGCGACTGTAAAATAAGCCTTTATTGTCCGGGGCAAAGGTTGAAGGATAGAATTTTATCCACTGCAAAACATCCGAATAATATTCCCCGGTTTCGATGTTTAAAACTCGCCATTCTTGCCAGTCGGAACCGCCGACGGAGCTGCCGTAAGCTAGAAGTTTGCCGTCTTTACTAATAGCAATACCGCTGAGGGAAACTGTGCCATCTTCCGACCATTGGTTGGGGTCGATGAGAACTTTTGGTTGGTCGTCGAGGTCGTTTAAGACATATAAAACGTTTTGGTTTTGCAGGCCGTCGTTTTTGTAGTAAAAGTAGCGATCGCCTTGTTTAAAAGGTACCCCATATTTTTCGTAATCCCAGATTTGGGTTAGTCGCTGTTTTATTTGTTCCCTCGCTTCTATTTCTTCTAAGTAGTTAAAAGTTACTTCGTTTTCTTCTTCAATCCACTTTTTAGTTGCTTCCGACTGGGGGTCTTCTAACCAACGATAAGGGTCGGGAATTTTAATGCCGTGGTAGTCGTCAATTATGTCCGATTTGGGGGCGATGGGATAGGTTAATTCTTTTTTTGAATCTGGCATAGTAAGCTGTTAAGTATTTAAACTAGATATCGAGACCATAGCTCTAGGCAAGAGGCAAGAGGCAAGAGGCAACAGGGGCCGTGCATTTTAAATGCGTCTTAGCTTATCGAGGGATAAGTGATTTGTTTTTGGGGAATGGGGAATATAGCAGTTTCTTATGAGATGCGTACAATAATTAGCCGATTGAGGCATGCATGCAAGAGCTCATCTGGCAACAGTTAAGAAGGTAACAGTCATTTTTTGCTATGAATAGAAAGTCGTTTTTTAGTTTACATCTGATTTGAAAATGCTATAGCTAATAAGGTCTCAAAACCTTCGATTTTCGAGGGATTCTCCTAGAATTTGATGAATTTCTTTTAGTTCCTCAAATTGGAAAGATTTAACCAGCTTTTCAGCAGCCTTTTTAGCGTTCTGGGGAATTACTACCCAAAGTTGTTCGTTTAAATGTCCGTTTGGCTGTTGTTCTAGCCAATTTCTTACCGCATTTTTTCCTTCTTCGGTAATCTGATAAAAACCGCGACCGCTATTTTTTGATTGTTCCAACCATCCTAAATGCTCCCATCTTTTCCTCCAAAGTTGTGCCGTACTATGGGCGTAATCTAAGATTTCTCCGATTTTTGCTGCGTTTAAAAGTTCCCCATCTTGACAGTTTTCTACCAGTCTTGAGAACTTTTGAAAGTAATTGGAAGGGTTGCCTAAATCTTTTAAAGGATCTGTTGCTAGTTCGACGGGTTTAGTTTCTTTTAATTCCAGTTTTTCGATTAGTCGATCTAGTTCTTGTGGTTCGCAACCTAACCCATAAGGCGGTTGGGCTCTGCATAGTTCTTCGTAATTGTAGAACTGCCTTCCAAATCGATCTAATAATTGGTTATATGCTACTGGCTGTCTCATTAGTTCCCGCCACGCTTTTAGTTGTTCGGCGTTGACGGCTATTTTGTTTTGCAGGACTGATTGCAATTTGAGTTTGATAGCTAGGGCCCACTGAGGCGTTCCGGGAGTGGCACCTATCCCTCCGGTTCTTCCTAAGGCTTCATAATCCATTTTTCCTTGCATCATAAAGGACATAGTTTTCCAGGCTGTCCGCAATAAACTACTACTTTTTGCCGCGTGGCCGTGGTCTGTTTTCTATTTTAGATTTTAGACTTTACTGGCGGTCTTCGGGTTAAACCCCCCGTTGGACCGGAGAGCGATCGCTCTTTTTGGCCCTATCTAAAATCTGGCCCGTTTCCTGGCCCAGCCTACTCCAGTTTTCCACCAGTCACGCTCTTCTATTTTATCTATTTTCTATCTGGATTTTCTCTTTGACTTATTTTTAAAATTATGGTATTAGGACTTATGGGAAATAACCTGTTTCTGTCATTGCGAGGGACAGCGAAGCAATCTCTTATCTAAGTCCTGGGTATGCCAGTAAAAATGCAATTTATTTTTTAATTTTCAATTTTAAGAGGCGATCGCTCCTCAACCGGTCGGCCCCAAAAAAAAGAGACAAAGGAAAAATTACCCTTTGTCTCCTTTTGGATAGTCTTTAATTTATGAATCTAGCTATCAATTCCTCCCGGGAAAATTGCATCAACACTTGAATTATTTACCTTTCCTATCTTGGTAAAGTTTAAAACCAAAACCACTGCCGAAACCCCCACCAAATATAATAATTATTTTCAAAATTTCCTGGTACAAAGCGACATCCTTATTAACTAAAAAAACTGTCAAAAACCCAAAAGTAAAAACCAAAATAATTGTGTTAATAAGAGCATACTTTCGGGACGATTGTAAATCGGAAAAAGCTCTTTCATCATCTTTTTCTGCAATTTCAATTATTTGGGAAATATGCTGCTCGTTAATTTTATCTAAAATCGGCGAAGCAGAGGGAGAAAAAATACTTTGTATTGAAAGAGAAGCATCGACAAACCGTTTTTCTTTAGGGGGAAGATTTTCCAGGTCGCGAGCAATTTTTTCTAGTTCTCCTCCAGCATCAGATTGTTTGTTTTGTGGGGATTTTTCTTCTTCGTTAGACATATTATTTTATAGCTAAAAGTTTGGATAAATCGACATCGGTAAAAGACGGTTTAGTTGTTTCTGAAAAACGGGAATCAAAAAAATTAATTAGCTTTCTGTCCAAAGTAGATTCAATCTTTGCCTCCACTTCATTTGCGAGGAAAAGAGAACAAGCATACTTCACTAAGGTTTCAAATCCCTTATCGCTAATTTCTCCTTTAAGCTTCAGCTCGGACAAATATGACAAAGCGATTTTAAGCCTTTCTAAATTGGATGTCCTAGCGGGCTTAGATTTTTCCCTGAAATTCGATTCTTTGACAAGCATGAAAATACTCCTTGACTAGACCCTGAATACGATTATAACATAGCAATAAAATTTTTTCTTGCCCCTCGGGAAGGGGTAAAAAAAGGGGACTTATGGGCCCCCTCAGCGTGTCTCCTTTTGGATAGTCTTTAATTTATGAATCTAGCTATCAATTCTTCCCGGGAAAAATCAATCGCAAAAGGAGGAACTTCTTCAACAGGAATGTCTAACAAAGCTTCGATAACTGCCGACAATTCCTCATCCAATTCTCCGAAACGAAACTGGA
>CAZSTZ010000024.1:29375-33032 GCA_964609515.1 uncultured bacterium | reverse complement strand
TGTTGGGTAGCAGCTTCTAATCGTTGTTGGTAAAGAGGCGATAATTCCATAATTAACTTCCTATTAGCAATCCTAAATGGTTTGTCAAAAACTCCATAAAAAGCCAGACAATTTGACGTGAGGTCGGGGCAAAGCATTCGGACAGAAAATTTAAGGATTTTTATCCAGATTAAACGCCAGAATGCTTTGCCCCTACAGCTTTTATCCCCCTTAATTTCTGAATCTAGCTATCAATTCCTCCCGGGAAAATTGCATCACTAAAGGAGGAATTTCTTCAGTAGGAACGTCTAGCAAAGGTTCAATAATTGCCGACAATTCCTCGTCAACTTGTCCGAAACGAAACCGGAGAAAACTTTCAATGAATAAACGTTTTCCTTGTTGCAAACCCTGACTAATTCCTTGCTTAATTCCTTGTTGGGTAGCATTTTCTAATCGTTGTTGGTAAAGAGGCGATAATTCCATAATTAACTCCGTATCTTCTCGATTTAATTGTCGATTTGCTTCTAACCTGACAAACAGATCGTAAATCAATTCTAGCACGTTTGCCTTGAGTTCGTCATCCAAGGGCAACTGCCTAAATTCGGAAATTGCCTGTTGTTGAACCCTTCCTTTTCCTAACATCCTCAACCAGAGAGTTTCTGGAACTCGCGGTAACTGATGAATTGCTACTATTTTGGTCTGCAAAATTTCCCCGAGAGAATACACGCCTTGCAGATAATCTTTGGCCGCAGAAACCGCGTTAAGTCTCTCAACGATTGATTGAGAAATAGTGGGAGTTAGAATCCATAAAACGGGTAATTCTCCTTCGTTAAGAGGGCGCTTTTCGTTATCCGCTTTGGTTTCTGTCTTGGCGCACAAAACGCAGATTTTCTCAATACAAGAGCGGATTTCTCTGGGAGTAACTGCATTTCTAAAGGGTTCTAAAACGCAAGTTGTCGTAGCAATTTTTTCTAACAAACCCAGAGAGGTTGCGTTGGGAGATGGTTGGGAAAAGGGAACGAAATAAACGTCGCCTTCTTGCTTTTCGCCGATGATGTCGATGCTGGTTTTTACTTCTCCTTTGAGAGAGAGAATTTCTTTGAGATATCCTTTGGCGAATTGGTCGTGGATAAACCTTGTCATTTTTTATCGATGTTTTTTAACTGGACTAGAGGGCCGGCTTAGAAACCCGGTTTTTCTAAAAAACCGGGTTTCTGAGATATAGCAATTCTCTTTTCTATGAGGTACAGTTTTCGATCCCCCCCAGCCCCCCTTGAAAAGGGGGGAGCCGCTCAAAGTCCCCCTTTTTAAGGGGGATTTAGGGGGATCGTAGGTGTACCTCACCACAAAGAGAAACGCTATGTTATTCTCTAGTTTAAACTAAAAGTTAATTCAAGATAAGTTAACATCAAAAATTCTATGTCTGGCCATATCTTAGTTATCGAAGACGAACCAAAACTCGCTCAATTTATCGAGTTAGAACTTAAATATGAAGGCTATCAAGTTACGGTAGCTAACGATGGTTTTACTGGCATGACGGCGGCGAGGGAGTCTCAACCGGAGCTGATTCTCCTCGACTGGATGCTGCCGGGAATCTCGGGGTTGGAACTTTGTCGCCGCTTGCGAACTACTGGGGATAAAGTGCCGATAATATTGTTGACCGCTAAGGACGATGTGAGCGATCGCGTGGCCGGTTTGGATGCGGGGGCGGACGATTACGTTGTCAAACCTTTTAGCGTGGAGGAGTTATTGGCAAGAGTTCGGGCTCGCCTTCGCCAAAACCAAGAACCAAATCGCGATTTATTGCAGTTTGAAGATTTGAGTTTAAATCGTACCACTCGCGAAGTTTATCGGGGCGATCGCCTCATCGAATTAACCGCCAAAGAGTTCGATTTATTGGAATATTTAATCTCCCATCCACGGCAGGTTTTAACTCGCGATCGCATCCTGGAAACTGTCTGGGGTTACGACTTTATGGGGGACTCTAATATTATTGAAGTTTACGTTCGTTATTTGCGTTTAAAATTAGAAGCTAATAACGAAAAACGTTTGATTCAAACCATTCGCGGGGTGGGGTATGTTTTGCGGGATTAGGGAATTGGGAATTGGGAATTGGGAATTGGTAAATTAGCAACCAGTATTTCCCATTCCTCATTCCCCAAACAAAAATTTATCTACTTTTCTGGAATTTCTCAGGAAAAACTCAGGTTGCCGCCTTTTAAGCAATAAATCAATCTAAGATTGTGAAATTTTCCTTAAGGTCAAACTAAACGCTTTGAAGTTTTGGTAAAATAACAATAGCCTAGAGTCAAGAAACCAGGTTTTTTGAAAAAACCTGGTTTCTGGCGATACCTAAAAAACCTGGTTTCTGGCTATACTTTAGAAAATCAAAAACATCAAAAACTATGAATCCCATAACTACAACCGAACCAACCAAAAACGAATACGACATCGAAACTGCCGTACTGGAACGTTATAAGGCAGGGGCAAAAGAAGTTCAACCTACTTTATGCTGTCCCACGGAATACGAAGGCAATTATATGGAAAACTTGCCCCAAGAAATAATCGAGAAAGATTACGGTTGCGGCGACCCAACTCGTTACGTTGCTGCTGGAGAAACTGTAGTTGACTTAGGTTCCGGGGCGGGGAAAAATTGCTACATTATCGCTCAAAAAGTTGGGGCGCAAGGGCGCGTTATCGGAGTTGATTTTAACGACGATATGCTGTCTTTGGCTCGCAAATATCAAGGGGAAATGGCGGCAAAAATTGGAACTAAAAATACCAGCTTTGTTAAAGGTAAAATTCAAGATTTAACTCTGGATTTAGACTTATTAAATAGTTGGTTAAAAGCAAATCCAGTTAATTCTATTGATGGCATTGCTGCTTTAGAAACTGAGAGCGATCGCCTCCGCAAACAACAACCATTAATAGCAGATAATAGCGTAGATGTTGTCATTTCCAATTGCGTCTTAAACCTAGTCCGCCCCCAAGACAAAAAACAACTGTTCCGAGAAATTCACCGAGTATTAAAACGGGGCGGACGGGCAGTTATTTCCGATATCGTCTGCGACGAAGAACCGACACCAGAAATACTCAACGACCCGGAATTGTGGAGCGGTTGTATTGCGGGAGCGTTTCGCGAAGACGAGTTTTTAGAAATGTTTGAAGGGGCAGGATTTTATGGAGTTGAAATCTTAGTTCGCCAGGAGGAACCCTGGCAAGTTGTGGGCGGTATCGAATTTCGTTCCGTTACCGTTCGCGCTTATAAAGGAAAAGAGGGGCCTTGTTTGGAACGCAACCAAGCGGTAATCTATAAGGGACCGTGGAAGCAAGTGATGGACGACGACGGTCATACTTTGCACCGGGGTCAGCGGATGGCAGTGTGCGATAAGACCTTTAAAATTTATACGAATGAAAACAGTCCTTATCGCGAAGACTTGCTGCCAGTGGAACCTTTAGAAGAGATTCCTCTGGAGTCGGCGGGGACGTTCGACTGTCGTCGGAGCAAAGTTCGGCACCCACGGGAGACTAAGGGCGCGGATTATCGGGTAAATATCGATAAATCAGAAAAGAGTTGTTGTTAGGTTCGTAGCGATCGATGAGCGCGATTTCTACAGAAACCACGTTTTTTGGTCTCTCAGAAACCCGGTTTTTTGGACAATACCTTCGCCATTTTTT
>CAZSTZ010000024.1:0-29275 GCA_964609515.1 uncultured bacterium | reverse complement strand
TTTTTTATTTTGGCGAAGCTATTGGCAGGAATTACCGGGTTTCTTGACTTGCTGTTTTAATCCAGTCAGCGGGATTACGGGGCAATAGCATTCGGGCGGTAAATGTTGAAAAAAAGCATTAATTGAGATGTCCGAATTAATCGAGATGCCATTAATGACTTATCCGTACAAATTAGCAATAATGCGGATTCTTTCTAGAATGATTAGCATTGCCTTTCAAGCGGCACCTTTACTGCTGCCACTAATTATTTGTAAAATGGTAGATTTATCCTTGGAATATGGCAATGCTGAAGAGTCAACTTATGCCTATTCCATGTACGGCGCTATTACCATCGGCATTTTTCTCAATATTGACTTGGGCTACAAATTCGGCGAACTTGCTTTGAATTTAGTCACCAAACTGAATGCAAAATCCTTCAAAGCAAAAACAATTTTTGGAGTCAATCTTTTTATCAAACCTTGGAAAGAAGCGATCGCTGCTACTTTCCAACCCTTGCTATCGGCCTATCAAATAGGATTGGAAACCGGAGATACTGAATATGCAGCTATGTCGCCCTACATTTATTGCTCTCATAAATATCTCAGCGGTCAAGAATTAGAGAAACTTAAGGAAGAATTATTAATTTATAGGAAAGCGATCGCTCAATTAAAACAAAAAACATACTTAAATTACCATTCTATTTACGAAGTCTTCGATGCGGACTTGCCAGAAGTTAAGAATGGGAAGTTAGAAACGAATTTTTAACGAAGCTTTATCGCTTTATGAAGAGAATAAATTAACTGAAGCGGGGCGGTTGTTTGCCGAATGTTTGAGTTGTAATAGTGGGGATAAGGTGGCGCAAATTTATTTAGATAGATGTCAGGGGTAATTAATAATTAATAATTGGGTTGTTGGCAGCGGTATTGTACGGGACGAGTGCGGATGGGTTGTTGGTGGGAAAACAAGGTTGTTTGGGGACAGGGGGTTTTAAGAAACCGGGTTTTTGCGCTTATTCCCGGTTTCTGCTGGGTGATGAAGTTTGGTTGGCAGCGGATTTTGTAACGGATTTAGCGGATGGGTTTTTTCAATTAATAATTGATATTACGGGTTGGGAACTGGTGGGGGGGGGTTTCTTCGTTGGAATAAAACTCCTAAAATTTGGTCTCCAATATACTCCGATAAAATCCTTTCTCCCACCGGACTGTAGTGGCAACAATTATCAACGTAAACAATCTCTGGGGCACTATCTAGAGCGTTAACCGCGCTAAAAGCATAAACGCCATTTTGCTGTAACTCTTCCATCTTTTCTAATAATAACGGATACCCCAAAACCACCGGTTTGCGATAAGGACTATCCTCCCTAAAAGCAATTTCCTTCTCCTCCTCGCTTAAAACTCGATTGGTAAAATAATATTGGTTTGGCTGGAGAAAATGAAAATATAAAATATCGTTGCTGGCCGCAATTTGACTCATTAAAATCGAAGTTTCCCGCCAATAATCTGTCGCCTTTGCAAACAACTCTTCGTCCGAAATATCCGATTTTTGCTGGTAAAAATAAACCACGCTGCCCTCGTTTTCCTCTTCTTGGGCTGTCTTTTTCCGTTCCCGTTCAAATGTATTCACATCCCGACGGTAGCTATTGGTCAAACTGTAAATATAGAGGGAAGTTAAAGCATGACAATAAGCCAAACCGCATTTCTTTAACGTTTTTATTCCCCCCTTTAACCCCTCTTTAGTTTCGCCAATTCTCAACATCGCCCTTAAAGCTTTTGGCGACAAACTGTTATTGGCGATATTAGTCAGAGAGACGACGTGTTGGGAACTGGGCATAGTTAAATCTATATTTGCCTCCCGATTTTCGTGGGCAAAAGCAACCTCGTTAAAACCGTCGAGGTTGATAATCATATCGAATTTTTGCCCGATGGAAAGAAAGTAATTTAATACCAGTAATTGTTGGGGTTGTTTGTAGCCTCCAGTTGCAAAGGATAAGATTACTATTTCTTTATTTTGCAGTTCTGGTAGTTGCTTTAATTTGCTAGCTAAAATTTTATTTTGAATCTCAAAAATCGAATAGTTAGAAGCAACAGAACCGCCAAAAACCCCGACAATAAATTGATTATCGCTCGTTTTTTGATACGGGTATTCGTAAGGGGAAATAAAACCGGCTTCGTTATATTTAAACCCTTTCCTAAAATCGTCTCCCGGAGCTTGAACGTAACCGAAATAAGGATGGAGTCTTTCGACAATCGATCGCTCCAATCTAACACCAGTTAAATTGAGTTCGTCGCCGTCCTCTCCGTCTTCGGTGGCGGCAGGTTTTTCTCTGAAGTAAAATAGTTCTTTATGTCTGGTATAGTACCACCCAAGGGAACCTATTTCTAAGAAGATTAAGAAGAAAATTAAGTTTACTAATACAGTTTTGACAATTTCCTTCTGGTTTTTAACGAGCTTTTCTTGTATTGATTTTAGTTGGTTCATAATTGTTAGTTGCCATTGTTTAGGGAGTTTTAAGAAACCGGGTAATTTCTGCAAAACCCGGTTTCTGGAGTGCGATTAAACCTAAAGTTTTTACCAAAACCCTCTTGCCTACTCTTGCCTCTTGCCTCCTGCCTCTTGCCTGCTCTTCTCAGCGATCGCCCCCGCCACCGCATCAAATAAAATTGCCTGCCCCTTTTCGTTATAATGACAGCAAGCATCCCGATAAACTAATCCCGGTTCTTCATCCAATACCTCCAAAGCGCTAAATACATTAACTCCCTGCTGTTTTAAATCCTCAGCTTTCGACAGCAAAAGAGGATAACCCTTCACCACGCCAGCAGAATAAGGATGATTGGGAATAATCGCAATATTTTTTTCATCCTGACTGAAAACTCGGTTAGTTTGATAATATTGATTGGGTTGGATGACGTGAAAATATTCGATATTTTTATCCGTCAAAATTTGATGCATCGTTAAAGAAGATTCGTACCAAGTGGATGCCATTTTAGCAAAAGCTACATCGTCATCTAAAACCTCGGGAACCTTAGTAAAAAATACCAAAGTGTCGTTAGTTCCTAATTCTTTCGATTCATCGGCGATTCTGGCATCATATTTTAACACCTCTTGTTGGTACTTCTTAAAAGTATTTTGAACCTTAAAAAAATTCCAACTGTAGCAGGTAGCGAGAGAACAGTTTTCTAATTGATTAATTCCCGTTAATAACTGTTGTTTCAAATCGCTAATATTCACCATCGATCGCATCACCGACATATCGCTATTTGCCAAACCCGCCAAAGGTTGAACGTGTTGGATGCTAGGCATATTAACATCGATTTGACCTTGATTGTTTAAATTAGACAAAGCCACCTCGTTAAAACCATCGATATTAATAACCATATCGAATTCCTGCCCTACCGCCAAAAAGTAATTTAAAATCAACAACTGTTGCGGTTGTTTGTAACCGCCGCCCGCAAAACTTAAAACAGTTATTTCCTTATCTTTTAACTCGGGAATCCTTTCCTTAAGATAGCCAATAAAACCTCCATCGTTCAAACCTTCAATAAAAGAATTGTAAGCAAAATCGTTAGCCACCGAACCGCCAAAAACGCCGATAACATATTGATTTTCTTTCGTCTTAACAAAAGGATAATCGTAAGGAGAAAAGAACCCGTAATTATTAACCTTTAATCCCGACTCTGGATGAGTAAAAGCCCCCTGTTCTAAAACGTAGGCAAAAAACGGATGCAGCCTTTCCAAAATCGATTGGTCGTCGAATCCTTGACCGGTTCTAACCCCAATTTTTTCTAAATCTTTTCTAATTTTTGTCGGCGCATTACCTCTAGTGTAAAATAAATTATTTTCTTGGGAAGAATAAAACCACAGCGAAACCGCCTCTATTCCTACTAATACCAAAGCAAGATTGATAGCCAATACTGCTAAATTACCTTTAAGTTTATTCCTCGTAGAACGGGCATCTTGCCCGTTCGCTTCTAAGTTTTTCTCCTTTTTTGCCGGGCGATCGCCCGTCTCTTTACTCATTGTTTTCCCTCCTTTATCAAATGTTAATTTGTCATATTCTTTCCATTCCCCATTCCCTATTCCCCATTCCCAAATTTAACAGTATATTTTTCACACAAATAACCTGCCACCAATTCTCCAGCAACTCGACTCCCCTCCGGGTTCCAATGACCGCCGCAGGGAATGGCATTATCAAAACCGTGCAAACATTTGCCAGTTTCCTTAGCAACATCCCAGATAGGACCGGCTAAATTATAAACGGAAATACCTTCTTTTTGACCGAAATCCCGCAAGCGGCGATCGGGATAAAACAAATCGGGCAAATTGTAATGATTTCTAAACCAATCCCTTCTGGAATCGGGCAAAACTTGATAAGAATCGCTCGTCGTTACTAACATAAAATCGACCCCTTTTTCGTAAACTTCATCCCGCATTAATTTTATCAAACCTTCAGTAACCTTCCACGCTTCATCCCAATCGGAACCCGGTGTCGGTTCCCGATAAAAACTGACGTTAATCTCTTCGTATTCTTCGATTTGCTTGCGAATTTTTCTTTCCATATCGACTTTTCTAATAAGCTGCAAAATGCGGGAAACTCTTACCAATTTCACCGGGAGAAAATCGACAAAAGAAAAAGCATAGCGATCGCGTTCCCACTCTTTAATATTCCTAAAAGACATATCCGCCACCAACTCCCCATCTTCATAAACAAAATAAGGCCGCAAGTGGTCGTGTTCCAGAGGACGATAGTTATTGCGCAAATCGTTACCCGCATAGAAATTCAAAACCACCATATCTGGAGAATAATCCCAGACGTGATGTCGCAGAGTCATCAACTCTTGGGCGGTACCGTATCCCTGGGCCCCAAAACTCAAAACCTCTACTTCCCTATCTTCGAGGGCGGGGCATTGCTTCAATTTCTCCTCCATCACCGCCCCATAAGTATTTTCATCCCTCAAATAGAGACCTTCCACAAAAGAATCTCCCACCAGGGCAACGCGCAAACCGTTATCCGGCTTTTTCCGATAGCGTTCGCGATCGCGAAAACCTGCGCTATTCATCCGGATCTCCCCATGTTCCCCTTCTCCATTCCAATAGCTAACGGTATTCGGGTTGCCGCCCCAACCGCGATAAGGATCTGTAAAATTATATAAAGGTTGTGGTTCTAACTTTTCCCCTATTCGCTGTGGCGGTTGCTGTTCGATGCCTGCCACCCGCAGTCCTATTTCTGCCGCTCCCACAGCAAAAGCGATCGCCCCAACGGCTAAACCCAAATTGGCTGCCAAACCTTTCCACTTTTTCATCTTCCTAATTGTTAATTGTTAATTGCTAATTGTGTTAATTGTTAATTGTTAATTGTTAATTGTTAATTGTTAATTGTTAGTTGTTAATTGTTAGTTTTTAATTTTTAATTTTAATTTTTAGTTGTTAGTTGTTAATTGTTAGTTGTTAGTTGTTAATTGTTAATTGTCTGAGCAACCACCCATTCGTTAAAAAATCCGTTGCCTGCAAAATCCGTTCCTAAAAAAGATATTTGCAAGCAAAGTTGCTTGCGGATAATTTTACCCGCCAACCAGTCCCCCTTCACCTTGTCCAATGACAATTTTAGTATTGACTTGCAGTTCCTCATATTCGTTGACTACAAGGGATAGATAATCTTTCGGACCGATAGCTCTTAATCCCATTTTGAATCAAAACCCCTAAAATAGAATCGGCTACATACTCAGAAAAAATCTGTTCGCCTGCCGGGGCGTAATGACAACAAGTATCGATATAAACAATCTCCTCAGCATCATCAAAGATAGAGACAGCATTGAAAAAATTTACTCCCTGATTTTTGAACATTTCCTCCCGAATCAACAGTGCCGGATATCCCAACTCAGTCGCTTTTTTAAAAGGATTATTCGGACTAAAAGCTATTTTTTTCTCTTCTTCGCTATAGACGCGATTAGTAGGATAATATTGATTTGGCTGAATCAAATGAAAATACAAAATATTAGCATCCTTGGCAACTTTTTGCATCATTATTGAAGATTTAAACCAATGATTAGCTACAAATTCAAATAATTCTGAGTCTGGCAAAATTCTCTCCTTCCTGTATAAATAAAGAATACTTCGCTCTATTTCTTCGGTGATGCTAGTCGCTGCTTGTTGCCTTTCTAAATCGAAGATCTGCACGTTTTGGCGATAGCTGTTAGCTTGGTCTTGAACGTAAAGGAATGTCAAAGCATAACAGGATGCTAACCAACATTTTTCTAAAGTTTTGAGACCGCTTTTTAAGCGCTCTTTATTTTCGTTAATACTTAACATCGCCCGGGTAGCTTTAATTGAAAGGCTATTATTTGCCAGATTAGCCAGGGGCACTACATGATTGGTACTCGGCATCATAATATCGATGTTAGTCTGGTTGTTGGCATCTGCGAGAGTTACTTCATTAAAGCCATCGATATTGATAATCATATCGAATTCTTGACCGAGAGAAAGAAAGTAGTTTAATACCAGTAATTGTTGAGGTTGTTTGTAACCGCCGGTAGCAAAAGATAAAAAGATAAATTCTTTATTCTGAAACTCGGGAAGTTGCTTGAGTTTGTTAGCCAGAACTTGATTCTGGATTTCAAAAATTGAATAATTTGAGGCAACAGAACCTCCAAAAACGCCGATAATATATTGATTTTTATGCTGTTTTTGGAAAGGGTAATCGTAAGGGGAAATGAAACCTGCATTGTTATATTTAAAGCCCGGTCGAAAATCCGGTCCTGGTTTTTGAACGTACCCAAAATAAGGATGAATTCTTTCGATGATTGATTCTGTCAATCTAACTCCGGCTAGGTTGATGTTAATGTCGTTGCTGTTGCTTGCCGGCTCTCTGGCATAGAAAAGCTGTTTGTGTTTGAGGTAGTACCAGCTTAAGGAAGCAATTTCTAAAAACACGAATAAAAGAAGGATGTTAATAAATATGGTTTTCCCGATTTCTTTCTGGTTTTTGGTTAAGGCGTTTTTGAGATATTTGAGATAATTCATATTAGCTGAATGTTAAGTTTTTTGTTTGATAGCGGTCAATCCCAATTTTGAAGCAAACCAATAATCGCGCCCCTTTGCGAGCGACAGCGCGCCAATCTCGCTTTTTGGTAATAGGTATTTGCTAATAGAAGATTGCTAATAGAAGATTGTTAATAGAAGATTGTTAATAGAAGATTGTTAATTACTTCGCAAACATTCTCTGCCAGAATTTCCCCTGCCAGTCGATGCCCCTTATCGTTCCAATGTCCGCCGCAATATTCATTAGTAAAACCGTGCAAACATTCCTGAGTTTCATCCACATAAGCTTGGAAATCTCTTTCCAAATTATAAACCGGAAAACCCTCCCTATTTCCCACCGCTTTGATTCTATCCCCCGGATAAAACAAATTCTCTATCTGATAAACCGACCTATAGTCTTCCCGCCTAAACTTTTCTGGATGTGCCTGCAAAGTCGTTCCAATTGTAAATGCCATAAAATCTGCCCCTTTTGTCTCCGTTTCTTTAGCTATAGTCGCCACTAAAGCTTCCGTTATTTCCCACGCTTCTTTCCAGTCCGCATTTGGGGGTTCGATAAAATTATTTGCCCTTATATCTTCATATTTTTGAGCCAAATTTTGCTTGCGATAATTGTACTCTGCTTTTTTAATAATCTGTAAAATTCTCACATTATTAACCAACCAAGCGGGGAGGCTATCTATGCTAGTTAAAAGATAGCTATTAGCATTACTCAAACCCAATTGATTGAAAGAAGTATCTAAGGCTAAATCGCCATTTTTATCCTTAATAAAAAACGGTCTTAAAAGGATATTTTCCAACTTCCGATGATTCTCCGTAACGTCATTGCCAATAAAATATCCTAACATCACCATATCTGGTTCTAACTGCCAGACTTTCTCCCTTAAAGTCAGCAATTGTTGGGCGGTTCCATAACCGTTTACCCCAAAATTAAGTACCTCCACTTTTCGCCCTCCTAAAGCCTGACAATTTCGATTTAACTCCCTCTCCATCACTTTACCATAAGTCTGCTCTAGGGGCACTTGAACTGCTATAGTAAAAGAATCTCCCAGAAGCGCAATTCTCAAAGTATCTTTAGGCTTCGGTTTTACAATTTCCTGCCCTCTCAAACCGTCGCTATTAATATCAACTTGCGCCTCCCCTTCTTCATTAAATACGCCAGAAGCTAACGGTTTATTTTTCCAACCCAAAAGCGGATCTGGAATCATAAAAAACGAAGGAATAAAATTACTTGCCGATTTTTCTGGCAGTTTTTTCATACCTTCTAATTTAGCGACGCGAACGCCAATTTCAGCGAGAGCAACCCCCACTGCCAAACTAATAAATACAGTTATTAAATTAATCGCTACAGTCTTAAATTTTGTCATAGTTAATTGTTAGTTGTTCGTAGTAATCGCGCTCCGCGATTTTTCCCATCGCTTCCTTGACAAACATTATCTGCCAGAATTTCCCCTGCCAGTCTATGCCCTTCCCCATTCCAATGTCCGCCGCAGTCTGCCGCCGGTTCAAAACCGTGGAGACAAACTTGGTTTTCAACAGAATAATTTAAAAAAGGTTTCGTCAAATCCCACACCGGAAAATCCCGGCGATCGCCCAATTTCTCCAATCTCTTCCCAACATAAAACCAATCCTTAACTCCAAACTCTTCTTGCTTTCTCTTCCTCTTATTTTCATCTGGATGAACTTGCAGGGGAGAAGGGATTACCGCCATCCCAAAACTCGCCCCTTTCTCCTCCACTTCCTCCCTCATTAACAAAATCAAATCCTCGGTAATCTTCCAAGCTTCCTCCCAGACTTCATTGCTTGGCGGATTAAACTTATAAAAACTATGCCTTCTATATTCAGCCAATCCCCTGCGTTTTTTCCGATCTAAATCCACCTTTTTTATTACTTGCAAAACCCGAGACTTTTCTACCAACCACTCCGGCAAATTATCTACAAAAGAAACCGCATAACGATTGCTATAACCCGGATTTAACTGCCGAAAAGATAAATCCTCCACTAACTCGCCATTTCTATAAACAAAAAACGGTCGATAAAGGTCAGATTCTAACTTTTTAGAATTATTAATTAAATCGTTTCCAGCAAAAAAAGCCAGGATTACAACATCGGGATTGTAATCCCAAACTCTAGTTCTTAAAGTAATTAACTCCTGGGCAGTTCCGTAACCGTGAACCCCGAAATTAATTACTTCTATTTGTTGGTTTTTAACCGCAGAACATTTAGTCAATTCCCGTTCCATAACCGACCAAAAAGTTTGTTCTAAAGGAACGTGAACCGCTTCCGTAAAAGAATCTCCTAAAACGGCAATTCTTAAAGTATTTTCCGGTTTAATTTTAGAGTAAGAGCGAGCGCGCAAACCATGGCTATTAATCTCCACAAAACTTTCCCCCTCATCCCGCCACCAACCAGAAGCATTTGGTTTTAAACCCCAACCGCGATCTAGATCCGTGGTATGGAAAACAGTAGGAGATGACTCGACAAATTCCGAGATTTTCAGAGTACCCTTAATCCCGGCAATTTGCAAACCAACCTCGGCAATACCGACTCCCGAAACCATGCCACCCAAGATTAATAAAATTATTCCCGGATGAAAATTTAACCCAACCACGCTTACCTCGCAAAAATTGTAAAAATTGGGAATTGGGAATTGGTAGCCATTCCCCATTCCCCATTCCCCATTCCCTCTTAAAACAAGGTATAAATGAACGGAGCAATAACGCTACCTTGACTGAGAACAACTAAAGCTCCCAACAGAACTAAAGTAATAATGAGCGGCAATAACCAATATTTTTTCCGCTCCTTCATAAAATCCCAAAGGTCTTTTAAAAGGTCTAACATTTAAAAAGGTTTCTCCATACTTTCTTTGTTTCTCAACTGACTCGGCATTCGATAACTCGAAGCTGCCTCGCTGAATTGTCGGTTCATGGGATCGTTGCCAAACAAACGCATAATCAAACCCATCGGCATCACCACCAGATAAAAAGCCAGACCCATCCATAAAGGAGTCATCACCTTACTGAGCAAGAGTCCGATTTTCATCCAGAAATTATAAACCGGTTTGAGGCTTCCCGGAGAGGCGATCGCCAAAAACCACAAAGGCATCGCAATTACCCAAGGCCAAATTGGCGGCGACGAGAGTAATTTTCCGTGCAACAAAGGCAATAACACGCCGAACAAACCGGCAAAGATACCGCCTAAAACTAATCCAAATTCCCTCAGACCTTTTTTGTCTATGGGAGGCTTATGATGTTCTGTCATTTTTTTTAATAATCAGATAAAACTAATTTTTTCACTAGATGCAAACATTGCCCCGTTGTTTCCATCGAAACTTCAGGTTTAATTAGCTCTTTCAAACAGGAGCCGTCTCATAGACCTCTCCAAAAATACCACTTTTTCAACTGTGACATATAAGGTTTCAGAACCTTTTCTGAAGATTTCTAATGAATTAGAGTCATAACAGATAAAAGCTTATCTGTCAACTACTGCTCAAAAATTTACCTCAAAACCATCCCTGAATTTGGCAATCATCAGGATTTTTTTCCTCAAGCTCCTGGCCATCAGTAATTTAGAGTGGTGACAGTTTACCCGTTAACTACTCCTTATTTTGTATTAACAAATCGTTAGCCAGTTTATAAGCTTTGCCGTTTTTTGAATCATAAGCCCAAGCTGAAATTTTTACAACTTCTTTTGCTGGTAACAAACTTCGAGGGAAAGTGCCGTACCAACCAGATTCGAGGTAGGCAGGATTATTCAAGATTTTAGCCACAGCTTCTCTGGGGGTTTTCGTAGGTAATAACAAGTCAAATATAACAGATTTTCCCGCTCCATCTTCGTAAGTCAAAACCACTCCATCCGCCGGTTCGTTTCTGTGAGGTAAAATTGCCCAGCCGCTAGCCACATACAAGCCATTATCTATTTTTTCGCTCCCGTCCAAGTTGCCATATTTCCAGTTGTCTGCTCTGCTTGCGGCAATCTTTTCAATATTAGTATCTGTCACTAAACTGGGTTTCAAAAAACCGAGATCGTTAAGCTGATTAGCCACTGCTACGATATATGAATAGTTGCCAAGCAAATTGTTGGTAATGCATGATTGTTTATCGACCAAGTTAATAAAAGCTAGGCAGGTTTTACCTAGCAAACGAGAACTATACCATTCTTGTATTTGTACTCTTCCATAATTAAAGCTCTGCCAATGCAAAATTAATAGGGAGGTAGTGGCAGCAAATAAACTAATTTTCGCCAGCAAGTTTTTGCTTTTCTTAACTCTTACCTCTGCTTTTTGCGAAGTCAAATCGTCTGCAACAATAACAGTTAAGTGAATTAAAGCGACCAGCAGATAGATGGAAAAAGTGGTATATTTTGAATACAGGGACCATTCCAGCCCCAAACCAACCCTGCCTGCTGCAGTAATAGCAGCGCTAAAGATCCCATAAAAAGCGAGGGCAAACCAACCAATAGTCCTACGGAAAAGAGCGTAGTTTTTAAATTGTTTTAACACATAGAAAATGATGCCCGATAAAACTACTATTTCTCCGACACCAAGAGCCGTTGAAACAGCAATTTTGTATTCTTGGATGCCAGCACCCAGGGGATAACCTAGAAAAACCAGGAAAAATTGAACTGTTTTCACTGGGTTGAAAATTGCGCTTAAAAAGCTGGGGCTTGAGTCCGGTCTTTCGTAGTCTGAAAAGTAGATTATGAGGGTAGATATAAAGACAAATATCCAGGGAACAAATAGCAGTTTTTTTTGACGAAGCTCCGACCAATTTTTTATGTCAGTAAGAATCAAGATTAACGGAAAAAGTATCCAAGATAGTAAGCCATTGGCGTAAGAAAAAGTGCTGACTATGCCTAAGATTAAACAGTTTAAATGTTTTACAGGAGTACTCAGGCTAGAGTAGGCGATTAAAATAGCAGCTGTCAAGCAGGCGATCGGCGTGAAAACTACCAACTGAATGCCCCAAAACCAGTTATCATACTGAATTGTTGAAAAAATTAGTAAATTAGCTAGAAAAGCGAGCATTAAACCTTTTGCTTGACTGCCGCCAACAGTCCGTCGATTTAAAACATAAATACTTAGAGAAACCCAACAAGCTAAGATAAATATTCCTAGCATTTCAGCTCTGACATCCCAGTGGGTTAAGTATCCCAAGCCCAGAAAAATCAGCCTTGGAAATAGTTTCCGACTTTCGTTATGTTGTTTGATTAAATCGCTAAAAGAAATAGCTCCTTCGGAAGAAATTTTGAAAAATAAATCCGGCATCAACAGCCATTGGTCCCAAAACGGCAAGTTAACGCTATACCGCAAAACCAATATTCCTAAAATTATTGCAGGCAGCAATACTAGCAAAAAACCACCAATTAATAAATACAGGCCATTTGGTGGCAGTATCGCTTTTAATTTCTGGTTCGTTAACATCGTTTAGTATTAACTCTCTAAATCTTTACAGGGCTGGGGAAGCGAATTGTTTGACCTTATTAGGAATCCACCGAGGCAACCATCTGGGGATTGCCCCGATTTAGGTTCCAATCGCGCTTTGCGATTACTACGAACTTTTAATCCAACTCAAACTCGTTTTTCCAAGACTCGTCTTTCTCCCAGGGGATTTGTTCGGTTTTTGCCATCAAGAAATTTTCTACCACCAGATAATCCATCTCAGTCCGCATAAAACAACGATAAGCATCCTCTGGAGTGCAAACTATCGGTTCGCCGCGAACGTTAAAAGAAGTATTAACGATGACACCGCAACCGGTCAACTTCTCAAAATGAGAAATTAACTCGTGGTAGCGAGGATTAGTTTCCTTGTGGATGGTCTGGATGCGGGCGGAATAATCCACATGAGTAATCGCCGGCAGTTCCGATCGCGGCACGTTCAACTTATCGATGCCGAAAAGCTGTTGCTGTTCCGCCGTCATCTGCTTCCGCAAGCTCTCCTTTACTGGAGCCACCAAAAGCATATAAGGACTGGCACTCTCAATTTCAAAATAATCGGACACCCGTTCCGCCAAAACCGAAGGCGCAAAAGGTCGGAAAGACTCGCGGTATTTAATCTTGAGATTCATCACCGATTGCATCTTCGGATTTCTGGGGTCGCCAATAATAGACCGCCCTCCCAAGGCCCGAGGTCCGAACTCCATCCGTCCGCCAAACCAACCGACTACGTTACCATCCTTGAGAATCTCTGCCAATCTAGGCATCAACTTCCCATCTTCGAGGTATTCATACTTAGCCTGGATGGCATCCAAATATTCCTTAATCTCCTCATCGCCAAACTTCGGCCCCAAATAAGAACCCCCCATCGCATCTTTGGGTGCCGGCACCGGCTTGCTCGCTTTAACCGTAGAACGGGCATCTTGCCCGTTACCTGCCATCCCCCGGGCATCTTGCCCGTTACCTGCCATCCCAACCGCCGCCAATTCTAACTCTTCCACCGACTTTTCTAACCTCTGACCTCCGACCTCTGACCTCTGACCTCCGACCTCTAACCTCTGACCTCCGACCTCTGACCTCTGACCTCCGACCTCTGACCTCTGACCTCCGACCTCTAACCTCGGTTGGTTGTGGTATTGATACCAAATCGCCAAAGCGGCGCCCAAAGCGCCCCCGGCATCCCCCGCCGCCGGCTGGATCCAAATATCCTTAAAAATTCCCTCCCGCAAAATGTAACCGTTGGCGACGCAATTGAGCGCCACCCCGCCAGCGAGACAGAGATATTCCACATCCAATTCCTTTCTAACCGTCCGGGCGAGGCGCAATACTACTTCTTCCGTCACCTTCTGGATGGAAGCGGCGATATCCATTTCCCGTTGAGAGATTTTCGTTTCCGGCTTTCTGGGAGGTCCGCCAAACAGTTCGTCGAACTTCTTGTTAGTCATAGTCAAGCCGGTGGCGTAGTTGAAATACTGCATATCCAACCGGAAGGTACCATCTTCTTTTAGATCTAAAAGATTGTCGAGGATTAGATCTACATATTTGGGCTCTCCGTAGGGCGCCAGTCCCATCAATTTGTATTCCCCAGAATTGACTTTAAAGCCCGTGTAATAGGTGAACGCCGAATAAAGCAGACCCAGAGAATGAGGAAAATCGATTTCCCATTGGGCGGTCAGTTGGTTTCCTTCTCCCAACCAGACGGTGGTAGTCGCCCACTCGCCCACTCCGTCGAGACACATCACCGCCGCTTTTTCAAAGGGACTGGGGAAGAATGCCGAGGCGGCGTGAGATTGGTGGTGTTCGGCAAACATCAGGGCGGGGAGTTCTTTGACTTTGCAGCCTCCGAGTTCCGCCAGTTCTCTTTTTAGAGTAGTTTTGAGATAGAGCTTTTCCTTGAGCCAAATCGGCATCGCCATCAGGAAAGAGCGAAATCCTTTGGGGGCGTAGCTCAGATAAGTTTCTAGCAGTCGCTCGAATTTTACTAAAGGTTTATCATAAAAAACAATGTTATCTATGTCTAGTAAGGTTAAATTCGCTTCTTTGAGGCAATAGTCGAGCGCGTTTTTGGGAAATCTGGCGTCGTGCTTTTTGCGGGAAAATCTTTCCTCCTGCGCCGCAGCGATTATTTGGCCATCGCAAACTAGGGCGGCGGCGCTGTCGTGGTAATAAGCTGAGATTCCCAAGATGTTCATATTCGGGGCTGCTCCTAACAATGGTCCTTTTTTATTGGTTTCCAAAATATTCACCGATTATAGCGGCTTAACTGAAAATTTGGGGGAATGGGGAATGGGGAATGGGGAATGGGGAATTGGGAATTGTTTTGTAGTCAGCATAATGGTGCTTTAAAATCAAGCTTTTTCTAGCACTAAAGTGCTTACTACCAACGAGATTTACTCCTGCAATTCCTGGGAAACTGCTGGTAAAGTGGATAGCTTTTCATAGAGAACGTCGGCGACAAATTGATTGCCTGCCACGGAATAATGCCCGTCGCCGCCGATAAAAAGACTTTCGACTTGTTCGTTGGGAACTCGGCGGCGGAATTCGGCGATTAAATCCACAAAGACTATATTTCTTTTAGCCAATTCCGGTTCTAACCGCTGCCGCCAAAAATCGGAAACGTTCAAATAATAATCGGATCTAGTTGGCAAATAAACTACGATTAAGGTGCTGTTTTTTTCTCGATTAATTCTGCCTAACTCATCAAGGATTTTTACGACTATATCTGGATTTTTAAGAATGTATTTATTTGAGCTGGTGTCGAGAGCTTTCGGAAACAAAGTTTGCCAGAGGGAGACGATTCTCAATTCTCGAATGTATTGACTTCCTTCCGTCAGCTTGGGAACTAAAAAAGAACCCCGAGGCACGGGATAATTTTCGTTAATCAAGGTGTCATTTTCCAAATATAAAAGCGGTTTGCCATAACCGATAAAAGTGGGGCTGTGCATTCTAGCAAAATCGTTGTTAATAAAAGCGAATATCTGCACTTGATGGTCGAATTTCACCCCGTCTCTTTCGTACCAAAGATATGCCTGATCTATGCCGTAACCCCCTTGACCCATGTTAATTGTTTCCAGGCGATTATCGAGTAAAGTTAATTGATGGCACCAGTTTTCTTCGTTGCTCGTTCCCCACCCCATCGTAAAAGAATCCCCAGAACAAATAACCCGCAATTTACCCGGAGGAACTTCTACTGTGAAATCTCGATTGTTGCGAAACCTTTGGGAATTTGTCTTAAAATCAACCCCCGGTCCGTATAAATTTGGCAGAGAAACGTTAGGCAAATTAATCCAGCCCAATAATTCGTCGTATTCCGTATGTACGGTCTCGGTCATCGGTCGCACTTGGCTGATTTTATAAACCATTAAAATCGTGCTTGCTAATCCTTCTATTAAGGTAAATAAACCGATAAATACTAGGAAGTTTATCAGACATACTTTGAGGTATTTAGGGTTATTTTTAACCCCGATTTTCCGGTTTTTTATTAAGGTCATTGACGGCAAAAATTAAGTTTTGGTAATTGGTAATTGGGAATTGCTAATCTCTCCCTGGTTCCCTCAAACTCCTAATTATTAATTATTAATTATTAATTATCTTATTAATTATTAATTATTAATTATTAATTATTAACTACGGTGGTTATTGCGATAACGAATCCTAGCCCCTGCCCATTGGAGTTTTTCTCTTAAAGTCTGATAGAAGGAATAATCCTCCCGCAATACGATAAATTTGGCCTGACAGTCTGCCGCCCGCACATCTACTCGATGTCCGGGCCAGATAGCGGTGGCGAGAACGCCGTCGGTCCAGAGTTTGGTACTGAGGTCGTAATCTTTTAGGGGCCAAATGCTGACGACGGAACCTGGAGGTATGACGATGGGGCGACTGGAGAGACTGAGGGGGCAAATGGGAGTAACGGCGATCGCTCCCATACCTGGATGGATAATAGGCCCGTTGGCAGAGGCGGTGTAACAAGTCGAACCGGTGGGAGTTGCCACTAGGAGACCGTCGCCCTGATATTGATCTACTACTTCTCCATCTACTTCCATCTCCAAGATCGAAGTCGGCATCCGATCCGGGGAGGCCGGTTTGATGCACATTTCGTTGAGGGCCAGGAAGCGATCGCTCACCGGTTCGAGTAAGAAGCGATCGCCCTCAAACACGGCAGCTTGTAACATCATCCGCAATTGTACGGCATAGCGGTCCTCGCTCAGACGGTCCCAAATCTTTTCTGTTTCCTTAAAATCCTCCAAAGACTCGGTTAAAAACCCCAGGTGTCCCCCCACATTAACGGCCAAAATTGGGATACCGGCGGCCGCGAGATGTCTGGCCGCTGCTAAGGCCGTACCGTCGCCGCCCAGTACCACGGCCAAATCTATTTTAGAAGTAGTAGAGGCCAAAAATACGGGGTAGGGATTATCTTTGGCCCCGCTTGGCCCCATCAACACATGGCAGCCGCGATTTTCCAATTGGCGGGCGCATTTTTCGGCCCAGCGCTGGCTGTTAGCATCCCTGGCCTTATGAGAAATGATTACTTGTTTGAGCTCCACGGTTTTTGAAATTGGTTAGCTTTGCACTGGGACTATTATGCCTTGACGTTCTCCCCGCACTCTTCGTGACGGGGATTCTCGAAGATCGCTATCCAGGTTTTCTCTTTCTTCAACAAACCTTAAAACCAACTATCTCTTACAAGCAGTCTCTAAACCAACTAACCGTTCTACAGAACCAATTAGCGAGTCTAGTGAAGGTTAGTCCCAGAGGGCTATATTTCCACCAGATGTACTAGGATACTAGTAAGCGCGTTCTCGTGCGCCCCACGCGCCCGATAAAAAACCAAACAACTTTATTTTTCTGGAATTGCTTACTTTTAGTTAGCTAGCTATGTTTTTCTTGGTTTTCGCCACCCAATATTTGTATCCTTAAGCGATACTTTGTTAAGGTCGATGGAGGGTATTACCCCTCGCACCTCCTCTTCAAAACCGGACAAGCGACTTTCACCGCATCCGGCTCCTAGCAGTCCGTGGTAACATCTCATTGAGACCAAATCCATTGATTAGGGTCAAACTGGGTCAGAGCTTGGTTGTCCTAATCTTTCACTGCCTCTGTCAGGGAGTGCCTAATGAAAGGAAGCTTCACTCTTATAAATAAGGTGTCTAAGCATCATCTCCCTTTCTTAACGCAGCTTCTCGACTGCCGGGGGCAATTTCGTTCCCCCATCCTACCCGGTAGCAAGGTTTAAGAGCTTCCCTCCTACTAATCAATTAACCTCACTGGCCAGACTTGCTTACCGTTTTTCCTCGTTCCGAGTTTCAGATTGTTATGACAGGTTAGGGCTGCCCAATTCGCCTGCACGGTTCCCAGGGACGCACCTACTAACTTATTGTGGTGCGGGAGTTTCCCGTGCGGAGTCAGGAAAAATAAAAGCGATTCCTGCTCTGCTTTAAGACGCTTTTTCAGGACATTCCTTAATGTACCCTTGCCGTCTCCCCTTTACCCCCAGGGAACCTATCACATCGGTCCTGATTAGGGCCTGCTGCCAGCTTCATCCTGCTAGTGGAAAGGCTAGCTCAATGTGGCCAGGTAGGGAGTTCGCTGTCCCTTTGCGAGTGGGACTTGCACCCACATCCAAAACTCAGTTATCCAACAGGCTCTTCTTCGGTGTCCTCGCTTTTGCAGGCTCTACCTCCGTGGCCTCGTTAGACGCTACTTATACCCTTCTAATCCCTAGAAGCTCCTAGTAACAACAAGTCGCACTAAGTTCAAGCATATAGCAACACTCTGGGAATTCAAACCAGTTTTATTTTAGCATTAAAAGCCAAAAAATGACAACTAATTGACAAAAAAAAGCCGTCCTTAAAGGACCTTGCTCTAAACCCAATTCTATGGTAAGATGAGATTAAATAGATAAAAAAAAGAAAGAAGCGACTATGAGCCAATTAAACGATGACGAGTTAAAAAAGTTAGTTGAATCTAACGCCCGCGCCATTGAAGCCGTGGCAAATACGATGGCAGAAAACGAACGCAAGTCCGAAGCGGAAAGAGGGCGAACTCGCCAGGAAATGGCAGAACTGCGGGAAAACTTGGCTAATGTTGCCCAAAATCTAGGTAATGCGGTTTCTTTTGTAGCTAAAGTTCAAGGCGAAACTACTGCCGACATGTATCGAGTGATAAACAAAATGGAAAACCGCCAAGGTGAAATTGTTGAGGTTCTCAAGTTGCTGACAGAAAAAGTAACTAATAAGAAAAGCGAGGAGTAGTAGCGATATCGAGTAGCATTTTGCTACTCGATATTTTACCTCATGGCTATTGTCAAGCAGAAAATATTTTTTCGGTGGTACAATTTTAAATAAACAAAAAAGGAGAAAAACAACTATGAGTCAATTAAACGATGACGAATTAAAAAAGTTAGTTGAATCGAACGCCCGCGCCATTGAAGCTTTGGCAAATACGATGGCGGAAAACGAACGCAAGTCCGAAGAGGAAAGAGTCAGAGCGCGCGAGGAAAGAGTCAGAGCGCGCGAGGAAATGGCAGAATTTCGAGAAATTGTGGCTGATGCAATTCAGAATTTAAGCCATTCTGTGGCTCATTTAGATAATTCTTTAGCTAGAGTAGCGATAAGTCAAGGAGAACTTGCTAGCAATACTTATCGAATTATCAACAAAATGGAAAACCGTCAAGGTGAAATCGTGGATGTTATCAAGCTGCTTACAGAAAAAGTAACCGATAATAAAAAGAACAATAGCGATATCGAGTAGCATTGTTCGATATTTGTTAAAGAGCATACCCAAAAGCAATTCAAGCATTAGTTAAACTACTAATAATACCAATTAATTTTAGCCAACATTGGAGAAAGAATTGATAAAATCTAACTTTGACATTATCGTAGTAGGCTCTGGAGCCGCCGGACTCTATGCCGCCCTCTGCCTGCCAGAACGCTATCGCGTAGGTTTAGTAACTAAAGATACCCTGAGAACGGGTTCGAGTAAATGGGCTCAAGGAGGCATCGCGGCGGCTATAGCGGACGACGACTCCCCCCAACTCCATCTGGAAGATACTTTAAACGCGGGAGTTGGTTTGTGCGATCGCTCCGCAGTAGAATTCCTCGTAGAAAACGCCCCAGAAGCGATCGCCTCCTTATTAAAACTAGGAGTAGCCTTCGATCGCAAAAATAACAAACTGGCAACAACCCTCGAAGCGGCCCACTCTCGCCCCCGAGTCCTCCACTCCCAAGACACCACCGGACGAGCCATTATCGATATCCTCACCGCCCGAGTCTCGGAACGTCCTAACATCGAAGTATTATCCCAAGCCTTCGCCCTCAGCTTGTGGCGAAACCCCCAAACAAAGCGCTGTCAAGGCATCAGTTTCCTCTACCAAAATCACATCCGGTGGTTGAGGGCAAATGCCGTGGTCTTAGCTACCGGCGGCGGCGGTCAAATTTTCGCCAAAACTACCAACCCCTCAGTAAGTACGGGAGATGGGGTCGCCTTAGCTTGGCGGGCGGGGGCGGCGGTGCGGGATTTGGAATTTGTCCAATTTCATCCTACGGCTCTCAGTCAACCAGGCGCACCTCACTTTCTCATCAGCGAAGCGGTACGAGGGGAAGGCGCCCATTTGGTAGATGCCGAAGGGAGGCGTTTTGCCTTCGACTACCATCCCAAAGGAGAGTTAGCGCCGCGAGATGTGGTCAGTCGGGCGATTTTTAACCATTTAGAAAAAACCGCCCCAGAGCCGGCAGCGGCTAACGTTTATTTAGATTTACGAGCGATCGCCCCGGAACAAGTTCGCCACCGTTTCCCCAATATCATCGAAAAGTGCAAAAAGTGGGGGGTCGATGTTTTTTCCCAACCGATACCGGTGGCACCGGCGGCTCATTATTGGATGGGAGGGGTTGCGGTGGATGTGATGGCTGCTACTTCTCTGCCCGGGTTATATGCTATTGGGGAGACTGCCAGTACGGGAGTTCATGGGGCCAACCGTTTGGCGAGCAATTCGTTGTTGGAATGTATCGTCTTTGCGGCCCAACTGCAAAAATTAGAAGTCGAACCGGTTAGCGGTGGAGAGGGGGAGTCTGTGACGGTGGAGGCCGCCGACTGGAGTCGGGAAATAGAAATGGTAGAAACAGTCAGGGAAAAATTGCCGGCTTTGATGTGGCATGGGGCGGGAATTAGTCGCACTGAGTCGGTGTTGTCCGAGGCGATCGCTTCTGTTAGTTCCTGGCGTTCTCAGTTGGCAGAAACTAAGATTGGTAAATATATTCTCAATTTAGCTCCCGGCGATAACATCCAGTTCGAGTCGGAGGCAGGGTCGAAACAGTTGAAGTTGGCGGCGGAAACGATGAATTTATTGGATATCGGCTCTCTGATTCTCAAAAGTGCGGCCTTTAGGACTGAAAGTCGCGGCGGACATTATCGCAGCGACTATCCGGAGACTTCCCCCAGTTGGCAAGTGCATACGGTGGTAGAGGGCGATCGGCTGGACGTTTTCCCTGTCTAGGCTCTGTAGAACAAACCAGACCAATTGTTACCTAAAACTAACGGAGGTAAAAAAATGAGACAAATTACTATCGGTATTCCAGAAGAAGCATTTTCGAGTCGCAGGCGATCGCCAGAGGAATTTGTGCGGGAGCTGCGATTAGCTGCTGCTATATTTTGGTATCAAAAAGGAGAAATTTCTCAAGAGAAAGCGGCGCAAATTGCCGATTTAAACGGGAGCATCTCATATTTCCAAAAATACTTTTTTTCTGCTAAGAGTTCCCTCTTTTCCCGTTCCCTCTTTTCCCGTTCCCTCTTTTCCCGTTCCCCGTTCCCCGTTCCCCGTTCCCTAAAAGCGTTCAAATTTTGGGTTTATTCTTGCATTGAGATGCTCCCGATTTAAACCGTAGAGATTTTTTAGCAGAACTAGCTAGGGAAAAAATAGATGTCTTTCAAGTTGATTTTGACGATCTGGAGGCAGAATTAGAACGCGGTTAAAGCACCCGCATCGGACAGATTGGTTAATAACTGAAAATGTCGGTAACGTTCCAATTATTATTCAAAATTGGGATTTAGGTCCGGGGGAATCTGATATCAAGTCGCTCTTGGGTGGATTGTCTTTCAGGAAACTTTAACGGTAAAACAGGCGATCGGAATATGTTTTGCTCTAGTGGCGATCGCGCCGATTGCTACCTGAATGGCTTTTTGGGAATAGGGAATTACCCTATTCCCCGTACTCAAAATTTTCTAGCTAGAACTACCACCAGCTTTTCTAGCTTCTTCTAACCAACCATTAAATAACTCTTAATTCTTCTCAATCCATTCTTCGGCATGGCGGCGGACATCCTCCGGTTTATCTTCCCCCTCTTGCATCAGTTGGTTTTGAGCGTTAATATCTCCAATGGGAATCTTAAGCAACTCAAAGAAACGTTTAGCTGCGGGGTTGTTCTCTAAAAACTTTTTGTTACTCAAAAGGAGCAATTTTGTAGTCTAATTTTTCCATGCCTATATTAACAATTTCTGTCTGAAATCTTTCTTCGAGCAAAGAACTATGGGCGGAACGTACAGTCTCTCCACCACCCGGTCCTTCAAAGTTCGAGCTAGCATTATTGCTATTTGGCTGACAAGCAATTAAGCCCCCGGTTAATGCAAAGCTCAAGATTGTTCCTAATGTCAGTTTTGTCAACTTTAGTTTAATCGTCATAGTTCTATAGAAATAGCTCTTTTAGTTTAACAATATGGGAGCATCCCATATTTGTAAAAAGACTCTCTTGGCAATTCCCCATTCCCTATTCCCCATTCCCAAAAAGCGATAACTTTTTGGTTCGTTTCAAAATTGGGATACACCCAACAATATCTTCGCCCAACCTACAATTCATTGCTAATTGTTAATTGTTAATTGTCAATTGTCTGTTGTCTATTGTTAATATTTAATTGCTAATTTCCCCATTCCTCATTCCCCATTCCCAAAAGATAGCAAAGATGCCCCCAACAAATATAATAGAGAAAGTCCAATTCGTCAGTCCCCGGCATGAGCCACTGCCTCAATCCCAATTGTCAGAAACCGAAAAACCCAGACTGGAACCGTTTTTGCGAACATTGCGGTTCTAAATTGCTGCTGAAAGACCGCTATCGCCCCATCGAACTTATCGGCCAAGGAGGTTTTGGCCGGACTTTTCTCGCTGCGGACGAGGATAAACCCTCTAAACCCCACTGCGTCATCAAACAGTTTTTTCCTATAGCACAAGGAACGAATAATGTCAATAAGGCAGCGGAACTTTTTGAGAAAGAAGCGGTGCGATTGGACCAGTTGGGCCAACATTCTCAAATCCCCGAACTGATGGCCCATTTTACCCAGGATGGCCGCCAATATCTGGTCCAACAATTTATCGAGGGTCAAAACCTGGCCCAAGCTTTAGAAGCGGAGGGGAAATTTAACCAAATTAAGATTAAAAATTTACTCAATAATCTGCTGCCAGTCCTGCAATTTATCCACTCCCATAACGTAATTCATCGGGATATTAAACCGGCAAATATTATTAGAAGAAACTCGGAGAGTGGAGATAATAATGAGGGAAGCGATCGCCTGGTTTTAGTAGATTTTGGGGCGGCAAAACACGCGGTGGGTACGGCTTTATTCCAAACTGGAACTACTATCGGCACTCCCGAATATACGGCCCCAGAACAAAATCGAGGTAAGGCTGTTTTTGCCAGCGATTTATATAGTTTGGGCGTGACTTGCCTCCATTTATTAACTCAAATTTCTCCTTTTGAATTGTTCGATGTTAATGAAGATTCTTGGGTGTGGCGGCGCTATTTAAACGGTAATTCTGTTAGCGACAATTTGGGCAGAGTTTTAGATAAATTAGTACAAAATGCGATTAATCGCCGCTATAAATCGGTTTATGAAGTATTAGAAGAACTCAATGCTAATTACTCGGTAAATCTGTCTTTGAGCGCGGATACTAAAGTACAAAATGAGACCCCCACAAATACCTTCCAACAAATACCGCAAATACCGCCAATAACCCCAGTAGAAGAAAGCCAACCAACAGTCAAAAAAGCACCAACTCAAACCTGGGAATGCCTCCAAACTTTAAGCAATCATTCCGCCTGGGTTCGTTCCGTTGACTTCAGTCCCGACGGGCAAATTTTAGTCAGCGCCAGCGAGGATAATACTGTTAAATTATGGCGAGTAAATACGGGAGAAGAAATCGCCACTATTTACGGACATTTAGACAGAGTTTGTTGCGTCGCTTTCAGCCCCGATGGTAAAATTATTGCCAGCGCGGGTAGAGATAAAACGATTAAATTGTGGCAAGCTAGAACCGGACAATTAATCAAAACTATTGGCGACTGGAATCAAGCAGAATATTACAGCCATGCCAACGATATTAATTCCCTCGTTTTTAGCCCTAAAGGCAACATTTTAGCTAGCGCCAGTAAGGATAATACGATTAAACTTTGGTGGTTGGGTTCGGATATTTCTAGCGTCGATTATGGCAAATTAATTAAAACCCTAAGCGGTCATTATAAAGCTATTCGTGCCGTTGCCATCAGTCCCGATGGAGTCACTTTAGCTAGCGGCAGCGAGGATAATACGATTAAATTATGGGAAATCAGAACGGGTAAAGAAATTAAAACTTTAGGTAGTTGGTATTCCGGTTATTTACAATTTATTAATGCCGTTGCTTTTAGCCCCGATGGAGAAATTTTGGCTAGCGGCAGTTGGGATAAAACGATTAAATTGTGGGATGCAAAAACGGGGGATATGTTAAAAATTATTGAAGGACATACCGATTATATTCGTGCCGTCGCTTTTAGTCCCGACGGCGAAATTCTTGCCAGCGGCAGCGACGATAAAACGATTAAAATTTGGGAGGTAAAAACTGGCGATGAATTAAGTACCATCGAGGCGCACTCTAATTTAGTTAATGCAGTTGTTTTTAGTCCCGACGGCAAGCTTTTAGCCAGCGGAAGTAGCGACAATACGATTAAAATTTGGAGCATTGTTAATTGTTAGAGAGTAGGCCAAGAAACCAGGTTTTGCCGAAATTACCTGGTTTCTGAGGTACCCAAAAGCGCGGTTTATGAAAATACTATATCGGAACTCTAATTGTTAATTGTTAATTGTTAATTGTTAATTATTAATTACCAACATGAGCTATTGTATTAATGTCAATTGCCAAGCACCGGAAAATCCAGATACTAATTTATATTGTCTTAGTTGCAATTCAGAATTGCTTCTCAAAGAACGCTATCGACCCCAAAAAATTATCGGTCAAGGGGGATTTAGTAAAACTTATTTGGCAATAGATGAAGATAAACCCTCTCATCCACCTTGCGTTATCAAACAATTTTATCCTTTAGCCCAAGGTACTAATCATACGGAAAAAGCAGGGGAACTTTTTGAACGAGAAGCGCAACGTTTGGAAAGTCTCGGCAAACATCCCCAAATAGCAGAACTACTCGCCCATTTTCATCATAATAACTGTCAATATTTAGTCCAAGAATATATCCCCGGAAAAAACCTCGCTGAAGAGTTAGAAACTGGGGGCGTTTTTAAGGAAAGTCAGGTTAGAGATTTATTAAAAAGTCTGCTGCCGGTTTTGGAATTTGTTCGCTCTCATAATATTATTCATCGAGATATTAAACCGGAAAATATTATTCGCCGCCAATTAGAAGAAGAAACCGAAGACGGGGAATTAGTATTAGTGGATTTTGGGGCGGCAAAACACGCTACGGGAACGGCGTTATTGAAGACGGGAACTATTATCGGCAGTCCCGAATATGTGGCCCCAGAACAACTGAAAGGTAAGGCAGATTTTGCCAGCGATTTATATAGTTTGGGAGTAACTTGCCTTCATTTGTTAACTAATCTTTCTCCTTTTCAACTGTTCGATACGGGGGAGAGTAAATGGGTGTGGCGGGATTATTTAAACGGTAATTCTGTTAGCGAAGAATTGGGTTTAATTTTGGATAAGTTAATCGCAGAAGCTACTAATCATCGCTACCACTCGGCGGCGGAGGTTTTGCGAGATTTGAATGCCAAACCAAAAGTTTCTTCGCCGCCAAAAGAGACAGTTGCCCCAAGGTTCGATCTATCTAAAATTTCCTGGCAGCGGCCCCAGACTCTTACTAATCATACTGCTTCGGTTTCGTCGGTTATTATTAGTCCAGACGGTGAGACTCTGGTTAGCGGTTGTTTCGATAAAACGATTAAGTTGTGGAATCTTGCTACTGGAGAGTTATTAGATTCTTTGACTGCTTCCGAGGCCGTGTTGGCGATCGCTTTTCATCCCGAAAAACCGATCCTTGCTTGCGGTTACGTCGATGGTTGTATCGCTATCTGGAATTTGTCGGAAAAAACCGTCAGTTGTATCGGCAAACATTCTAGTTATAACGTATCGATGTCCGTGGCATTCAGTCCCGATGGGAGGGCGATCGCCAGTGGCAGCGACGATCGCAACGTGAAGATTTGGGAATTGGAAAGCGGTCAACTTCTCCACAATTTCAAACAAGCGCGGGGAGTTAACGTTATCGCTTTCAGCCCCGACGGGCAATTTTTAGCCAGCGGCAGCAGCGGCAATATCGTTAAATTGTGGAACCCAACCACCGGGGAACAAGTGGGAGAATTAGTCGGACATTCCCAAGATATTAATACTATCGCTTTCAGTCCCGACGGCGAAAATCTGATTAGCGGCAGCAGCGATATGACGGTTAAATTGTGGTCTGTCGCCAGTGGCGAGTTATTAAATACCTTTGTCGGACATATCGACTGGGTAAGGTCGGTTATTTTCCCCCACCGAGAAACAATTGTCAGCGCCAGCGCCGATAAAAGTATTAAATTTTGGGATGTTGCCAGCGGCAAAATTCTGGAAAGTTTCACCGGACATTCTAAGAATATAAATTCCATTGCCCTAACTCCCGACGGCAAGACTTTAGTCACCGCCAGCAGCGATAAGACGATTAAAATTTGGCGTCGAGAAGTTTAGGCAGTCTAGAAACCCGGTTTTTTCAAAAAACCGGGTTTCTGAATTTTGGAAAAACCGGGTTTCTGAATAGGTGAATTGTAGTGAATTGTAGGTTGGGTGTAGCGAAGCGGAACCCAACAGAAGACTCAGCCCTTAGCTAACAGCTAATAGCAAAGAAGCCATTAGCTGTTAGCTATTCGTCAATTTGTCTAAAATCGGTAAAACTTGACCGAACTCTTGAACTTTGGCACGCTTGAGGTCATCCATCGATACGTTCTCGTCCGATAGCAGTCCTTTTTCTAACACTAAGTCAAGCACATAATAATCTTCAGCGCTCAACTCCGACTGACCGCGTAGTTGCTGGCTGACATATTCTAAACCGCGATCGAATACTTCTGGACGTTGTCATAAAGTTTTGACTGTTTCCAAAGTGAAGGGACGAAGGGCATTTGGATTATCTTGGTGTCTCCTTTGATTCTTTTACTATCGGCAGTGCCAAAATTATTCTGGGTCGTTGCCCAGTCGGTGGGGAAAGCTTCTTTTGTGCGCACTTCCAGAGCATTTTGGTAGGCAGCGATCGTTAATTCAAAATTATTCTGAGTCGTTGCCCAGTCGGTGGGGAAAGCATCTTTTGTGTAAACTTCCAGAGCTTTTTGGAAGGCAGCGATCGCTAATTCCAGATTTTCTGCCCTGTCTCCTTTGATTCTGTCACTGTAGGCAGCGCCCAAATTATTCTGAGTCGTTGCCCATCGGTTGGGGAAGCCATCTTTTGTGTAAACTTCCAGAGCTTTTTGGTAGGCAGCAATGGCTAATTCCAGATTTTCTGCCTTGTCGCCGGATATCCTGTTGTTGTAGGCTTTACCCAAATTGTTCTGAGTCCCTGCCCAATCGATAGGAAACTCTTCTTTTGTGCGAACTTGCAAAGCATTTTCGTAAGCAGCAATGGCTAATTCCAGATTTTCTGCCCTGTCACCGGATATCCTGTCGCTGTAATTTGCACCCAAATTGTTCTGAGTCCCTGCCCAGTCGATGGGGAATTTTTCTTTGGTACGAACTTGCAAGGCTTTTTCGCAGGCAGCGATTGCCTTTTCCAGATTTTCCGCCCTGTCACCAGATATCCTGTAGTTGTAGGCAGTACCCAAATTGTTCTGAGTCCCTGCCCAATCGATAGGAAACTCTTCTTTGGTGCGAACTTGCAAAGCATCTTTGTAAGCAGCGATCGCTAATTCCAGATTTTCTGCCCTGTCGCCAGATATCCTGTCGTTGTAGGCAGTACCCAAATTGTTTTGAATCACTGCCCAATGGGTGGGGAATACTTCTTTGGTATAAACTTCCAGAGCATTTTGGTAGGCAGCGATCGCTAATTCCAGATTTTCTGCGGTGTCTCCTTTGATTCTGTCACTGTAAGCTATGCCCAAACGGTTTTGAACCGCCGCCCAAATTTCCGGGTGGCTGTGGCGGGTGAAGACTGTTAGGGAGATTTCGTAACAGGCCAGGCCGATTTCCATGTTCGTCGCTTTGTTGGCTAGAGGAAACTGCTGGATGAGGTTGCCGAATTCGCTGATAACTCCGGCGATGTCTTCTGCTTGGGATGCTTCCACCTTGGGGAGTGTAGCTTTTTCCCAGGCTTGCAAGGCGGCGATAAAGTTGTCGTCGAGTTTTTCTGGGTTGCCTGCCAGTAGGGGATAGACAACTTCTGAGTTGCCATCGCTTTTGTGGGTTGCTTGCAATACCTCCGTCAATAATTGCTGATAGTCTGAATATGGGGAATTAACAGAGGTAAAAGTTTCTGAGATTCCCGGGAGTTCTAAAAGCTCACTCCTGAACAAACTAGAATCGACCTTAAAAAAATCTCCCAAAGTTTCTGCCAATTCGTCGCTAATCTCACCCTCACCATTAACCAACTCCAGCACGACATCCTCCGAACCAACAACCTCAACCAAATCTTCTGGTTTTACGTTTTGTTGTTCCATCAAAAACAGTAACATTGAATTAGGAGTCGATGCGGAACCCGGATGATAAAAGTCCTCCTCGAATTTCTCAATTAAAACAATCAATAATCCATAAAGAACATCCTCTTCTGGAGTACGATTTTTCAGGTGCATCAACTCCTCTACAGCAGCCAGCGCTTGTTCGTTGTCATCCTCTGTTTTAATTAAATTTAGCTGGTATTTTTCCAACAAATCGCTACATTTTTGTAAGCTAAAAGTAAGGGTCATTTTTCCAATACTCCTTGTCGTATTCTGCGTGGGTAAGAACATATTTAATGTAAATTACTTGCTCTTGGTAATTAATGTCAACAATTAAGCGATATTTATTCCCCTTAATATTAAAAACTGTAAAATTACCAACAGCCTCAGCCGTGGGAAAAAAAGATTGCACCTCAATTAAATTTGACCAATTAGCCTTTTTGGCAACTTTATTCCAGTTATCTAAAGGAACTTGACAATCTTTATGTTTTTTAGCATATTCCCTTAAAGTTGCATAGCTCAAGATGTGCATTTGTTAACTAGGAAAACAAGTAATTAGTAATTGTTCTGTTCGGAGGCGATCGCTATCGGTCAAAACATTCCATTTTAGAATAAATTTCCGCTTGCATCTCCCTCACTAAATCTTCATCAAGAATGCATTTGCCGTCGGATTTCGTGAAAATGGTCGTGGTAATAAGCCAAAGCCGCATAAACATCGGCTAAAGTATTCGATGGCCGACAATTCGAGCCCTGCCGCCGCAAATGCCGGCTGTTACCTCAATATGTTTGGATGTTACCGTTGTCATAGACAGAATTTGAGTTAACTGGACAAAAGAGATTATAACATAAAATCCATAGTTGACCTTCCCAGAATAATTGATGACCTTCCAAGACTCATGGTATGACCTTCCGAAGG
>CAZSTZ010000023.1:18291-43603 GCA_964609515.1 uncultured bacterium | reverse complement strand
ACAACTAGATTTATTTCAAGAAGTGGCCGAGGGGCAACCGGACACAGTAAAAAAATGGACATCGAGAAGACGTGTGTCAACCCGTAAAAAGGTTGCTGACTTCAATAAAATGTCAACCCAACCTGAGTCTAATCAACTAAACTTATTTGATGAGACAACAGAGGAATCTCCGTCTCTTTAGAGCGGAGAGGATGTCAAATTGGCCCTGCAGCTCCTAATTAAGGACTAACCACAAATCGTTCCCAAAGCGATCGAGTCGCTTAAATGGTTAGTCCCGCCCACTTTTTTTAAAGTAAACGTCCCGATCGGTCATAACACCTTGGGCTCCGTGGCAAGGGTCGAGCTATTTGCATGGGCCTTGCCCTCGACGCTCTGTTGTTCGGCATTAAACAGGTTTCATAGATTTGAAAAACCAGTGTGTCGAACCTAATAAGCAAAAATAACCGGGCGAGGTTAACCTTGCACCACATTTTTTGTAGAGTGTAGAGTCGAGGGCCAGCGAGCAAATAGCTCGACCGCAACAATTCCCAATTTTGGGGATTTTTTGAGGTCGATTAATTAAGCTCAAAAATCTCTCAAATACGAACAAAATAGAGACAATTACTTGTTTTAAACAGATTTTTTGTAAGAGGAATTACAAAATGGATTTTTTGTCCGATTTCTTGACGCTCTTCCTGGGGAAGTTACAGTCCCCGACACTCGGCTTTCTGATTGGTGGTATGGTCGTTGCCGCCTTCAATAGCCGACTGCAAATTCCAGATGCGATCTATAAGTTCATCGTCTTCATGCTGCTCATAAAAGTCGGCCTGAGCGGCGGCATTGCGATCCGCAATGCCAATCTGGTGCAGATGCTGTTGCCCGCACTTTTCGCCATGGTAACGGGGATCCTGATCGTGTTCATCGGGCGCTACACCTTGGCCAATCTGCCGAACGTCAAAACCGTGGATGCCATTGCCACTGCGGGCTTGTTCGGTGCGGTGAGCGGCTCTACCCTCGCCGCCGCCCTGACGCTACTGGAAACGGAAGGCATCGAATACGAAGCCTGGGCCGCCGCACTCTATCCCTTCATGGATATCCCAGCCCTCGTGACTGCGATCGTCTTGGCCAGCGTTTATGCCAGCAAGCAGCGCAATGCCGCAGACGAGGAGCTCGGCAAGCAGCGCGTTACCCCAGGCGAGTATCTCGGCGAGCAGGGTATTATCGCACGCGGGTATCCCAAGCGCGATACCGCAGGCAAGCGGGTCAAGATATGGCCTATCGTGAAGGAAAGCCTCCAAGGCTCTGCCCTATCGGCACTGCTGCTCGGCCTCGCTCTAGGCATACTAACCCGGCCGGAAAGTGTCTATGATAGCTTCTTCAATCCCCTCTTCCGCGGCTTGCTTTCGATACTGATGCTGGTAATGGGTATGGAGGCCACGGCAAGGATCGGCGAGCTGCGCAAGGTGGGCCAGTGGTACGCCCTATATGCCTTTGTGGCACCCCTGCTGCATGGGTTCATAGCCTTCGGTCTCGGCATGATTGCTCGCGCCATCACGGGATTCAGCCTTGGCGGCGTCGTGATTCTGGCCGTCATTGCCGCCTCTAGTTCGGACATCTCAGGACCGCCTACTTTACGAGCCGGTATCCCGTCGGCCAATCCCTCTGCCTACATCGGCTCTTCTACCGCCGTCGGCACGCCGGTTGCCCTTGCCTTGGGAATACCGCTCTTCATCGGGCTCGCCCAGGCGCTGATGGGTAGCTGACCCCAGACGGGTCGCGGTCTGCCGATACTGCCCTAGCCAGGCCATGGACGCGGCGGCTCTGTCAAGGTCAGCGTCGCGTCCATTCAAATGACTTCTTCGCTGACGTCAACCTCCCGCAAGCACGAAACACTGCCACCAAAAACAAAAAGCCGGGGTCATGCCTCGGCTTTTTTGGTTCCATTAAAATAGCATTTGGGTTTTGAATCAGAACTTGTGCGCGTGCAGTACCTCCATCACGTCACAGAGATAGGCGATTCCCGAATAATCGTCGAAAAACTGCGCCGCAACCTCATCCGAAATTTTCACGGCCATATCCCGATTGGGGGTGAGTACCTCGAACTTTATATTCGAGTAGGTCTCGGAAAGGGTTGGTCCTCCCGACGATCGCACGTTGCGACTGCCTTTACCGCCTGCGTCCACCACCGTATAACCGGTAGCCCCGGCTTCGTCGATGATCTTGGCGATCTTTTTCAGCAGCAACTTTTCCGTGACGATGACGAGCTTGGTGGCTTGTTGAGTCATGTGGGTTACCTCTTTACGCGTGTAGTCATTTAACTATACAGAAACTCAGGAAAACGGCAGAACGCACGCTATCGCGCCGATTAAATATGTCGACGAAGGGAATACCATCCCGTTCGTATACACGTTGCTTGACGTTCTGCTGCTGTACAATACCTAAACAATTCCGGCAAAACTCTAACCTGGTAATGCCAGTTTTGCATCTTGCTGGAAAGCTTCAGCCTGGGGAGTCGGCTCCCCGTGCCATAGCGAATATTCTAGCAGATCGGTGACTCATCCGGCCTACATCCCAACAACCAGTAGGTCCCACTGAAAAATCTCCAACATATCAATCAAAATCACCTCCAAGAATGGACCGAAGAATCGGCAGTCCACCAGGACATAACAGCCCTCGACGTCCATAGCTTCAACAAACCAGAAAACTGGACACCAAGCTGTATTTTGAAAATTTAGTGGTGGGACTTTTGTTGTCAAAAAAATAAAACACCCCATTCCCCATGGACTATTCCCCATTCCCCAAAAGCGATAACTATACTTAACGCGGGTAGGAATTGCGCTTCTCACTACGAGCACTCATGACGAGTACTCACACTCAAAAAGAGAATTTTTCTTCCCGCGTCGAGTATATTCGGTTCCCTTCAAAGGTGACTTGCACTCATTACTTAGGGTCTGCTGAATAACCGTAAAAGCTGACAAAATAGGTAATAGGTAATAGGTAATAGGTAATGGGTAATAGATTGGCTCTTAATTGCAGGAAATTGCTATGAAAGCATTAATTTTTACGGGAGCATCGAATCTTTGTAAAAATAAAGAATGGTATTTTTTCTTCTTCTGAGGGCATTCTTATTACCCATTACCGCGTTCCCCATTACCAAAAAGCGTCAAATTATTGGTTTTCTTCTTGCATTGCAGTGTACCCATTTTTACTTTGCCCATTACCCATTACCCATTACCCATTACCGACCTTCGCGACAAGTTCTGCTTTTTTTCTGCAGACCCTACTTATTACCAGTATTCAACTTTTTCTCCAACTGCCGGCTGCCAACGGACATCGCATAACAGAAAATCCAGAAAATTACCCCGTTAAATAAATAAACTTCGGCATAATCTCCTAAAAATTCCGGTTGCGCCAAAACCGAACGACTGATACCTAATAATTCTCTCAGCCCCACAATCGCCAGCAAGGTTGTATCTTGAAATAAACTGATAAATTGACCTACAATTGCCGGAATGGCTACCTTAATTGCTTGGGGTAAAACAATAAAACCGACAACCAAAGGAGTTGGAAAACCCAGTGCTTTTGCCGCTTCGCTTTGCCCTCTGGGTACCGACTGCAAACCGCCCCGGACGTTTTCTGCTAAATAAGCGGCGCTAAACATGGTCAATCCTACTATAGCTCGAAGGACGCGATCGGGTCGCACTCCTTCGGGTAAAAACATGGGAATCATTACTTGTCCCATGAATAAAATTGATATTAAAGGCAGCCCCCTGATGATTTCAATATAACCGATAGAAAAACCCCGGACCGCTGGCAATTTGCTTTGCCTTCCTAAAGCTAACAAAACTCCCAGAGGAAAACATAAAACGATGCTGACGACTGCCATTAACATCGTCAGCATTAAACCTCCCCATTTACTGGTGGAGACTTCTTCTAATCCCAACCCTCCTCCGATTAACCACAAAGAAATTAAAAATAAAATAAACCAAGCTAAAGAGAGCCAAACTGCCAAACTCGGTTTTTTTCTGCCTAATTGTTTCCCCACCCAAGCGCTGCCGACTACTAGCAATACCATTCCTATTAATAATGGTTTGGCGGTTATGCTGGCGGGAATTAATACTAAGACTGCCGGAATTATTGCCAGAGTAATTAATATCGATAAATCGAATAAAGTGGCAGCATTTCTAGCAATAATTCCCCAAGAAATACCGGATAAACTACAAAGCAATGCTAAGTCTATCCACAAACGCCAATACTGCTCTCTGGGATAAATGCCTGTAAAAAATAGCGGCCAATTTGCTTTTAAAACTTCCCATTCGGCAACGCTAACCGCCCATCCTAATAAATTATTTAGGGCAGCCATAATGATGCCGAATAAAACAAATGTTAGTAGGCTGTTGTACCAGGTACTAAATAGGTTTTGGCGCAACCATTCTATAGGACTGGTTTCGGTTAGGGGCGGTGAATTTATTGTCGTTGGTTCGGTATTAGTTGCTGTCATTTCAGTTTAATTGTTAATTATTAATTGTTAATCGTTAATTGTTAATTGTTAGTTGTTAGTTGTTAGTTGTTAATGGGAGCATCTCATATTTGCAAAAAAATAATAGGGAAGCAATTAACAATTGACAATTGACGATTGACAAAAAGCGACCATTGTTTGGTTCGCTTCATAATTGAGCTGCCCCCCTTACCTTTCCTTCAACTCAACGGTTTTATTGAAGTAGTTCATCGCTAGAGAAATGACGAGGTTAATTGAAAGATAAGTCGCCATAATTAAGATAAAAACTTCCACCGGGCGACCGGTTTGGTTGTAAGTTGTATTAGCCACGGAGTACAAATCTGGGAAGCCGATCGCTACTGCCAAACTGGAGTTTTTAGCTAAGTTCATATATTGGCTGCTTAAAGCAGGAATTATTACCCGCAATGCTTGGGGAAATACGACTAAGCGCATTACCAGACCTGACTTTAAACCAAGAGACTTTGCCGCTTCCCATTGTCCTTTGGGGACAGCTTGGATTCCACCCCTGACTATTTCTGCAATAAAAGCTCCCGTGTAAAATACCAAACCTACCAGCAAGGCAGAAAATTCTAAAGTTAGATTTACTCCCCCGATAAGTTGTCCTGTTTCTGTAGGTTTGGGAACTTGCCAACCCAGTCCGAAAATAATGATTAATAGGGCAGCAATGCCGATGCCAATTAAACCCATTAGTTGGGGTTTACCGGACATACCTTTTTCTACGATTAATTTCATTCGCCACCGCCAGATAAAAACAGCGGCGATCGCTCCTATTACTAAGAGAATTAAACCAAACCAAACAGTTAATTTATTCTCCGGCCAAGGCAAAGCAATGCCTCTTTTACTCAGATAAATCGAGTCCAGCCATACTATTCTATTACTCGGGTTTGGCAGATTAAAAAATACGGCAAAATACCAGAAAAACAATTGTAGAAGCAGCGGCGTATTGCGCACTACTTCTACATAAATTCGATTCAATTGTCTGAGCAACCAATTCTCAGAAAAACTAGCTATGCCTGCAGTTACTCCCAGAATTGTTGTCAGGATAATTCCTAATACGGTTATTCTCAGGGAATTAACCAATCCTACTAATAAAGCTTGCCTGTATGGGTCTGAAGGATTGTAAGTTACTAAACCTTCGCCGATGCCAAAGCTAGCCGCTTTGTTTAAAAAACTAAAATCAATTCTGCCCCCTTGTTCGCTGCGACTGAAGTTAATTCCCAGCCAGATTATTGCCGCCACAAATATCGCTACAGCTAATACTTGTAAAGCAACGCGCCAAAAGCGATCGTCTCGCCACAAGGGGATTTTTTCCTCTGGATGATTGCTCATATTTAATTAACAATTAATAATTAATAATTAACAATTAATAATTATTGCCTTTCTGTGTTGGGTTAGTTCTACTAAGATCCCCCTAAATCCCCCTTAAAAAGGGGGACTTTGAGTTAAAATTGCTCCCCCCTTAAAAAATAAAAAGGGGTAAATCCTCTAGCTGCAAGAAAACGGCTAACTCGCCCGCCAGAAACCGGGTAATTTCGGCAAAACCCGGTTTCTTAAATCTCGGTGCTGGCGAAGGTATTCTTCAAAAAACCGGGTTTCTGGTTTTTTGTTAAATCTCGATGCTGGCGAAGGTATTCTTCAAAAAACCGGGTTTCTGGTTTTTTCAGGCTTTCACCAGATACCAAAATTAACGGAAAGGAGGAGAATAAAGAAGACCGCCGCGAGTCCAGAGATCGTTAAGACCGCGATCTAACTTAAATTGAGAACCTTGACCTAAATTTCTGTCGTAAACTTCGCCGTAATTGCCGACGTTTTTAACCACTCGGTAGGCAAAATCGTTAGGCAAACCCATATCTTCGCCCAAGCTTCCTTCTACTCCCAGAAAGCGTCGGACGGTGGGATCTTCCGATGTTTTCTGTTCGTCTACGTTCCCTTGGGTAATCCCTAATTCTTCCGCTTCGATCAACGCATAAGTTACCCACTTCACCGTATCGAACCAGGCCGAGTCGTTATTTGGCGTCACCGGGCCCAGGGGTTCTTTGGACATGGTGACATCCAAAAGAACGTGTTCGCCGGGATTGGGTAGGGTACTGCGGCGGGCGATTAGTTGGGATTTATCGGAGGTCATGCCCTCGCAGCGTCCTTCGGAATATGCGGCGTAGGCAGCATTAGCCTCTTGGAAAACCACGGGATTAAACTCGACTCCTGCTTGGCGCATTTTGTCCGTTAGATTCAGTTCGGTAGTAGTCCCAGTTTCGACGCACACCGATTTACCTGCAAAATCGCTGAGGGATTGGATGCCGCTATCTTGACGGACCATCATTCCCTGGCCGTCGTAAAATGTGGTGGGGGCAAATTCCAGACCTACTGCGGTATCTCGGCTAATAGTCCAGGTGGTGTTCCGAGAGAGCATATCTACCTCTCCTCCCGTTAAAGCGGTAAACCTTTCTGTGGAGTCTAGGTTGCGGTATTCTACGGCATTGGGGTCGTTAAACAGGGCGGCGGCCACTGCTTTGCAGACATCGACATCGATACCAGAATAGTTGCCGCTTTGATCCACAAAGCTAAATCCTGGAATATTTCCTTCTACTCCACAGATTAGCTGGCCGCGTTCTTTTACTGTATCCAAGCGGCTGCTGCTACTCATTTGGGAGCCCCCAGTCTCTCCACACCCTGTTAGCGGGGCCGCTAAGAGCGTGGTTGCCAGCAACAAAGAAGTTAACTTGCGCATAGTTATCTTTTTAACTCTCTTTTTTTAGAGGGAACGAATAAACCGAGGCCATCAACGCTGTCAAAGCAGCGATCGCCCCAAGTCTTTTTTCGTTCTTAATCTTACATTGGGTTGCTGGATCGTCAAGGTGCTTGCTCGATTTCTAGTATTACTACGAGTATGAATTTTCGTTACTTTCTTATCCTGATGGCTCTGCAGATAAGCGTTCTTCTGCCAAGTCCCTAATTAAAGATATTCGCGACTGGATGTAGTCCATTGCCCGATTTGTTTCGTTTTGGCTTAAGGAGCTGTTGCTTTTTAATTGCTCGATCAACCACTGTACTAGATTCTTATCATCCAGACTGACTAAGGTCGCTGCCTGAGTATTTTCTACTAAAGACCAAAGTTGTCGTAACATCGTGGGAGTCATAAAACCTCCTGTTAAAGATAAATACCCATCTTTTTTTCGATGGGAAAAGCTTGTCCCCTGGCAGATTATCTCAAACTAGCAAAATAACCTTTTCTAAAGAAGCGATCGCTTCTTTAGATTTTTTTCATCATATCTAACTATTTCTATATCAAACTTTAATTTCACAAGATGTTACATTTTTTACCATTGCTTAATAAACCGACTTATTTTTTTACTTTGTCGGCAATTGATAAGAGTTATTAAGTTTGATTATTAACTTTGACTGCTTTAAAAATAAATGGAGAATAGGGAACTCGAATCTCTGGTAAATCTCTAATCTCTTAATTTACCGTTATTTTCCTAATTTTCCCTTACTCAAAAAAACCTTTTGAGAGAAAATTGAGAGAAAATTAATGCGATAGTTGGGTTAGAGCGCTGCAATCGTACTCCAGAAGCCAAGGATGACAAGAGTTTTAAATAAATGGAGAATAGGGAACTCGAATCCCTGACCTCTGCAGTGCGATTGCAGCGCTCTACCAACTGAGCTAATTCCCCTTGAGGGCCAAATGTTGCCTGAAAATTTGGCTTAAGCCATTTACTATATTAACAAAAACAGAGAATTACGACAAGGGCTTTTCTTTAACTTTTCTTTAAACAGAAGGAAGCGGCGACCCTTCGTAAACCTGTTTAATCCTCTCCCACTCCAACTCCGAGAGATAATCGACGCACCAAGATGCCAACCGTTGCAGCATATGAAAGGGATAGGTATGGGCCACGCCTACTACCGGAATGCCCGCTCGTTTGGCCGCTTCAATACCGGCAAAACTATCTTCTATGGCCAGACATTCTCCCGGTTGTAAGTTTAATTCGGGCTCCAATTGATTGAGACGTTCTATGGCCAACAGATAGCCATCGGGTTCGGGTTTGCTGGTTTTAATGTCGTCCCCGGCCACGATCGCCCTAAAATATTGTCCCAGTCCGGCCCGCCCCAACACCATTTCTACTTCTGAACGGACGGCCCCGCTGACTACGGCCATTCTCAGATAGCTTTGGCTCATCTTTAAAATCAGTTCTCGGGTATCGGGGTAGATGGGCAGTTTTTCTAGTGCTTCCAACTCGCGAAGATATGCTTCGGCCTTGCGTTGCAGCAGTCGATCGATATAACCTTCGGCAACGTAGCGACCGCGTTGGGCCAGGATATCCTTGAGACAGGCGCGATCGCTCCTACCCAGGCAAAACTGGCGAAACTCCCCCGACCTCATCAGGAGATTTTCCTCAATGAGCAGTTGCTCTATCAGTTTTTCGTGGATGGGCTCGTCGTTAATGATGATGCCATTAAAGTCAAAGAGAACGGCTTTTAGACTCATTATGACCTCGGGGGTTTTCTTCTGTTAGGGACTAGCAATTTTCCGGAGATACCGGTGTTGGGTTCCGTTTCACTTCACCCAACCTACTCCGGACTCATTATGACCTCGGGGGTTTTCTTCTGTTAGGGACTAGCAATTTAATAAGATATCGGTGTTGGGTTCCGTTTCACTTCACCCAACCTACTCCGGACCGGTACTTTATTTTTTTGCTACTCCCTTAGTGCCATTTTCTTATTTTGAACCAATTTTGTTAGAGGCGATCGCTTCCCACCCCAAAAAATCAGGAAATTTTTCGGTTCAACGCCTCTCTGGCAACTTTGGTAACGTAAACGGTCGCGGCCACCGTGGCCAACAACCCCACCCCAAACAAGGCCCATTCCAAGGGAGTTTTTTCTCCCTCTCCCAAGGTAGCCAGACTTTCGGCCAGGGAACCAAAATAAACATACATCACCGTTCCCGGCATCATGCCGATCCAGGAAGCCACGACGTAATCTTTTAAAGATACCTGGGTAACGCCAAAGGCATAGTTAAGCAAATTGAAGGGAAAAATGGGCGAAAGTCGCGTCAACCCTACAATTTTCCATCCTTCCTCGGCCACCGCTTCGTCGATGGTCTTAAATTGCTGTTTTCCTGCTATCTGTTTGGACACCCAACCCCGGGCGAAGTAACGACCGACGATAAAGGCCGAGGCTGCCCCCAAAGTGGAAGCGACGGACACCAAAATGGAACCTTTAATGACTCCAAAGAGAAAACCCGCCCCCAGAGTGAGTAAAGAACCGGGGATAAATAAAACCGCAGCCAAAATGTAGATAATAATAAAGACTGCGTATCCTACTACTCCTAAATCTCTTATCCAATTTAAGGAATTTATCAACAGTTGTTGAATGTCGAAAAATTGTTGGGCAACGGCGAGTAAAGCGACAACTGCAATGGCTATACTGATTTTTATAAATTTGTTTTTACCTTGTTTTTTAGGTTGATTTTCTGTTGGCGGTTGGGAATCGTTCATCAGCGATTAATTTTTATGATTTTTTCCTCTTCAATTATCTAGCAAATTTCCGTATTTAATCTGAGAGTCAGATTAAAAATCAATGAGTAGGGTGCGCTCCGCGCACCATAAAATAATCTAAAAACCCGAAACTTTTCCCAATTCTCCATTGCCAATTCCCAATTCCCCATTACCCAGAAAAATTAAAATTTATTCCTCTGGCTCCCCCCTTTTTAAGGGGGGCGGGGGGGAGCCCCATTCCCAATTCCCAACAATTGTTAATTGCTTAACCAATTAACTTTTTAACTCGTTCTTTAATCTCATCCCGAACCCGATAAAAAGTTTCTATCGGTTGTCCGTCTGGGTCGTCTAATTGCCAATCTTCAAATACTGCTCTCGTCACCCATTCCTCGGGCAAATTAACGCCGCAACCGCATAAAGAAATGACCGCATCGTAATCTTCAGCCTTAAAATCGCTCAAAGGATTAGAAGTTTGGTCCGTAATATCGATGCCAATTTCTGACATTACTTCTATAGCAGTAGGATGTACTTTACTTGCTTCCAAACCGGAACTGGTAACGGCAATTTTTCCCTCCCCTAAAGTTTTAGCAAAACCCTCCGCCATTTGGGAACGACAAGAATTTCTTTTGCAAACAAACATGACCTTTTTCATGGTTTAAACTCCAAAATTAATACTCATTTCTAGAAACCAGGTTTTTTGAAAAAACCTGGTTTCTGGGACACCCAAAAACCGAGTTTTTGAGTTCTTTGTAGGTTGTGCGGACCTCCGTGGAACCCAACTCTTGATGTTGGGTTCCGCTTCGCTCCACCCAACCTACAAAAAAATGGCGAAGGTATTTTTTAAAAAACCTGGTTTCTGGAATACCAAAAAACCAGATTTCTCGACCGGCGACGCTCAAGATGGTACTTTCAAACAACGAGGATCTGGCAAACTTGCCTTTTCCGGTTCTCTGGGAAACCAAAAAGCAGTTTTTTTGCAAAATTCCACCAACATTAACATTACTGGAACCTCGATTAAAACCCCCACAACTGTTGCCAAAGCTGCCCCGGAATTTAAACCAAATAAAGTTACTGCAGTAGCAATAGCTACCTCAAAATGATTGCTAGCTCCAATTAATGCTGCTGGGGCTGCATCTTCATAAAATAACTTCATTTTCCAAGCCGCTACATAAGTAATAAGGAAAATAAAATTGGTTTGGATAAACAGGGGAACTGCTATTAACAAAATGTGTAAAGGATTGTTAACAATTAAGTCTCCTTTAAAAGCAAAAAGCAACACCAAAGTAATTAAAAGTGCGGCAGTAGCTACCGGACTTAAATATTTGAGAAATTTGCGATCGAACCAATCTTTGCCTTTATGTTTGAAAATCCAGTGGCGGCTATAAACTCCAGCAGCTAAAGGCAAACCTACATAAATTAATACCGACAAAACAATGGTTTGCCAAGGCACCGTTAAATCGTTAGCAGCTAACAACCACCTCCCTAAAGGTGCGTATAAAAATAGCATGGTCAGAGAGTTAATTGCCACCATAACTAAGGTATGTCCTTGATTGGAAAAAGACAAATAACCCCACATTAAAACCATAGCGGTACAAGGAGCAATTCCTAATAAAATCGTACCGGCAATATAGGAATTTGCGATTTCGACTTCGCTGCCTCGCAAGGTCTCGGTTCCCACAATTAACGGGCGAAACAACCACCCTAAAAAAAACTGAGAAAAAGCTACCATTGTAAAAGGTTTGATTAACCAGTTAACTACTAAAGTTAAAATCACTGGTTTCGGGGCGCGAATCGCGTTTACTGCCTGGGTGAAATCTATTTTCACCATGATGGGATACATCATAAAAAACAGACAAATTGCGATAGGAATTGAAACTTGATAGATGCTCATAGCATCGAGAGTTACGGCAACTCCCGGAAATAATCGACCGAGAATAATGCCTGCGACGATGCACAAAAATACCCAAACGGTGAGATATTTTTCAAAAAAACTGAGCTTGCTTCCAGCTCGAACTGCGGTTGAATTAACTGGAGAATTGCTTTGATTCATTAATATTTTTCCGAACAACAAAAAACTTTGCTAACTGACTAAAATTCAGCCCGTTTAGTTAACACTTCGTCGATGGTAAGTTCAAACTGCGACTCCCCAGCAAAAACCGTTCCGACTTTAGTTTTATGGTAGTTGCGGTAAAGCACCAAATAATCGTCTTTATCGAAAGGAACGTAACCCACCGAACCCACTACCTCAGCCGCATTTTGTAAGTAAAAATCCAGGAATTCTGCCATTAACGGATTATCCCGAACTTGGGCGGCATTGACATATATAAATAACGGTCTGGCAAGGGGTCGATATTGGTTATTTTCCACCGCTTTAACCGACGGCAAAACTGGAGAACCTTTACCGTTATCGATCGCCAATGCTTTGAGGTCGTTTTGATTTTGTTCGTAATAGGAAAAACCAAAATAACCCAAAGCATTAATATCGGAACTGACGCCCCGTTCCAAGATTTCGTCGTCCTCGCTGGCGGTATAGTCGCTGCGACTCGCCCCCGCTTCACCCACTATTGCCTCGGTAAAGTAATCAAAAGTACCCGAGTCGCTACCCGGGCCGTAAAGCTTTAAAGGTCTATCCGGCCAATTCGGGCGCACTTGATTCCATCTCGTAATTTTTCTTTGGGCCCCTGGTTCCCAAATCTTTTTTAATTCCCCAACGGTAATCTCCGAGGCCCAGGTATTTTGAGGATTGACTGCTACCGTCAAGGCGTCAAAGGCCACCGGCAATTCTATGTAGAAAACCTCGTTTTGCTTGCACAATTCCATCTCGTCTTTGCTGATGGGGCGCGAAGCATCGTTAATATCCGTTTCTCCCGCGCAGAATTTCTTAAACCCCCCACCAGTTCCCGAGAAGCTGACGGTAATTTCTTCTGAAGGGTTGTTGGCGGCCTTAAACTGTTGGACTATCTCTTGGGTGATGGGATAAACGGTACTCGAACCGTCTATCTCGATGGATTCTACTTTTTCCGAAGAACCAGAACCGCAGGAAGCAACCAGAGTCAGGGCTGCGACTGTCAATAGGTTTTTAATTAACCTTTTTGCTTTCATACCTATTTTTTTCCTCGCTTTAAAAGAGGTGCGAGATTAATATATCAAATTTTTTTGATATGTTGAGTTAAAGCTTGGTTAAGAAATTAGAAAATCTCTATTTGGACTTAGGAAAAATCGGGACAGCGCCGCCCGGGTTGCCTGGGAGTTAATAATTGAAACTCGGCCAGATATTTTTGGAGGGTTGCAAATTGAGAGAAATTGAGACTGTAATACATCCAGCGACCTTCTTGGCGGGCTCTAACTAGGGAAGCGTCTTTAAGAATTTTGAGGTGAAAAGAGAGTTTAGATTGAGGTACTTGGAGGCGATCGCACAGTTCGCAAACGCATAACTCCTCGTGGCGCAATAATTCCAAAATTGAAACTCGCAAGGAGTCAGAAAGAGCGTGAAAATTAGCAGCAATAATAGAGGTGGATTGTGTTTTTGTAGATATTTTTACCATCAAATTTGATTTCAACTTTATCGGCAACCCCTCTATTATAACTATAGCAGTCCTATCTGAGTTGTGTCCAAAAGTTGGTCGCTTTTAGGCAAAAGGCAAGAGGCAAAAGGCAATAGTAGAGAATAGGGAAGAGGGAAAAGTAGAGAAAACTTAAGAATAAATGATTTTTTCTACTTTTTTTGATAATTTTTAATTTTTCACAACCCGTTTAGGATTGCTATACTCGACAATTTAAACTAAAGAACCCCCACAACTAGAACCGCATCCCGCCGTACAACCGTAACAATAGGGGGCGGTTTGTACCTCATTAATTAAGTCCAAACTGCCAGCTTCTAATAATTTGGCAACGGTTATTGTTTCCCCAGAATTAGTTTTAGCAGGCAGATTTTCCATCTGATTAAAATCGCAGTCATAGACATTTCCCAAATAATCTATGGACAGTTCGTTGCGACACATTAAAGGTTCGACAGTATTGGCATTAAAATTATCTTCCAGAAACTCTAAATAAGGTTGATGGAGTTTCTGCCGTTGGAGATAAAGCTTAGTCCTACCGATGGGCAAATTAGTAATAGTCAAAAGTTGGTTAAACTGGATGCCAAAATACTCTTCCAGATAAGCTTTATAATCTTTTTCTAACTTAGCTTGCTCTGGAGGCAAAGAGAATTTTTCTTGAGTAGGGAGAGTAGGATTGTAAACCAAATCTAAGATTAAATTAGGGTCTTTTCCATAGCCCAAATCGTTCAACCATTGCAAGGCGCGAATCGATTCGTTATAAACTCCATTGCCGCGCATTTTATCCACATTTGCTTCCAAATAACAAGGAAGAGAAGCAACAATTCTCAATTGATTGGCGGCGCAATATTCGGGAATATCTTTAAAACCTTCGACAAAATAAATCGTCAAATTAGAACGAACGATTACTTCTTTATTAGTAGCTTTTGCCGCTTCTACCAGAGGCTTAAAACCGTAATTCATTTCCGGGGCACCCCCGGTCAAATCCACAGTTTGAATTTGAGGAAAACGATTAATTACCTCTATTAATTGGTTGCAAATTTCGGGAGAAAGTTCTTCGGTACGTTTGGGTCCAGCTTCTACATGACAGTGGGTACAGGCAAGATTGCAGCGCTTACCTAAATTGATTTGTAAAACAGTTATTTGCTTTTTGCTTAAAGGGGAATTTAACTTACGAATGAAAGGCGTTAAAGCAGTTTTAACCATGTATTTTTCCTTAGTTAATAGTCAAAAAAATGTAGGTTGGGTGAAGTGAAACGAAACCCAACACTCAACAGTCAATTGTTAGCTAGTAGCTAGTAGCTAGTAGGTTGGGTGAAGTGAAACGAAACCCAACAATCAATTATTAATTGCCAGTCAATTCCGGCAGTCAAAAAATGTAGGTTGGGTGAAGTGAAACGGAACACAACAGTCAGCGGTCAATTGTTAATTGCCAGTCAATTCCGGCAGAGGCCAATTTTCATCAGCTTTAGCAATATTACCGGGAATATCTTTCGACCACAAATCTCGTACTTCTAAACTGAAATTAAGATAGAGTTTGCCATCAACAATAGTCCAAGCTGCCGGATCTGTGGGGGCAACTTCACCTTTACTAGCTGCATAGGCGCAATAACCGCCGTATTGGGGGGCGTATTGTTCGGGATTTTCAGCAAATAAATCGCGGTTTTGAGATCTCGAAAAATGCCAAATTGCGCCGTTCCATTCGTGTTTAAACTGACTGTTTCCTGCTACTAATTTAGCTTCTCGAAAGTAGGCGACTGGATCTGTTCCTTGGATAGCGATGCCGTCATCGTTATAAACGAGACAATTGTCATTAGTACAGAGATTATTTTGGGCAATGACATTAGCTTTAGCAGTTCCATAATTGTCTGGGTTAGTTACAGCTACGCCTAATCCCAGAAGAGAAATTGCAGTGCCAGCGGCCAAGTATTTGACGTTCATAAAAGTTAGTTAGTTTTATTGACTAATATTAAATCCCTAGAAGCTTAATTTCTGCTGAGAAAGAAATAAAAGTTAACTGGGAATAATCAGATACAAGAAACCCGGTTTTTTGAAAAAATACAAGAAACCCGGTTTTTTCAAAAAACCGGGTTTCTGAACTACCGGTGTTTTTGGGACAGGCTAATGGTTAATGCTTAGGATTAACAATTAGCAATTGACAATTAAGCTTCGTTCCAAAGAACTTTAACTTTATCGGGCAAAAAGCTAGCTATTTCTGTTACTCTTTCCGGCGATAATTCTGGCTTAGTTGCAGAAAATACTGCTTTAATTACTGTAGTTGGCTCGATGCCTTTTGGTACTCCAGATTCTTGATTGACGCGGAAGATAAAAGTATCGCCATCAAACTCTAAAGGGGGACGAACTTTACTGAGAAAAGCAACTAGAGGATTGGTATCTTTCCACAAAAATGCCACATCATCGTTATCGACTTTTTCCTCTTTTTCAGCCTCTTTTGTCTCTAATTCCGACGCGACTTTATTAGCTGCATCTGTAGTCATTAAATCGCGCATGGTGCGAAAAACTACTACGGTAATATCTCTGGCATCGTAGATGTCTGGTAATTGTGCCTGAGTCATTACCTTTTGGAGAAAGGGCACATATTGTTCTGGAATTGGCGGTTGAGAATTGGTCATAATCTTATTTTTTTACTTGTTTGTCATCTTTCTTCAGATTACCAGATAAGAGCGATCGCCACAATCATCCGTTAGAGCTATTTTGATTTTAGGCTTTTGATTTTAGATTTTAGATTTAGCATTTCAAGGAATATGGCCGCTACTCTCCTCTTTCTATATGCACTTCGTTGGGAGTAGCAGTCAACCCAGTTTTTTCGAGAAGATAGACAATGCCCACGGATAAAATTGCTCCTACAATAACCCCCACAGCTATTAACATTAAAGTAAAGCGTTCGAGCATTACTTTTGTGTCGGGATTATAAACTTCTACAACTTCCATTTGCTCGTCTTTTTCCCCTAGAGTTTGAGATGTTTCGGCGGGTGGGGTGTCGTCGAAGGGGTTTGGGTTGGGATTTGGTCGTTGGTTCATCGGTTTTAATTGATACTTTGACAATTGTCTCTAATCATTATAGCTTGCCAAGTTCCTAGTAAGCACTTCAGTGCTTTTAATAAAGTCATTTTCAAGCACTGAAGTGCTTACTACAAACGAGTCTAATCTACTCGAAAAAGTTCTCTGATAAATATTTTTCGATCGCTTCTGCTGCTAATTTGTTCCCGGCGATATTCCAGTGGGTATCGTTGGGTTTGTAAAACGAAATTTCGCCGCCTTTAGGTTTAAAATAATCGTACAAATCGAGATAATTAATGTTATTTTTATCAAATTCTGCGGCTAGTAATTTATTAGCTAGCTTAAAATCAAAAGCATCTTGGCTGACTCCAAAAGCTTCTATTACTTTTTTTTGAAGGGTTGGGCTGACTTGTACTTCGTCGGGAATTAAAACTATGACTAGATTTATCTTATGATAATCGCAAATTTCTTTAATTTTTAGTAAATCCCCCAAGGCATCGTTAAAGGCATTTTTAAAAGGTTCCGGTCTTGCTGGTTTGCGGTTAAAAATTAGGCTTCTTTCTTGAGTCTTTTGTAAATAAACTTCATCGCTGAAAGTGGCTCCATCGTCTTCGTATTTATCGTCTTTGGTGAAGTAAACGTGACCTTGATATTGACTGTGAATTTTAATTAAGCCCCGAATGAAGGTAATAACGTAAGAGTCGCGATCGCTTAAAACTTTCCTATCCATGCCTGTAATGCGATTGTCGATAAAATCGTTCCCGATGTAAAATGATAGAAGCACCATATCGGGATTTAATGCCAAACCTTCGTTGACTAAAACAGATAAATAATCCTTGGGACCGGTGCCAATTAATCCCATATTCAGCACTTCGATTTTTTGGTTATTGTTATTATTTAATTGCTCTTCGAGTAAAGTTAAATAGTTGTGTTGGTAGGGAACTACTCCATAAGCAAAGGAATCTCCCAGACCGATAATTCGATAAGTTCCTGCTTCTTTTTGTTGGCTAAATTCTACATCTTTAAAACCTCTGGAATTTAACTTAAAATCGTAATCTTCTGCAAAAGGTTTGCCGCGCCACCTGTTATAAGAGGTGTCGTAAAACATAAACGAAGGATTAATTCGATGATAAATTCTGAAGGTTATTTCGGTTAAGATAAAGGTGATGATAGAAATAATTACGATTTGACGTAATAGAGAGACAGTCTTTTTCATTGTTAAAGTTGAAATTACGACGTTATTGGGTTAGTAGTAATCGCTTTAGCGATGAGGAACGACTTTTTCTGTGATTAAATACTCGAATAAAATATCGGCGGCTAATTGATTGCCGGCAGAGTTCCAGTGGGGTTCTCTTAATAAATAAAGATGGCGATTAATTTGTTCTTTTCTGAACCTGGGCAGCATATCGATGTAAGGAATGCCGTTAGCTTCTAAATGTTCGATTAATATTTGCTGCTGGCAATTGACAATGTAATTTTCTGGGTTTAAATCGAACCTTTCCATTATTTCTTGAAAGAGGCGATCGCTTACTTGATATTCGTCGGGATAGATGGCAACAATCAGTTTAATCTTTTTAGCATCTAACAAGGCTTTCATCTCGGAAATACCGTTTAAAATATAATTAATATTTTCGTCTCGCTTCCCCCGCGCCAAATCGTCTTTTTTACAAAATTTTAATCGGCTTTTTTCCACTTGGAGAAACGCTTCTGGGGAGAGAATACCAGGAGATTTTTCTCGTCGGTTATCTGGGGGGTTTTTAGACATCTCAGAAACCAGGTTTTTCAAAAAAACCTGGTTTCTTGGGTTTTTCAAAAAAACCTGGTTTCTTGGGTTTTTCAAAAAAACCTGGTTTCTTGACCCTTCTTTTTTTGCCCGCCGTAACTCCTGCCAAATTTTATATTTTTGTTGAATAAATAACAACAATCTCGACTTGCCAATCATAGGATAGCCGAAAATAATTAACTCTTTATTTTTATCAATATCGACGTACAAATCGTTAACAATAATTCTTTTTCTATGGGGGTCGGCATCGCGAAAATCGTTACCCACAAAAAACCCCAAAATCACTAAATCGGGATTGTATTGCAAGCCATATTTTTTTAACATTGCCAATTGTTCGACGGTGTGGGTTCCCGGATAGCCGGCATTAATAATATCTACTCGATGTTTGCCGTAATAGTTCTCAAGTTTCTGCTCCAATAAAGCGGTATAATTTCCATTTTGTCCCCCCGCCCAATTAAAAGAATCGCTGACGATGAGGGCGCGATATTTACCCGGTTCTTTTAAGAGGGGATAGTCGCGATCGTTAAAACCAAATTGATTGTTACCGTTGGCATGAGGGCGCACTCGAAAGCCTAAATCTGGGTCGTATTGATAAAGTCCTTTAAATAAGTATGGTTCTAAGACGATTAACAATATTTCTAAGGTTAACAAGGGCAGAATTAACCAACAGAAAGTTAATAAGAAAACTCGATTAATTTGAGTTAATTTAAGTTTTTTGAGAAATTTAAGCATTAAAAATGTCAATAAATTGATTAGCATTAACGATGAAAATGTCATCGTAATTGCCGATTTTTAGTAAGTGGCGATCGCCCGAAATAATATAATTTGCTTTTGCTGTTACCGCACAAGCAATTACTTCGTCATCGTCGGGGTCGTCAGCCACAACGCTAGGAACATTTGGCACGGATACAACTTCTGCTAACGCGGCATAATCTGCCAGCACTTTTGAAGGTGTCGAGGCAATTAGATTAAATCTCGCTAAAAACTTTTTGCGACTCAAAACATCCATTAATTCATCTAACAAAGGTCGAGAAGTGCAGATACTAATAGCATTAGTTTTAGCCAGTTCTACAATTCTTCCGGGAAATCCACCCCAAAAAACAGCAGAAATTACCGTGTTGGTATCGAGAACAACGCGCATCTTTAAACTCCTCCTTGCTTGCGGGCACGTTTTTCTTCTCGATAAGCTTCTATTTCTGCTTGGATTTCTTCCTCTGTAATTGGCTCTATTTCGTTTAAAAGCGATAGTTTTTGCATGGTTTCAAAAAGACGTTTTATGTGGTCTTCTTTCGAGAGTTCTTCCTCATAATTGACTCGCTCTTGGCGATTAATTACGATTAAATTTTCGTTCCAAACGACGGCTAATTCCGGTGTTTTTTTTAAGCTTTCTTTGAGAGCATCTGGTAGCATTAACGTACCATCTTCTAGAATTTTGATAATTTCGCACTGCATGGTATTCCTCCAAGTTTGAGCGTTGGTAATTTGGATGATAACCGATATTTCAGAAACCGGGTTTCTTGGCCGACGTTACCATAATCAATGGCCATCATTGGGGACCGAACCCCAAATTACTTAAAATATTAAAATCATTTCCAGCACCACTAGAACTTCTTATGACATTTTCATCCATAGTGCGGGCCTTAAGCCGATCGCCCCTAACTAGCGAACTCCTGGGCAAACTCGAACAACAATGCCTGCAACTAATGGGCCTGCCTCGCCTGCCCAAAGGTTTAGTGGCCTCTGCCCTGGCCCGAGAAAAAGAACAAAATTTGTTCGTAGTCACCGCCACCCTAGAAGAGGCCGGTCGCTGGGCGGCCCAACTCGAAGCGATGGACTGGCAGACGGTTCATTTTTATCCCACCTCGGAAGCGTCGCCCTACGAGCCCTCCCACTCCGACGAGATAACCTGGGGACAGATGCAAGTGCTGGCCGACTTAACGACGGGAAATTTGCCAGGCAACACGGCCATCGTTGCTAGCGAGCGGGCCCTCCAACCTCACCTGCCCTCGCCGACGGAATTTAAACCCTACTGCCTCACCTTCACCAGAGGCATGACTTGGAATGCCAAAACGTTAGACGAAACTCTCGCCAGAATGGGATACGATCGCGTGCCTCAAGTAGAAACGGAGGGGCAGTGGAGTCGGCGAGGAGATATTGTTGATATTTTCCCGGTGGCGGCGGAACTGCCGGTGCGTCTGGAATGGTTTGGCGACGAACTGGAAAAAATTCGAGAGTTCGATCCTTCCACTCAGCGATCGCTCGACAAAATAGATTCTCTCATCCTCACTCCTACTAATTTCAAGCAGTGGGGGTTGGGCGAAGTAGAAGCAATTGCTCCTTTCCTCAATTTTGTCTCTCTCGCAGACTATCTGCCGAACAATACATTAATAGCTATAGACGAAATGGACCAATGCGCCGCCCATAGCGATCGCTGGTTCGACCATATAGAAGAACAATGGCAGGAAACCTCCCCGACGGCAGTCAGACTCCATCGACTTTTTAAAGATTCCCTCCAATCTCTCGAAGCTTTTGGGCGAGTATATTTATCGGAACTGGTAGCGGAAACCTCCAGCAAACTCGTCTCCAACGCTCATACTTTAAACTTAGCAAGTCGCCCCTTGCCGGTGATGCCCCACCAATACGCCCAACTGGCAGAGACTATCCGCAAAGAACGCGATCGCCGCTTTTCGATTTTCCTGGTCTCGGCCCAACCGTCGCGAACGGTATCATTATTGCAAGAACACGACTGTCCCGCCAAATTTATCGATAAGCCCAAAGATTACGCCGCTATCGACAAACAGCAAACCCAACACGTCCCCGTAGCGCTCAAATATAGCGGCATTGCCGAACTGGAAGGATTTATTTTGCCGACGTTTCGGTTGGTGGTAGTAAGCGATCGCGAATTTTACGGCCAACATTCCCTCGCCACTCCTACCTATATCCGCAAGCGTCGCCGGGCGGCATCCAAACAAGTAGATCCGAACAAACTGCAACCGGGAGATTATGTAGTTCACCGGGAACACGGCATCGGCAAATTTATCAAATTGGAAAGCATCACCATCGACAACCAAACCCGAGACTATTTAACTATTAAATATGCCGACGGTTTGTTGCGAGTGTCGGCGGATCGAGTGGGAACTTTATCTCGTTTTAGAACCGGCGATAAAAAAGCGCCCCAACTGAACAAACTCACGGGCAATACTTGGGAAAAGACTAAAAATAAAGTCCGCAAGTCGATTAAGAAGCTGGCAGTAGATTTGTTGAAACTCTACGCCCTGCGATCGCAACAGCAAGGTTTCGCTTACCCCCCAGATACTCCCTGGCAGGAGGAGATGGAAAATTCCTTTCCCTACCAACCGACTCCGGATCAGTTGAAGGCAACCCAAGATGTGAAGCGGGATCTGGAGAGCGATCGCGTCATGGACCGGTTGGTTTGCGGCGATGTCGGTTTCGGCAAAACGGAAGTTGCCATCCGGGCTATTTTTAAAGCGGTGTTGGCCGACAAACAGGTAGCGCTACTCGCCCCCACGACAATTTTAACCCAACAACACTATCACACTCTCAAAGAACGTTTCGCCCCCTATCCCATCGAAGTCGCCCTGTTGAACCGATTTAAAAGTACCAACGAAAAGCGGGAAATTTACGAAAGGTTGGCAACGGGGGAAATCGATATCATCGTCGGCACTCACGCTATCTTGGGTAAAAAAGTGAGTTTTCGAGATTTGGGGCTATTAGTAGTTGACGAAGAACAGCGGTTTGGAGTCAACCAGAAGGAAAAAATCAAGGCCATGAAAACAAAGGTTGACGTTCTCACCCTGACGGCAACCCCGATTCCGCGAACCTTATATATGGCTTTATCTGGGGTGCGGGAGATGAGCGTCATTACCACGCCGCCCCCCGCCCGCCGTCCGATTAAAACCCATTTAGCAGCTTTGGGGTTGGAAACGGCGGGCTCTGCCATTCGGCAAGAGTTGGACCGGGGCGGACAGGTATTTTATGTGGTGCCTCGGGTGGAGGGCATCGAAGACGTGGCGGGTAAGTTGCGCGAGATGGTGCCGGGGGCGAGGATAGCGATCGCTCACGGACAGATGAATGCGGCACAGTTGGAATCGATTATGTTGGGTTTTAGTTCTGGGGAAGCGGATATTTTGGTATGTACCACGATTATCGAATCTGGTTTGGACATTCCTCGGGTCAATACCATTTTAGTAGAAGACGCTCACAAATTCGGTCTGGCCCAATTGTATCAGTTGCGGGGGCGCGTCGGGCGAGCCGGCATTCAAGCTCGCGCCTGGTTGTTTTATCCTACCGATGGCGACGGCAGGGCGATGTTAACGGAAGATGCCCAGAAACGTTTGAGAGCAATTCAGGAATTTACCCAGTTGGGTTCCGGTTATCAGTTAGCGATGCGGGATTTGGAGATTCGCGGCGCGGGGGATATCCTGGGGGCGCAACAGTCGGGGCAGATTAACGTGGTGGGATTCGATTTATATACGGAGATGTTGGAGGAGGCGATTCGGGAAATTCGCGGGCAGGAGATTCCCCAGGTTGACGATACTCAAATCGATTTGAAGCTGACTGCTTTTATTCCGGCGGATTATATACTCGATTTGGAACAGAAGATGAGCGCTTATCGGGGGGTGGCGTCTGCAGGGAGTCGTTGGGAGTTGCAGCAGATAGAGGTTGATTGGTGCGATCGCTACGGTCCGATTCCGAAACCGGCGCTGCAACTGTTGCGAGTAATGGAGTTGAAGCAGATTGCGAAGAAGTTAGGTTTTGCTCGCATCAAACCCGAAGGCACCCAGCACGTCATTTTGGAAACGCCGATGGAGGAACCTGCTTGGAATTTGCTGAAGGAAAAGTTGCCCCAGCACTTACACTCCCGTTTTGTTTACGAACCGGGTAAGGTAACGGTGCGCGGTTTGGGAGTGTTGCCAGCGCAGAAGCAGTTGGAAAGTTTAATCGAGTGGTTGGAGAAGATGGAGGGAGCGTTACCAGAGACCGTTTGTAGTAATCGATGAGCGCAATAGTTTGTAGTAATCGCAAAGCGCGATTTTAGATAAACTTATTTTATCGAATCAAGCGCGATTACTACGAACATAAATAAAAATAGACCATCGTCTCTCTCTCTCAAGTCTAAAATATAAAAAGAGATATTTTTCCGATATTTCGGCAATTAGGTAACAAATGTTACAGACAGAGCCGCGAGGAGGGGTAAAACTGATAAGAGAGTTAAAAAAATCTAATCAATTGATGGGACAAAGCAATGCTAGAAGAACCAAATTTCAGACCCAACATTGCCAATCCGTTCGATAGAGACATCTTGTCGGCAGTCCTGGGGACCGACCCAGAGATATTACCGTTCCAGTCCCATAGTGGAAAGGAACAAAAAAGCGATCTCTCGTACCCCCCACAAAGATTAAATTACTTCCACGAAGAAGTCAATTCCCCATTCCCAATTCTCCAGACAAATAAAATTTTTCCTTTGGCTCCCCCCAATTCATCGGGGGGCGGGGGGGGCTCCCAAACAAGAGAAAAAAGTCAAAATTCCTCCTCTTTAACTGACTTTAATTCCGGTGTTTTTACAGTGGATAAAACCGGAAAAATTTTAATCGAATATCTTCTGGACGGCATCGGTAATAAAGGAGAATTAGCCAGATTTAGTCTGGAAGGAATCGAAGAATTAGCGCTTACCGACTGCAAAGAATTTCTCAAAGAAGCAGCTATACTCGACACGGGCAGAAAATGCGTTTTCTGATTAAGCGATCTTATGTCAGTCAGCATACTCTTAGCTCGAAGAAAAAAAGCTATTTTTGAGTATGAGTACTGGTCGTGAGTACTCGTCAGGAGAAGCGCAACTCCTACCCGCGTTAGGTATAGATTGGTTGCCAATTGCACTCTTGTTGCGATTAAAGCATTAATTTTATCTAGCCCATTACCCATTACTCATTACCTATTACTAACCCTCGCGACTGCCTCTTTCTTTTTTCAGCAAACCCTACTTAGAACATGATTTTACTAGCAGTCCCAAAGCGAGCGCCATTATCAAGAAGGGATAAAAATTAAGCATAGCCTAACTCTTATCCCCCTAACTGCCGACATTCAAACCACTACAACACCACCAACACCGTGTTACTCGCTACCCCATCACCGGTGCGGTTAGTCGCCACCACCCGAAATTCCAAATTTTCCCCCCGAGGTTGTTCCACCAAAGTCGCCTCGGTGTCCAGAGTGGAAGTAACCTCCAACCATTTATCGTTGGCGCGATCGAACTTTTCTACCCGATAAGTCACCACTTTACCACCTTCGTTAGGAGACTTCCAGTCCAACACTACCCAACCGACACCTTGACGGGGCACTTCCAGAGTGCGGACTTGTCCGGGAACTTCTGGGGTCCTGCTAGCACTCCTGCCGCCCCAACCAATTTTTTTCAAGCTCGCATCGTCGTAGCCGGTGGCGTTTTCCGCCTGGCGGATAATCTGTTTCATTTGTTCTACCAACTCTTCTAAAGCCTCATTCTTGTCCTCAACTGCCTCGCTAAGAGCAGCTTGGGCGGCGGTAACTTTAGCTTTGTTCGTGCGATAGGTCTCCAAACTACCGCGTAAAGTGGCAGCATCAACGATGGGATTTGGTAATAGCTCCGTATTAGCCTCTAGTCCAGTAACGATATCGTTAGCTAAAGTGGCTATTTCGTCTTCTCGTGTGGGAAAACGGGGCATCGTACTTTTCTCCTTTTTTCGTCTAAATGGAAAACGGTTAGAGCATTTTCGCTCTAACAAAGGATTTTAACATAAATTGGATAGTCTGCAACCTTAACTCGGACAATTTCAACGTTAAAAACCTCCTGGGAAACGTTGCTTTTGCCAATTTCAACCTTAAAACTCTCCAGAGAAACGTTGCTTTTGACAATTTCAACCTTAAAACTCTCCAGAGAAACGTTGCTTTTGACAATTTCAACCTT
>CAZSTZ010000023.1:6999-18191 GCA_964609515.1 uncultured bacterium | reverse complement strand
AAACTCTCCAGAGAAACGTTGCTTTTGACAATTTCAACCTTAAAACTCTCCAGAGGAACGTTGCTTTTGCCAATTTCAACCTTAAAACTCTCCAGAGAAACGTTGCTTTTGACAATTTCAACCTTAAAAACCTCCAGAGGAACCTTACTTTTTCTAAATTTATCGCCTATTTCTACCGATATAAAAAACCACTTTCCTCCCTAACTCGGGATAAACCGCGACTTTCCATAATCCCTTCAAATAAATCCGTCGCCAGCACTTCTTCTGGTGGATAAACCCCCGGTTTATTCAATTCCCCTTTTAACATTAACTCGGCAATAGTCCCAGTTCCAATACCTGCCGCCGCCGCAGTATTTTCGCGAACTAAAGTAGAAGAAAAACTCGCAGGTTTCCCATCCTTAAAACCGCTAACTTTCGATTTCACCGCCACGCCGATACCGCTGAAATTATCCGTAAATTCAGTCATTTTATAACTGACTTGGGAGAGAAATTCAATAGTATCGGGATTTTGCAACCAGCTCGACGGCCACCAGTTGGCAACTATCCAAGTCATAAGATTGTAAAAATCGGGAAAACTGCCGAATTTAGTGATAACGCTTTTGACCGGAAAAGTCTTAGGAAGGGTAAAACATTCCGGCATATCAAACCAATAAACTCCGATTTTGCCGTAGGGTGGAGGAAATTCGATAACTTCGCGATCGCTATAAGGCGTAACCGACTGCCACCGGTTATTCACCCAAACCTCAAAAGGATTTTGCAAACCTAAAAAAGTAGTGCGCATAACCGTTAAACCGGCACCGCCAGAACCGCCAACTACATAACTTAAATGAATCTTTTCCGCTTCGTCTAATTGGTCGATACATTGGCGAACTAAACTGTTAGAAATTCCCGGAAAAATGCCCGTATTAATAACAGCAGTAATCCCGGCCTCAGCGGCGGCATCGCTACAGTCTAAAGCCAAACGGGTAAACTTGCGATTGTCGCTGACATCCAAATAATTAACCCCCGCTTCAATGCAGGTTTTTAGAACCGTTGCCTCCCGCTGGAAAAAAGGACCTGCGCAGTGAATTACTAAGGGCAGCGATGAAGAATTGTCGGCATTTTGTTTTAAGGAAAAAATGGCATTTTTTATGGCTTCTTCGTCAGTTAAATCTAGTTGTAAAAAACTGACATTTTGGCCTGGTATTTTATCTGTGGCATTGTTGTGGTGGCGACCGGTAATTGTAATTTGCGCTTGGGTGTGGGTGGCGATGTCTGTAGCAACGCTAGTACCAATGCGACCGGTGCCGCCAATTATTAAAACTCGATTAGTCATAATTAACAATTAACAATTAAATATTAACAATTAAATATTAACAATTCCCTATTCCCCATTGCCCCCTTGGTGTTCTGGAACCCTGAGGCGTTCTATTTGATATTGAGCATCTTTGTAACCTCCCGATCGCCCCTGTTCCAGATAGAGCCTTCCCGCAGTCTCGAAATCGCTAATAGCTCCAGTTTTATCTCCCAGAGCAACCCGCAGCATTCCTCGACCGTAGTAGGCACCGGCATAATTAGGATTGAGGCGAGTAGCTTGGGCGTAATCTGCCAGAGCTTTGTCGTAATCCTGCTGTAGGTAGTAGGTTTTAGCTCGATTGGCATAAGCTTCGGGATTATTAGGATTGAGAGCGATCGCTTGAGTATAATCCTCAATTGCCGCTTCTAGCTTACTTGCCTGCTGGCGAACCAATCCCCGATTGCTATAAGCTTTATGATATTGACCGTTTATCTCTATAGCCTTAGTGCAATCGGCGATCGCTCGTTCGTAGTCATCTATATTAAAATAAGCAACACATCTGTTATTGTACGAGTCTGCATCTTTTGGAGCAAAAGTTAGAGCCCGAGTACAATCTTCTATCGCCCGTTCGTACTTTGCTAAATTTATATAGGTGCTGCATCTGTTTGCATAAGCTTCCTGATTGTCTTTTTCCAATTCTATAACTTTAGTATAATCAGCTCGCGCTCCTTGATAATCTCCCAAATGAAAGCGACTGATGCCTCGATGGTAATAAGCATCTGCATTATCTGGTTCTCGGGCGAGCGCTTTCGTATAATCAGTCAAAGCACTTTGTAAATCTCCTGCTTTCGTTTTCGCCATACCCCTAGCGATATAAGCTTTAGTATCATCAGGCTGCAACTGCAAAGTATTAGTATAATCTTCAATCGCTTTGCTATAATCTTGTAATTGATAATAAGATAGCGCTCTTTGGTAATAAGCTTCCGCATCTTTTGGCTCGAACCCTAGCACCTTAGAATAATCGTCTATAGCACCCGAGTAGTCTTCCAGATTATAGCGAGCCAGACCCCGGTTAAAATAGGCATTCGTGTAAGAAGGATTAAGAGCGATCGCCTTATTATAATCGGCGATCGCCTGCTGATAATTTCCCGTTTGATAATAAAGATTGCCCCGTCCGTAAAAAGCCTCAGCCTTACTGGGATTGAGTTCTATAGACTTATTAAAAGCAGCTAAAGCCCCTCGAACATCTCCCTTTTTCGACATTTCTGTAGCGCCAACATAATATGCCTCCGCCCGTTCCGGTGCCGGACGATGGAGAAAATTCAGCAATCCCACCAAAACCGCGAAAAATCCTACTACAGCGAAACTCAATAACAGCAGCAACGGCCATTTTTTCCACTCCGTATGCTTATTTTTGTAGTTAGGACTTTTTGACGGTGGCAAACTCACCTTCCGACGTTGGAGCTTCCTCAAAGCTGCCAAAGTTTGTTCTGCCGACTTATAGCGCTTGGCAAAGTGGTGCGCCACCATTTTATCAATGATATCTGCCAGCGCTCCAGAACAGCGCGATCGATTTCGCCAGATAATTCCACCGGTTCCATTCGGCTTAGTATCTTGTAGTTTGGGCAGTTCGCTACTGGGTAAACCGGTTAAAGCTTGAATCCCGATGATACCTGCGGCATAAATATCGCTATTAAACTGAGGATTGCCTTGGAATTGTTCCACTGGCATATAGGAAGGAGTCCCCGTAGCAATTGTTCTAGGCATTTCCCCATTGACATTAGCAATGAGGGTTCTGACTTCTTTGACAGAACCGAAGTCAATCAAAACTAACTTACCATCTGACTTGCGTCGGATTAAATTTGACGGGTTAACGTCCCGATGAATCACTCCTTGGGAATGAACAAAAATTAATATTTCTAAAAGTTCCGATAACAGTCGAATAACCTGTTCTTCCGACCAAGGATGACCGGGGATAATTTCCTTATGTAAAGGATTGCCAGGAACGAATTCTTCGACTAAGTAAAATTGATTGTCTTCTTGAAAATAGGCTAATAGCAATGGAATTTGCTCGTGTCTTCCCAGTTTTTCTAAAATTTCCGCTTCTTGCTTAAATAAACGGTGGGCAGTCTTAAGAACAGTTTTTGAGTTGCCTGGCGGTCGCAGTTGCTTGACTACGCATTGAGGATGACCGGGACGACGAGTATCTGCAGCTAGATAAGTTTGTCCAAAAGCCCCCCCACTGAGGACTTGGACAATGCGGTAACGTCCATCTAAGAGTTGACCAATCATGTTTGGATTGTGCATTTTGATATCAGGGAATCAGGGAATTAGCAGTTAGGAATTAGCAATTATTAATTATTTATCTAAACTGGTTAATTGTGTTTTGTGCTTTTTGGTAATCGTTGGCTCGACCTTGTTCGAGAAATAGGTTAGCGCTTTTGCGCAAGTCTTCGATCGCTCCTTGTCTGTCTCCGAGCTGGGCGCGTACCATGCCGCGATTAAAATAAGCGTTACCATTATTAGCATTGAGTCGAATTGCCTGAGCAAAATCTTCTATTGCTTTGCCATACTCGCCCCGTTCGGAATAAATTTGACCTCGATTGCTATAAGCTACTCCGTCGCTGGGGTTCAGACGGATGGCGGTAGTGAAATCTTCGATCGCCCCCTGTTTGTCTCCGCTTTGAGAGCGTGCCAGCCCTCGATTGCTGTAAGCTTTAGCGCTAGTGGGGTTCATGCCAATAGTAATGCTGCAATCTTCAGCAGCTCTTTGATGTTCTCCCATATTCAGGTAAGCGATGCAGCGATTGTTGTACGCTGCTTCATCTTCGGGGTTTAACTCGATGGCCTTAGTACAATCGGCGATCGCCTCTGCATGGGCAGCCAAATTCAGATAAGCGCTGCATCGATTAACATAAGCATCGGCATAGTCTGGTTGTAACTCTAACGCTTTCGTGTAATCTTCCATCGCTCCTCGATAGTCTGCCAGATGAAACCTGGCTCTACCTCGGTTATAAAAAATTAGGGGGTCGTTGGGCTGAAGTTTCTGGGCCTCCGTATAATCGGCAAGGGCTCCCGGCTTATCCCCTGCTGCAGCTTTTGCCAGCCCCCGACTGGTGTAGGCATTGACGTTGTTAGGTTGTAACAGCAAGGTACTGCTGTAGTCTTCCACTGCTAAATCGTATTCTTCGATTTGATAGTAGCTCAAACCTCTTTGGTAGTAAGCCTCGGCATCGTCGGGATCGAGCTTTAACACTTCAGTGAAATCCGCAATAGCATTACCGTAGTTGCCCAGGTCGTAGTAGGTTAGACCTCTGTTGTAATAAGCGTTCCCATATTTGGGTTTAAATGTAATCGCTCGATCGTAATCTTCGAGCGCTTCTGTTAATTCTCCTTGTTGATAGCGGGCGTTGGCTCTTTGATAGAAGATTTCGGCATCTTTGGGGTTTATCTTGAGGGCTTGGTTATAAAAGGCGATCGCTCCCGGTTTGTCTCCTTGTTTTGCTAGTTCTTTGCCGCGTTCGTAGAGTCTTTTGGCTTTCAACGGACCTTGGAGCGGCCCCAGATAAATTGCTATGCCCGCAAGTAAGATTAACCCCAGCAACCCCAAGGCTGCAAACTTGATTTTTGTACCCAATTGCTTTGTGCTTGTAGATGTTTGTTCTTCTTTTTCTTTGGCAAGTTGGGGAGACGATACTGCCATCTCAGAATATCCCTCAATATTTTTCAGTTCTTCGAGAACTTCTGAAGCCGAACGATAGGGTTTTTCCGATTGGTAATCGATGGTTTTATCGATTATGTCTGCCAGAGCGCGAGAACAATTACTTCTCTCTCGCCACCGCATTTTGACTGCGGGTCCCGTTTCTGTTGTTTGAAACTGGGTTAGCTCTGCAGGAGATAATCCCGTCAGAGCTTGAATCGCTATTATTCCTAAGCCATAAATATCGCTATTGTAGTTTGGGTGAATTTTGGCATTTTTTTCTGGTCTGTAAAATCCCGTGTCTGCGATTCGATTTTCTTCTATTTTCCTTTCGGTTTTGGTGAGAAGTTCTTTGTCTTCTATTGACATTTCTTTGATTTCTCCCCCCAAGCCAAATCCTAACAATACTAGTAGTCCATCGGACGAGCGCCTTATCAAATTTGCTGGTTTAACTTTCCCGTGAATTACTCCTTCGCTATGAACGAAAGCTAATATTTCTAATATTTCTTCCAACAGCGCGATTACTTGTTTTTCCCCTAAAGTTTTGCCCGGTTTTAACTCCGCAGTTAAAGGCTCGCCCACTATGTAATCTTCAATCAAATATAAATTGTTATCTTCTTTAAAGTAGGCTAATAAACTCGGTATCTGTTCGTGCTGGCTCAGTTTGTCAATTTTTTCGGCTTTTTCTTGAAATAAAATTAAAATTGTCTGTTGGGTTTCTAAGGAACGAGTACCCAAACGTAACTGTTTGACTACGCATTGGGGGGCACCCGGACGCCGAGTATCTTCCGCCAAATATGTTTGCCCCCAAAAACTTTCCCCAATGACTTTAATTAGTTGGTAACGCTTATCTACAAGTTGGCCAATCATCGCTTTACCCCATTTTTTGATGAAAAATTTTGAAAGAGGGTTGTTTTTTCTCAAACAATTCTCTCCCAGTCCTAGAGGACCGGCCTGTGAAACCCGGTAATTTCGGCAAAACCGGGTGATACCAAAAAATGTGGTTTCTGAAAATACTCGATCGGTTCTCTAGTCTTAGTCTATTTTTATTTTACTATTTTGCCAGTTGGGGGACTCAAAATTTGGAGCTGGCCATTTTCTTTTAAATTAAGAAACCCGGTTTTTGAGAAAAACCGGGTTTCTCGACTATCGGCGAATACCCCCACCAGATTAGCTAGCAACCGTCTCCTCTGGAGGATGGCGCTACCGGTAGGGACTTTGAGTAATTGCAATTTAAAAATAAGTTTCCTGGCAATTGCGCCACTGCCGACGCGATCGCCAACGCTTAATTAAGTTTAATCCTAGAAAATAGGCGATCGCCCCCGCAATTAAACCCATAACGGCACAACCCAACAATAGAGGAGCTACCAATTGAACCCCTTCTGCGCTTAACTCTCCGATGGAATCTACGCTATTCAAGATAAAATCTTCTTGGCAATTCAGCAGCCATCGTCCCACCTTAAAGTTCAGAGCAAAGATGGGCACATAAGTAAAAGGATTGCTTACCCAAGTTCCCAAAACTGCCGTTAATTTATGTCCCCGAAACGCGGTTGCCAGTCCGAGCCCTATAACGGTTTGTAAACCTAATAGGGGAAAAAATCCCGCAAATACTCCCAAAGCTAATCCCCTAGCAAGACATTCGGGACTCTCTCGCAATCGAATCAGCCGCCAGCACCAGTACCGCAACTGTCTAGCCCTAGACCGCGCGAATTTTTCAGCTTTGACTGCCACCCATAGTGGCAGGTTCGACATCTTTTGTAGGTTTCTATAAATCATCGCCGCTAGTTAATTGTTTTTGTTTGGAATTGAATTAGAGCTTTTAAGACCTTTTAAGTTTTTTTGATACTTTATTAACTTTTATAACGAAATTGTTAAAAATGCAGCCCCTTGAGGATAGATTGACTCTTTTGCCTTAATATGGTATGCAGAAACAGAAACTAAACGGGAAATATGTCGGAGTCAGCTCCCATCGGCGGTACCATAGCAGCGATCGCTACAGCAATTGTCCCCCAACAAGGCAGCGTGGGCATAGTCCGTATCTCGGGTTCCCAATCCCTGGCCATCGCTCGCACCCTCTTTCACGCCCCCGGACATCAACTCTGGGAAACTCACCGCATTCTCTACGGTTACGTTCGCCATCCCCACACCCAAGAATTAATAGATGAAGCCCTCCTATTAATAATGAAGTCTCCCCGCTCTTACACCCGCGAAGATGTGGTTGAGTTCCATTGCCACGGCGGCATTATCGCAGTCCAACAGGTGTTACACCTTTGTTTGGAAGCCGGGGCCCGCTTGGCCCTGCCTGGAGAGTTTACCCTGCGAGCTTTTTTGAACGGACGATTAGACCTTACCCAAGCTGAAAGCATCGCCGATCTGGTTGGCGCTCAGTCCGATACTGCGGCTAGAGCTGCTCTTGCTGGTTTGCAAGGTAGGTTGGCCAATCCTATTCGTCAGTTACGGGGTCGTTGTTTGGACATTTTAGCAGAAATTGAGGCCCGTATCGATTTTGAGGAGGATTTACCTCCTTTGGATGAGGCGGAGATTGTTCGGGAAATTAAGCAGGTCTTGGCCCACTTGTCGGGCATTTTAACTACTGCCGATCGCGGTGAATTATTAAGAAACGGTCTGAAAGTGGCCATTGTCGGTAGGCCTAATGTGGGGAAGTCGAGTTTATTAAATGCCTGGAGTCGCTGCGATCGCGCTATTGTAACGGAACTGCCGGGCACTACCCGGGATCTGGTTGAGTCTCAGTTGGCCGTTGGCGGTATCCCAGTACGGGTTTTGGATACTGCGGGGATTAGGGACACTGAGGATACGGTGGAAAAAATCGGGGTTGAGCGATCGCGCACTGCTGCTCAAACTGCGGATTTAGTTTTACTGGCCATCGATGCTGCTTCGGGTTGGACTGCTGGGGATGCTGAAATTTACCAAGCGGTAAAAGAACGCCCCATTATCTTAGTTGTTAATAAAATCGATTTGGTCGATGAGGGGGCCATCGCTTCTCTTTCTTTGCCCGAAAATTTGAAAACAATTGTGGCTACTGCTGCTGCTTTTAACCAAGGAATTAACGAGTTAGAAACGGCAATTATTAATACTGTTAATGCGGGTAAAATTGCGGCGGAAAATTTAGAATTTGCTATCAACCAAAGACAAGCAGCAGCTTTAACTCAGGCTCAATTATCTCTGGAAAATTGCCTTAAGGCGATTGGCGAGGAATTACCTTTAGATTTTTGGAGCATCGATTTGCGCGGTGCCGTTCGAGCTTTGGGAGAGGTGACTGGAGAAGGTGTAACCGAATCAGTTTTAGAACGTATTTTTAGTCGCTTTTGTATTGGGAAATAATATTTGTTAGTTGAAGACAGGCTAATGGCTAACGGTAAGGTCGCAACTAAACAATTGCCGATTCCCGATTCCCCATTGCCGATTCCCCATTCCCTAAAATCTAAAATCTAAAAAAAAAGATTTATGAGAGGGGTTGTCAAAAAACGTTAAGTTTGTTAACATAAGCTAACCAAAGTTAACAAATAAGGAAGGCAAAAGCGAAATGATAGCAATTATCAAAAATCTGTTCGGTGGCGGAAAGTCCAATCAAGATAAAGGCCCTGCATACTATTTAGACAATGACAGCGCTAAGAGTCTAGGCAATATTGACTACATGAGAACTGCCAAGTCTGTTAAGAAGAGCTATCCCAAAGCTGTCGGTAAATTAAACCTTATTAGTGGCGAGGTAGAAGAGTCTATCTCTGCTATGGAGAAGAAACAAGGAGGAATGACCGACAGTACGACTCCTGCTACTCCTACCACCCCTTCTTCTTCCTCTTCTTTCGGTCAGAGCTCTACTTTTTCAAGCAGCTCGACTTTTCGTCCCCGTGGCAGCAATTCTAGTATGGATTCTTTCCGCGAAATGGCCCGCAGTATGAAGAAAAAGTAAGATTTTAGTCCCTAGCATGGGGTGACTTGACTTTTTAAGATTTCGACTGTTTAAAAATAGCGATTTATTTACTTAAAACTCTCTACGTCTTTTTTGATGTGGAGAGTTTTAATTTGGCTGCATTTCAATTTTTAAGGGAACCAATAGATTGTTGGTTTTTGTTAATTGTTAATTGTTAATTGTTAATTGTTAATTGTTAATGGCCAATTCTAAAATGACTAAGCCTCCACCAATATACCTCGACTCCCACTCGACTACGAGGGTAGATCCCAGAGTGGCAAATCGAGTTTTATATTACATGACTTCAGCTTTTGGCAATGCTAGCAGCATCGACCATATTTTCGGCGACGAGGCGGAAAATGCTGTTAAAGAAGCGGCAAATAAAATTGCTGAATTAATTAATTCTTCTCCTCAAGAAATTATTTTTACTTCTGGGGCTACTGAAAGTATTAATCTTGCGATTCAAGGCACTATTTTAACTGGTAATTCAACTGCTAAAATTAAGCCAAAAATAGCTGTTTCTCCCGTAGAACATCAAGGGGTTTTAGACTGCTGTCAAGCTTTGGAAAAACAAGGTTTGGCGGAAATAGTTAAGTTAAAAGTTGACTCGAAAGGCAGGTTAGATTTAGAAGGTTTAGAAAGAGTTTGTGCTGGTGGCATATCTCTATTATGCGTGATGGCTGCTAATAATGAAATTGGCAATATTTATCCTATAGAAACTGCGGGAAAAATTGCTAAAAAATACGACGTTCTTTTCTTTTGCGATGGTTCTCAAGGGGTAGGAAAAGTGCCTCTTAATTTTGCTGAATGGGGGATTACTTTTTTGGCGATTTCGGCTCATAAATTATACGGTCCGAAGGGGGTGGGGGCTTTGGTTGTGAGGAAGGGAGTTCCACTGCAACCGCTGATTTTTGGTGGGGGGCATCAGAGGGGGAGGCGTTCTGGTACTCTTAATGTTCCCGGAATTGTTGGTCTGGGGGAGGCTTGCGGTTTGCGGGGTTTGGAAATGGTGGAGGATGAGAGGGCGATCGCTTCCCGTCGCGATCGCCTCCAAGCTATCTTACTAGCACATATTCCTGGTTTGATAGTAAACGGCGATATTAATAATCGTTTATCGGGTAATTTGCATATTTCTATTCCCGATATTCCTAATAGTGCGGTAATTGCTAGGGTGCGCGATCGCCTGGCTATTTCTACTGGGGCCGCTTGTTCTTCGGGTGTTGAATCTCCGAGTCACGTTTTACAAGCTTTGGGTTTGTCCCCTGAGATGATGGACGGGGCCTTGCGTATCGGTATCGATAAGTTTACCACCGATGAGGAAATCGAACGGGCGGCGGAGATTTTGATTACCACAATTAGGGATATTTGTCAAGTCATGGGAGGAAATTAGGGTTGGCCAAATTAGGAGGCCATTTTTCCGTAGAACGGGCGTCCCGCCTGTTGGGCCATTTTTCCTGAAAACGGACGTCCCGCCCGTTTTGCGAAACCAATTGTAAAGTTTTGTAACAAAAGTGGGTTTGAGGCGTAAAAAAATGGGGGTCGTTCCTAATAGAACTAATAGGAGACCGATTAAGAAACCCGGTTTTGCCGAAATTACCGGGTTTCTGGGACACCGAAAAAGAATGCTTGACCTGCTCTATAGAAGGCCATTAGGGGTCGGTAGTAAGCATGGACGTGCTGAGAAATGAGGCCATTTTTAAGGACTGAAGTGCTTACTACCAACTCTTTTTTTTAATGACAAACCAGATGCAACTAACCATGAACGATAACCTCAATATTAATTTTGAAGGCGGTTTAGGGGACAACCAGATTCCCGGAATTACTGACAGCGAGGCCATATTTCCCGGCGGCGAAGGGTCAATAACGGAGTTGGCCTCGTTGGGCGGGGAGATAGGGGCCATTGAGGATTGGTTGGCGGTAGATGGTGAGACGAATATCCTCCTCGGCCCCCCGAAAGAAGGGGGGAGTTTTCTTACTGGTAGGGATGGGGGCGAAATTCTCCCCGCCACTCGGAGTCAGTCGTCGGTAGGAGAAGTAGATAACTTGACGGGCGAGGTAATAGAAGAAGAGTCGTCACCTGGGGCATCTGTTATCCAGACGAGAAGTGCTGGAAGTTCGGATTTTATTACAAAAGAAATATTTGATACGGGTAAATTCGTAGTAGGTGAAAGTGGAGAAGTAAGCATAGATTATTTGTTTGATGGGGGTTGGTATCGAGGGGAGTTAGGTATTTTTAGTCTGGCGGGAATAGATGAATTAGAAATTAGGAGTTATGAAGACTTTGT
>CAZSTZ010000023.1:2066-6899 GCA_964609515.1 uncultured bacterium | reverse complement strand
GAAGTAAGCATAGATTATTTGTTTGATGGGGGTTGGTATCGAGGGGAGTTAGCTATTTTCAGTTTAGAAGGTTTGGAGGAACAGAGTTATGAAGGGTTTGTTAAAGAAGCTGCTAATCGAGTTTTAAGTAATTCTGAATTGGGCTATCTCGCCATACGAGACCCCATTGAAGGTGCTAAATTTGAGGGCAGACTTGGGGAACGAAGTTTTAATTCTGGGGACTATTTGGGAGAGAAAACTTTTGAGATGAACCCGGGGGATAAGTTTGCGTTTATGTTCGTTCCCAATGGTTCGATAGAAGGGGTTTTTAATAATCCTAAAATTCGCGGTTCCAAACATCCTTTCTTTTCTTTAGGAACAGAAAATCCAGATGATGAGTTTCGCCCGGGGCAGATGGGGGATGTTACTGGGGAAGGTACAATCTTTGCTTTTGAGGATCTTAAGGTTAGCAACGAAAATATCGATCGCGACTATAACGATTTTGTCTTTTCCGTTAACGGGGTAGAAGATGCGGTGGGAGTTGCTGTCAATTTGGACGAGCTGATTAACCCGCAAAAAGATTGGCGGGAACTCGAACTGGCGCAAGAGTTGATAGATTCTGTTAAAGGAAATTCCCCACAAGATTTGTTCTTGCTGACAGATTTGTTGTACAACCCAGGAGAAACTCTCGATATTTTGGGTAAGGTGTTCGATGCCGATGGCGGCGGGGATATCGCCCGGATAGATTTTTGGTTGCAGCGGGATGGCGGCGAGTGGGAGGATATCGCCGATGTTACTGAGTTTGTGGTGGATGATGACGAGGCGAAGTTTGCTTATGAGTTGGCCGGTTTGGAGGCAGGGAAATATCGGTTGAAGGCGATCGCTTACGACCTCGATGGCAACGAGAATGAGGTGACGGAAGATTTTACGGTGTTGTCTCTGGAACCAGGGGAGGAATTGAGCTCGCGGGTTAAGTGGGCGATCGAGCGATCGATGAATCTCGACAGTTACGACCTTCTCCCCCCTTCCCAAGGGGGGCCGGGGGGAATCGAACCGTTGGCGGCAACCGACCAATGGGTTGTCAGCGTGAAGGCGGGCGAGTCGGCGGCGGAGTTGGCATCCAGTTTCGGTTGGCAGAATTTAGGTTCCACCGGGCATATTCCTAATACTTATATTTGGGAGTTTGGCGAAGATGCCGCCCCAGAAGATGTTGCAAAGCAGTTGAGTTTGCTGTCGGAGGTGGAGTTTGCTTATCCGTTGGTGCCGGTTGAGTTGCAGTGGATGTCGGAACCGGCGGACGAACCTTTGGTAAAGGATGGCAGTCAGTGGCATTTGCGCGGCGACGTTCATGTTGCCGATGCTAACGTTACTAATGTCTGGGAAAGCGGCGTTACTGGAGAGGGTGTAGTTATTGGGGTTGTGGATGATGGGTTTGAAATTGACGACCCAAAGAAGGGTTTGGTGGGGCATGAGGATTTGCTGCCCAACTATCGGGCCGATTTGAGTTACGATTTTGGCGAGAAGGATAACTTTCCATCGCGACTGATTAACGGCGTGGTGACTTCGCCAGAACCGGCAAAACCAATTTTGGATGGCGGCAATGCTGTTTCTCAACTTCATTCGTCTTTGAGTGGGTTTGTTAAAGAGTTAAAGTTGGAGTTTAACCTCAACCACGAAGATGTTAGCAATTTGGAAGTAGCTTTAGTTAGTCCCAGTGGCACTGAGAAGTTACTGACAGAGGTGGTTAATGGCACTAATGTTATAGAGTTAGGAGAGGTATTTGAGAAAGAGGGCGGTTTGGGTAATTGGCAGTTGGAAGTAAGGGATGGGGCGGCTAACGGTAAAAAAGGAATCTTGGATGGTTGGTCTCTGGAATTTGAAACGGTTAACATTCACGGAACGGCGGCGGCGGGGGTAGCTGTTGCTGCTGGAGATAATAATGTCGGCGGCAGCGGTGTTGCCCCAGAGGCAGAATGGGCGGGTTTGCGAATTAATGCCGGTCCCAAGCCTTTGACTGGGGATGTTTTGGCGGAGGCGCTTTCTTGGAAAAGTCAGGAAATCGATATTTATAGCAACAGTTACGGACCGGGATTTTTTGATGTGTTGCCGGGGGCTGAGTATAATTTGGAGAAAATGACCGCTGATGGTCGCGGCGGCAAGGGTAATATTTATGCTTTTGCTGGTGGCAACGGTGCTGATATGGGCGGTAACGTCAATTATAATAGTTTGGCAAATGCTCGCCAGACTATTGCTGTTGCTGCGATTGACAATCGGGGCAAACATCCTTTCTATAGCGAACCGGGGGCATCGGTGTTTGTCTCGGCTTATTCGGATAATGGTAAGGATAAGACGGATGAGGATTTTGTGGGAATTACTACCACCGGACCGAATAACAGTTACATCGATAACTTTACTGGCACTTCGGCATCGACTCCTTTTGTTGCTGCTGGTATGGGTTTGATGTTGGAGGCTAATCCGAATTTGACGGTTCGAGACGTACAGCAGATTTTGGTGGAGACTTCTAATAAGAACGATCCTACTGATGGAGATTGGGTTGAAAATGGCGCGGGATATTGGGTTAACCACAAGTACGGTTTTGGGGCGATAAATGTTGAGAAGGCTGTAGAGTTGGCTAAGGACTGGACTCCTATAAATAAGGAGGTCGAGGTTTCTCGGGTTGAGTGGGAAGGCACCGGCCCTATTCCCGACTACGATGGGAGTAAACCAGAAGGCGAACAGGAGTTTTTGACTTCAACGATCGCTCTTGAGGAGGCAGACGATGTTTCGGTGGAGTGGGTGGAGGTGATGTTTAATGGGGAACATCGCTATTTGGGCGAGTTGGAAATAGTGTTGATTTCGCCAGACGGTACCGAGTCTGTTTTGACTAGCCCTCATACTAATAAGAAGTATGGTGGCGATCGCTTTAATTCTTTGGCTAACTGGACTTTTACTTCGGCCCGTCACTGGGGCGAGTCGTCTGCGGGAGAGTGGCAGTTGCGAGTGGCGGATAAAAAGGAGGGAACGAGGAGTCAGGACCATATACTAGGAAAGCGCAATTTTTGGACTTCTTGGCAGTTGAATGTTTTTGGCTCTAAACCGAATGCGGCCCCAGAGGCAACTAATCTGAACCAGGAACTTAATTATACGGAAGAGGTGGCGATCGCTTTCCAAGATATAGTTGTCGCGGACCCCGATATGGGCGACACTATTACTGTTACTCTGGAGTTGAACGATCCAACTGGTGGCAGTATTGCCAGCGGGGAGGATAAGTCGGACGCTGAAGGGGCGTTGAGTTTTGAGGGACCGGTTGCGGAGGTTAACGGTTGGTTGGCAGGTCTGGAGTTTACCCCGGCCCCAGATTTCTCGGACAATTTGGAAGTTACTGTTGCGGTGACGGATAATAATATTTCCTGGCCTCTGACTGGTACGATTAAATTGTTTGGGGAAGTGGATAACGATGCTCCAACTATTGCGCAACAGTTGGCAGACCAAACGGCAACGGAGGACGAACCTTTTGAGTTTGTGCTGCCGGCGGAGACTTTTGCGGATGTTGACGATGAGAGTCTCGACTATAGCGCAACGGTTGTTGGTGGCGAGTGGTTGAGTTTCGATGGGGCGACGGGAACTTTTAGCGGTACTCCCACTAACGACGATGTGGGCGTTGTGGAGGTAACGGTAACGGCGGCGGATGCTGCGGGGGCGGAGGTTAGCGATGAGTTTGCGGTGACGGTGGAGAACGTTAACGACGCGCCGACGGTTGTTACGGAGATTGCGGATCGAACGGCGACGGTTGGGGAAATGTTGCAGTTTGCTTTCTCAGAGGATACTTTTGCCGATGCGGACGCGGGAGATTCTCTCTCGTATAACGTTATTCTGGAGGATGGTTCGCCTTTACCTGGATGGTTGTTTTTTAATAGCGCCACTCGCACTTTCTTGGCAATGCCTGGCAGCGAGGATGTTGGCAGTTTGAACGTGAAGGTGGAGGCAACGGATAAGGAAGATGCCAGCGCTAGCGATGTTTTTGTGTTGGCGGTGGAGGCGGCGACTTTGCCTATCGATTTGCGGGGTCAGTCGTTTATGGTGATGCCGGGGGCGTTGGCGGCGGGAGATAGTTTTAATGTTGGGTTTATGCTGCAAAATGCTGAGGTCGGGGATGCTGGAGAGTTTGAGGTTGGTTTCTATTTGTCTGAGGATGGAACTATTACTGAGAGCGATCGCTTTTTGGGCAGTTACACCGTTGGCGGTTTGGCGGGCAATGGCGGTACCAGTAGTTTCTTAGTTCAACAGTTACCAGAGGCGGGGGATGAGTTCTGGAATGGGGACGGCGGTTATTTTGTGGGTATGATTTCCGATGTTGGGGGGGCGATCGCTGAGTCGAACGAGGATAATAATGCCAGTCTGGGGGCGGGTATCGACTATGCCGCTATTGAGGTTAATAATACGGAACCCCTTCCTATTAATAGTCCTCCGACTTTGACTGAGGTCTCCACTCTGACTGGGGCAACGGAAGGAGAGGCGTTTACTATTTCTTATAACGACTTGCTGGCTGCTTCGGATGCTGCGGATGTTGATGGGGATACCCTAACTTTCCAGATAGAAGGGTTGCTGTCTGGAACCTTAACCAAAAACGGAGAAACTATTGCGATAGGCGCAACGGTTTTAGCGGAAGGGGAGGAAGTTGTCTGGACTCCCGATGTTGTAGGAGATGCAGTTGGGGCGTTGACGGTGAAGGCGTTTGATGGTAAGGATTATTCGGATGTTGCGGTTGAGGTAGTAGTTGCTGTTGAAGCGGACAACACTCCTCCGACTTTGACTGAGGTCTCCACTCTGACTGGGGCAACGGAAGGAGAGGCG
>CAZSTZ010000023.1:0-1966 GCA_964609515.1 uncultured bacterium | reverse complement strand
CGGTTTTAGCGGAAGGGGAGGAAGTTGTCTGGACTCCCGATGTTGTAGGAGATGCCGTTAAAGCCCTAAGCGTCAAAGCCTCTGACGGCAAAGAATCCTCCGAAACTGCCGTAGAAGTAACAGTTGCCGTCAACGCCCCCAACTCCTTTAACGAAATCGACATCAACCTCGCCGGAGTCCGCTACGGAGTCACCCAATGGGCGGACTACGACGCTGACGGCGACCTCGACATCCTCATCGCAGGCGACGATACCAACGGCAACGGAGTCTCCAAAATCTACCGCAACGACAGCGGCAGCTTCACCGACATCGAAGCCGATATCGTCGGAGTCGGCGACGGTTCCGCCGCAGCCTGGGGCGACTACGATAACGACGGCGACCTCGACCTCATCCTCGCCGGCGAAACCGGCAGCGCCAACGCGACCAAACTCTATAACAACGACGGCGGTAACTTCCTCGAAGTCGCAATCGAACTCCCACAACTCGACGACGCCGCCGCCGCGTGGGGCGACTACGATAACGACGGCGACCTCGACCTCGCCCTCAGCGGCACCGACGGCACTGCCAACGTCAGCAAAATTTATCAAAACCAAAACGGTAACTTTGTCGATATCGCAGCCGAAATCGATAAAGTGGCATTCGGTCCCGACCTTGAGTGGGGCGACTACGACGGCGACGGCGACCTCGACCTCCTCCTCACCGGCGGCATCAACCCCATTTCCGGTCTAGCCAAAATTTACCGCAACGACGGCGGCAACTTCGTGGATATTAGCGCAGGCCTCGCCGGAGTCAACGTCAGTTCCGCAGCCTGGGGAGATTACGACAGCGACGGCGACCTCGATATCGCGATAAACGGTGCCTCCCCCTACTTCGGCAGCAGCACCATTTACCGCAACGACGGCGGCAACTTCGTGGATATTAACGCCGGACTCACGGGACTTTTGGGAGGTTCGGTCAATTGGGGAGACTACGATAACGACGGCGACCTCGACCTCCTCATCACCGGTAGCGAGGTCTTTGACGGCGCTACCAAAATCTATACTAACAACGACGGCAATTTTGTCGAACTCGAAACCGACCTCGCCAACCTCGTCAACGGCAAAGCGGCCTTTGGGGATTACGATCGCGACGGCGACCTGGATATTCTCCTAACCGGACACGATCGCGCCAACGCCTACACCAAACTTTATAACAACAACTTCGCCCCCGCCGCCAATACTGCCCCCACGGCACCCACCGGGTTGAGCGGTTTGGTGGATGGCAGCGATGTCACCTTCAGTTGGAACAGCGCCACCGATGCCGAAACTCCGAGTTCCGGTTTGAGTTATAACCTGCGGGTGGGAACTACTCCCGGGGGTAGCGAGGTGGTTTCCCCTGGGTCTTTGGTTGGGGGCGATTTGCTCGTTCCCGCCAAAGGCAACGTCGATGGCAACACCAGTTGGATCGTTAAAGATTTAGAACCGGGTACTTATTATTGGTCGGTGCAAGCGGTTGATGCTGCTTTTGCCGGTTCCGAGTTCGCCACCGAAAGCACCTTCACCGTCAAAGAGGGAGCAAAAGAATCGACGCCAATATTCATTTTATAGCTCAGAAACTCGGTTTTGCCGAAATTACCGGGTTTCTTAACTTAGGGCTTGTTGAAGAAATGGAAAAAGTCATGAAGGGTGGAGAGTTGGTTCGTGTGGGGGGTGTGGGGGAAAGGGAAGTTGCGGAGTGCGCACCGCGCACCTTGCGATCGCTCGCCGATACCGACAGCTATACTCAGCACGGGCAAAAAATGCGCTTTTTGAGGACACACCTCAAAAAAGTCCCCGTGTCCGGTGCGTCTCCGCGCCTGGTGCGTCTTCTTCTAAAAGCGCAATTCCTTGCCGTTTTGAGTATACTCTAATGGTTGTCTCAGGATCTAACTTAGGTTGTCTCAGGATCTAACTTAGGTTGTCTCAGGATCTAACTTAGGTTGTCTCAG
>CAZSTZ010000022.1:33116-45106 GCA_964609515.1 uncultured bacterium | reverse complement strand
GTTAGTTGTTAATTGTTAGTTGTTAATTGTTAGTTGTTAATTGTTAGTTGTTAATGTGGAAAAGTCAAGATAAAAGGCAAATTTTCTTTTGGATGCTGTCTTTGGGATGGTTGTGTTTAATTAGTTGGCTGGCCTTCTTTTGGAACTTAGGAAATATAGGCTTAATCGACGAGACGGAACCGCTATTTGCCGAAGCTGCCCGCCAGATGACCGTTACCGGGGACTGGATAACACCCTATTTCAACGAGGAGACTCGCTTCGATAAACCGCCTCTGATTTACTGGTTGATGGCGATCGCCTATCAAACCATCGGCCTTAACGAGTGGGCCGTCCGTTTGCCTTCCGCCATAGCGGCCTTGGCCCTGGTTAGCTTTGGATTTTACATTCTGTACGGGTACGGCCACTACAGTTTAGGCGATCGAACAATTATTAAAAAAGCCCCCACAAGCAGATTTCTAGTGCCTTGGATCGGGGCGGCGACGATGGCCTTCAACCCAGAAATGGTGACTTGGGGCAGAATAGGCGTGTCCGATATGCTGCTGGCGGGTTGTATCTGTTCGGCTTTGTTAGCCTTTTTTAGCGGATATGCCAAGGGAAACTGCAATTTTGAAGAAAACCAAAAATCTGCCGCTTTTAGGCAAGAGGCAAAAGGCAAAAGGCAAGAGAAGCAAACTTTCAATAAATGGTATTTAGCCTTTTATATTTTAAGCGCTTTAGCAGTATTAACTAAAGGTCCGGTGGGGATAGTTTTGCCAGTATTAATTATTGGTAGCTTCCTTTTATATGTGGGTAAATTTCGAGAAGTTTGGCAAGAAATATACCCCCTTCGAGGCAGTTTAATTTTTTTAGCAATAACCCTGCCGTGGTACGTTTTAGTTACTATTAAAAACGGTAGTTCTTATCTTGAGAGTTTTTTCGGCTATCACAATTTTGAGAGATTTACCAGCGTCGTCAACCACCACGGGGGGCCGTGGTATTTTTATTTTTTAGTAGTGTTAGTTGGTTTTGCTCCTTGGTCGATTTATTTGCCAGTAGCGATCGCTCAAACTAAATTTTGGCAGCGTGGTTATTGGAGTAGGCAACCCCGGCAATCTCAATTAGGTTTGTTTGCCGTATTTTGGTTTGGTTGTATCTTTATTTTCTTCACCATTGCTACGACCAAATTAATCAGTTACGTTCTGCCTTTAATGCCTGCCGCTGCCATTCTTACTGCCTTGTTTTGGGGAGAGATTTTTCTGAATAAAAAGGAAGAAACTACAGTCAATCTATCTGGAATATTTAACGTTATTTTTTTGCTAGTTTTAGCTATAGTAATTCCCGTTAGTTACCAGTGGTTAGATGGGGATCCGGCAATGCCCAATTTTGGCGAAGTAATTAAAGAATCTGGTTTGTTGGTTAGCGGGAGTTTTGTTTGGGGAATTACTGCTTTAGTCCTCGCTTTTCTGCTAGTAAAAAAACAAATAAAAGGAGTTTTAATTGTTAACTTGATTGGCATAATCGCCTTTTTTATGGTTGCGATTATGCCAACGTTATTTTTAGCAGATAGTCTGCGTCAGTTGCCTTTGCGAGAATTAGCAGAAACTATTGTTAGAGTAAGGCAACCGGGGGAAGAAGTTGTGATGATTGCTTTTGAGAAACCCAGTTTAGTTTTTTACACTCAAAAGCCTGTAAATTTCTTCCGCCGGGCGACAAATGCGAGGGAATTTTTGGAGAAAATATCTCTAGATAATACGGCAGATACGGTGTTAATTATTGGCTATCCTCGGGAGTTAGTTGATGCGGGATTAGAATCTAATAATTACCAATATTTAGATGCTAGGGGCGCTTATGTTTTAAGCAGAGTTCCCAAACAAGTCTTTTTAGAAGAAGATACCACCTTTGAATAGAACCAGAGACTTATCGCTAATTGCTAATTGTCTTTTTTCTATTACCCATTACCCAAAAGATTGTTAGTTGTTGACCAAATCTTTAGCTTTAGATTGGTGGATGGAGTTTTTAATTTGTTCTAACAAGTCTGGCATTGAAATAGAATAAGGCAGAGTTTTGCTAGCTACTTCCTTTAAAATCGAATTAAGTTCGGCAGAGGTGAAATTTGCTGGCAGAGTAAAATTAGCATCTTCCCAGACCACAATTGGAGTTTTTGACTTTAGTTCTTTCAAACCGAACAATCCTTCTAGTAGCTCCGGTGGTAGGTTTCCCCGCAAACAAATTAAGAGTAAGTCAACGCTTTGGTATTGTAAATGCTGTAAAACTTCCGACCAATAGCGAGTTAGCAAACTTCTAAAACCACCTATTTTAAGGTATTGAATTAGTGCTTGAGTGCTATCGAGATTGCCAGAGCGATCGCTATTTTTTGCGGTACTATTTTCTTGTTTGTATTGGGAGATTCTGGCGGCTTCTTCCGACAAACTTTTTAAGGAAGAAGCTGTAAAATCGGCGATATTGGAAACATCAACTACTAAAATATTAGGTGGTAAATTAGTGCGGGCAGCGAGAGAAATTACTTGCCACAAAGCCGATGCAATAAACCCCGAATCGTTTTCTATTTTTTCCTTGCTGTTAGTGCCATTTTCATAATCCAAACAGGGAAATACAGAAAGTTGTTTAATTTGATTAGCAGCTTGAGTAGTGCGGGCATCTAAAGTCACCAGAGGTAGAGAAGTCAAACTCTGAGATTCACTCAGTTTTTCTAATAGTTCTTCAGTTAAGAGCTTGCCACCCATATTTTCTAACAAAAGAACGTCGGGCTGCCAAATTCTGGCTAATAATTCTGCTTCTTCTATGTCATCTGCTTCGACAATTCGGCAGTCGTAAGGATGAAGTAACAAAGACAAATCGTAAATCGATTGATGTTCGTTCTCCATGGCTGTGACCTTTTGATTTCTGCGATAAATTATTCGTAGAATCGTCAATTTTTGATTGGGAATATAGGAGAGGGGTTTGAGGGATTCTGCCACAGTTTTTTCTAAACTGAATTGTTGCACTGGCAAGCTCAAAAAGCCATTTGCTTTGTGCAATAAAGCTCGTTCTTTATCCCCTCTAGTTGCAGTTATTATTACTGGTATTTCCCAAGTATCCGCATCTGTTTTCAGCAAAGTTAAGACATCCCAACCGGATAATATCGGTAAAATGGGGTTGAGAAAAATTGCCCTTGGTTGGAGTCGACGTACTTTTTCTAATGCTTCAGTACCAGAACGAGCAATAACTACTTGATAGCCCAAACCGGTCAATTTTTCCGTCAAATCTTCGATATAGTGGGGAACTGCTTCGACGATTAAGACTAAGCGAGAGGAATAACTAGGAACGGATATTTGGTTATGAGTAATTGTTAATTTGCTTGGTTGTTCGACTTTACTGATTGTTTTTTGCTTGTTTCGTCCCTGTTTGTCCAAGCTTTCCTCAGTTTTACGATTATTTCCCAAAGATTTAGGGGGCGGACTTGGTGGTAAAATTAAGGTAAATTCACTACCTTTTTTTTCTTTAGAAATAAAAGTAACATCTCCACCGTGAAGCCGGGCGAGACGTTGGGTTAAGACTAATCCCAATCCCGTGCCTTCAAACTGACGGGTGAGGGGACTTTCTAATTGTTGGAATTTTTGAAAAATGAGGTGTTGTTTTTCTGCAGGAATGCCGATACCAGTATCCCAAACTGTAAATGCTATCCACCTTTCCCAGCGAGCAATCTTCAGTCCTATTTTGCCGCCGATAGGGGTAAATTTGAGGGCATTTGAGAGGAGATTTACTAACATTTGCCGCAGGCGCAATTCGTCGGCGACTAACATTTCTAAACCCGGTTCTATTTCTAGGGTAAATTGGCTTTCTAGGGGATGTGAGGGAGCGTCTGGGGGATGACGATCGCCTCTGTTTCCTTTAGTTCTGAGTTCGAGAGTCTCTTCGTAAGCGCGATCGCAAACCGAACGAATTTTTACTGGTTGTGGAGTTAATTCCATCTGACCGGTTTCCATCCGAGTCAGGTCTAAAATGTCATTAACTACTGTCATTAAATGGCGGCCGCTTTGGTGAATTAAATTAGCATATCGAGCTTGGCGATCGTTGAGTTTTCCTAATGCTTGACCTTTGAGTAAATTAGACAATCCCAGTACGGCAGTCAGAGGCGTTTTTAGTTCGTGAGTAATGCAGGCTAAAAATTCATCTTTGAGGCGATTTAATTGAATTAAATCGGCATTTTTAGCTTCTAATTCTTTAGTCACCAGATGTTTTTCGGTGAGATCTTGAGCCATAATCAGGCTTACATCGAACAAAGGTTGATGGGCAAACTGCCAGACACGTTCTTGGCCTGCTTGTTGGGAACAGAAACAGAAGTAACCGTCGTTTGCGGCCGAACTAGAATGAGATGGAAGGACCAGGGGGCAATGGGAGCGATCGCCATTCTGACATGGGAGGCGTTCGCTTCTTGGACCCCTCATGCTGGGGGTTCCTTGGGCCGGGGAGGCGATCGCTACTGGTTGTTCTCGGGGAGTTTTTTCCTTTGGTTCGTTTAGTTGAGATAATTGAACTGCTTTGGCTACTATTTCTGCTAGCTCCAGATCGGTTCCTACTTGAGAGCGCCATGCCTGATTTTGACTGAGGACAACTCCTTCGGAGTTTTGTACCATCAGCGGAATTGGCAATTGTTCTAAAATTTCTACTATTGAGGTAAAGTAGTAACATTTCCCTAGAGCATTTTCTTCTGGCCTGTTATTAGTTAAGGGACAAGCGATGAGGGAAGAAAACTGCTCGGCTCCTGCTCCTACTCCTACTCCTACTCCTACTCCTACTCCTACTCCTACTCCTACTCTTTGGTTTTCGGCTATGAATTCCAAGAGTCCCAAGGTATCGAGCAACCCAAGAAATTTACCTTGAGAATCAACCAGAGCAATAGGGGAGCGATCGCCTGAAGAGTTTTTGAGGCATGAGATTAACTCGGTGGCAGCTATGCCTGCCGGTAATACTCTCAAACTCTTCAAAATTGGTGGTTCTAGTAACTTTAGGGGTTTCTGCCAATCAATAGCTCTGGTTTGAGAATAGTTCTGATTATTGAGGATATAGGGCAAGAGGGTGTGGAGATAAATCGAGCCTTGGGGGACTTGGTTGTGGTTTACTACTACTACCACCTCGCAGTTGCTAGAGAGAAAAATTGACCGTACTGCTTCTAAGGGCTCTGTTTGAATGCAAAACGGCACGGACTGACTAAATTTTTGTAAACTTTCATTGGCTACGAACATAATAATCTTGGCAATTGGCAATGGCAAATAAGTAACTAATAACGCTTTGGGAATGGGGAATCGGGAATGGGCAAGAGTTTCAGAGTTTTTATCTGTGACATTCTTTGGCGATCGCCTGTCAAATCCCTATTAGGGTTCCAAAGAACTCGCATTTATTCTCCTTCAGGGCCGATCCCTGTCTTGGATAAGATGCGACTCCCCAAAGGCAGTTTTTTTCACTGCTTACATTTCTATCGTACCTTTTTAGCTATGAAATAACCAAAATTAATGTTAAGATTAGTTAAAATTAGTGTTGTAAGCATTAATAAAATATTAAGTTTTTTGTAAATGGAGAGAATTAAGTTGAGTCCTGCAAAGTTAGAGGGGAACTTGGAGACTGCACCCGAAGCTTTACCCAAACCCTTGTCCATCTGTATATTTTCCACTGAAAATAAATTCGTTACCTGGGCAACAAACTTGCTGGGTAGCGATCGCTATGTGGTGACTCTGACTAACTCTTCGGTGAAGTTTTTAAAATTTATCGAGCAAGAGTTAAACATAGATTGTTTGTTGGTGCAGGAATGTTCCGAGTTGCCTTCGGTTTTAAGTGCGTTGCAGTCCGCAGGGACTCTTTTACCCGCCGTCATAGTTTTTAGCTCGAAAGAAGACAATACTCCTGAAAAAGAGCAATTAGAGAACAACCATGTAGAAAAAAAAGCCCTTCTTTACCACGAAGCAGAAGTGCAGTTAGTTAATTCAGAACTGGATCGCCTCGAAGAAGAAATAGATAAAGCGATCGCTCAATTTCTCCAGCTTTCTCCCCGCAGCACTTCCATGGACCCTACCGCAACAGAACCTCAAGAACCATCGAGCGATCGAGAGGGAAATTCTCTCAACAGACAGCAAGAACGACTGGCAGACAAATTACGGGAGCGACTAGGATACCTTGGCGTGTATTATAAAAGAAATCCCCAAAATTTCTTGCGAAATATGCCTCCTAGGGAGCGGCAAAAACTCTTAGATCAATTGAAAGCGAGATATCGTAAAATTGTTCTCAGTTATTTTTCGCCAAATAATACCCTTAACAATCAAATAGATGAGTTTGTCAATATTAGTTTTTTTGCCGACGTTCCCGTGACTAAAATTGTGGAAATGCACATGGATTTAATGGATGACTTTTCCCAACAATTAAAATTGGAAGGACGCAACGAAGATCTGTTGCTAGATTATCGTTTAACTCTGATAGACACCATGGCTCATTTATGCGAAATGTATAGAAGATCCGTTCCTAAAGAGTGTTAATCCCAGACAGTGCTGAATGCCATCAGCCCCAAAAATTAAAATCTAGCTAAAGGCATTTGCCAGTATAAATAACAACGATAGGGGAAGATTTGCGAAGCAGTAACGAATAAAAAAACCCAAATAAACCAATTAGGGAAAATCGCCTCTTATGAGTCAGTTAAAAACAACTTATGTTCTCAAGCTCTACGTTGCTGGAAATACTCCCAACTCGGTACGAGCGTTAAAAACTCTTAAAGATATCCTCGAAGAAGAATTTCAGGGAGTCTATGCTCTCAAAGTAATAGACGTGCTAAAAAATCCACAGCTAGCAGAAGAAGACAAAATCTTGGCCACTCCAACCTTGTCAAAAATTTTGCCCCCACCAGTTAGAAAAATTATTGGAGATCTCTCAGATAGAGAGAAAGTCTTAATTGGTTTAGATATCCTCTACGAGGAACTCCAGGAAGACGAAAAAAATTACTAGATAAATTTGGGTATGAAATCGACATAGATATTGCTTGATGTGTTAGAAATATTCAAGACTTTGAATCATTAGATCGGGAGAGGGATTTTTGACAACCATAGATATGAAAGAAAATAATGAAACTTTCCGCCCCAACGGAAAAGGATTTAAGGGAGTAAAGAAAATCCGCACGAGGATCGAGGGTTTTGATGACATCAGTCATGGTGGTATGCCTTTGGGGAGGACAACTTTAGTCAGCGGCACCTCGGGTACTGGCAAAACTTTATTTGCGGTTCAATTTCTCTACAACGGCATCACCAATTTTGACGATCCCGGCGTTTTTGTAACTTTTGAAGAATCGCCAAGCGATATTATTAAAAACGCCTACAGTTTTGGTTGGGATTTACAAGGTCTAGTCGATGAAGGAAAGCTTTTTATTCTGGACGCTTCTCCGGATCCAGAAGGACAAGATATTGTAGGCAATTTCGATTTGTCTGCCTTAATCGAGCGCATTCAATATGCCATCCGCAAATATAAGGCAAAAAGAGTTTCCATTGATTCTCTAACGGCAGTTTTTCAACAATACGATGCTGCAGGAGTAGTCAGAAGAGAAATATTTCGCTTGGTAGCTCGCCTCAAACAAGTGGGCGCTACTACGATTATGACTACGGAAAGAACTGAGGAATACGGTCAGGTGGCCAGGTTTGGGGTTGAAGAGTTTGTCTCGGATAACGTGGTAATTGTTAGAAATGCTCTGGAAGGAGAACGCAGGCGGCGGACGATAGAAATTTTAAAGCTTCGAGGTACCACTCACATGAAGGGGGAGTATCCTTTTACCATTAATAATGAAGGGATTAATATTTTCCCACTAGGAGCCATGCGACTAACCCAACGTTCTTCTAACGTGCGAGTTTCTTCTGGGGATAAAACTCTGGATGAAATGTGCGGCGGTGGTTTCTTCAAGGACTCGATTATTTTGGCAACCGGTGCTACTGGTACTGGGAAAACTTTGTTGGTGAGTAAGTTTTTAGAAAATGGTTGTCAAAACGGCGATCGCGCTATTCTTTTTGCTTACGAAGAATCGAGGGCCCAGTTATTCAGAAATGCTAACTCTTGGGGCATTGATTTTGAACAGTTGGAAAAAAAGGGTTTGCTCAAAATCTTATGTAGTTACCCGGAGTCAGCGGGTTTGGAGGACCACTTACAAATTATCCGATCTGAAATAACCGAGTTTAAACCTTCTCGCCTTGCTATTGACTCTCTTTCTGCTTTGGCAAGGGGCATAAGTAACAACGCCTTCCGCCAGTTTGTCATCGGGGTAACGGGTTATGCCAAACAAGAAGAAATAACGGGCTTTTTTACTAATACAAGCGACCAATTTATGGGCTCTCATTCTATTACCGATTCCCATATTTCGACAATTACTGACACTATTCTCATGCTGCAATATGTTGAGATTCGCGGGGAAATGTCCCGGGCTATTAACGTATTTAAAATGCGCGGTTCTTGGCATGATAAAGGCATTCGCGAATACACTATTAGCGTTAACGGTCCGGATATTCGAGATTCTTTCCGCAGTTACGAACGCATTATCAGCGGTTCGCCAACTAGGATTGCTGTTAATGAGAAAAGCGAGTTATCCCGGATTATTGAGGGGGTTAAAGATAAAACGGGGGATGAAGTTTAGAATTGTTAATTGTTAATTGTTAGCTAGTAGGGTGCGCACTGCGCACCCAGGGCTGTCAAGGTGCAGCCACGAGAACGAAAAAACGTTACTTTAGGCTATCTTGAGCTAATGAACGAGATAGGAATTGGCACTTACTGGGTCGTTTTTTGCTCTTTCATTCCCCCCTCTTGCCTTTTGTATGCATGTATGCATGCCTCCCCCCACCACAAAATCTGTTTGCCACCTTGACAGCCCTGGCACTGCGCACCTTACAATTGTTAATAAAAAAAGGGCGGTCAAAAAACCACCCTTTTTATTTAACGAGCATGGAGGGATTTGAACCCCCGGCCCTCAGAACCGGAATCTGATGCTCTATCCACTGAGCTACATGCCCTCAATATTTATTAGTGTAGCATATTAAATCTTAAACGTGTGGCAGCAAAACCTAAAATTTTTCTAAAATACGGGGATAGGGAGCAGGCCAATTTTGTTCCCTATTGCAAGAGTGCCTATTGCAAGAGTGCCTATTGCCTAAATCCTAATTAACGCTTCTAACCAAAATGACGGTACAATGGCAACCGCGAGCGATCGCCTCGGGAATATTGCCATTAATAACCTGAGTCAAAAAACCCTCCCTAGTAGCCCCCACAACCACAACATCGCACTGATTTTTAGAAACCAAATCAATAATAGCCTCCGGCACAGAATTAGAACAAACTAAAGTAGTAATAACATCAGTACCGATGCGGCGGCTGAGAATTTTAGCCCCCAATTCAATTGCTTCGGTATCCAACTTAACTACCGACTTACCAAAAACCTGGCAAAGTTGTATTTCCGGTTGAGGGCTGAGGGAAACTAAAGCGGGTAAAAGCTTTATAGCAGCCGCTTGTTTGAGTTCCCCTCTAATAGGAACCAACCAGCGACGCCAAGCAAAATCTAACAGCTCGTAATCGGTATTTTCCTGTGAAAAAGACATCTCATCCCTACTAACATTTCCCCATTTAACCACCACCAATTCGCAAGGAGCTTGTCGGATTAAAGTATCGACGACATTACCAAAAATGCGACCGGAAGCAGAAGTATCCCCCTTCCATCCCATCAACAATAAAGCAATATGTCGCTCTTTTATCGTATCCAAAATCGCCCCAGAAATATCGCGAGCAACCCGTATTTGAGTGTGGATAGAAACGCCGGCTTTTTGAGCGATTTGTTCTGCTTTTCTTAACAAACGACGGCTTTTAGTAGTATTAACTTCTGTCTCCGAAGGGAAAATATGGGGCGGTACTAAAATTACTTGAAGGCATTCGATTTCGTAATTGCGGGATTTAGCGATCGCCACTGCAAAATTCAACAAAACCGGAGCCGTTTTCGGATTGCTCAAAGGCACCAACAAACGACCGCTACCAACAGCAGGTCCGCGAGTTTCATAAACCACATAAGAACCCACAATTGAAGAACCAGATTCCCCCTCCATAGTTAGCTCCTTAGACTCCGCCCGAATAATATCGCTGCGAGTAATAATTCCCACCAATTTTCGGTTTTCAATAACTGGCAAACGACTGAGTTTGTAGCGATTCAATTGATAGAGAACCTCGCTCAAATTATCAATAGGAGAAACGCTGACCGGCTGGCGAGTCATAAACTCGGAAAGAGGAGTATCTTCAGAAAAATTCCGCTTGTCAGTATCGAACAAATCGCTTTGACTAACGATACCAACTAACTTGCCATTTTTATCTAGCACGGGAAAACCTCGATGGTGGGAATTAGAAAAAGCCTGTTTGACCTCAGCCAAACTTAACTCCGCTTCGAGAGTTTCCACCTGGCGAACCATAACATCCGTAGCGCGAATATCGATTAAAGAATCTCCAACCGCTTGTTGTTTTTTCAGCCGAACGCCCTTCAATTCCCAGAGGCGATCGCTAAGAGATTTCTTATCTATTTTCTCCGCCGTCAAATAAGCGACGATAGAACCAATCATCAGGGGTAGAATCAGATTAAAATCGGAGACTATTTCAAAAACAATAACCACCGCAGTCATGGGTGCCCTAGAGACGGCGCAAAAAAACGCCCCCATACCGGTAAGGGCGTAGGTGGCACTTTCGTCAACTCCGATGATGCTCGAATAGGAGAGTCCCACCAAATGACCGAGGGCCGAACCCAGGATTAAGGAAGGAGCAAACAAACCGCCGGGGGCAGCCGAACCGGCGGCAATTATGGTTAAGACAAAGTGGGCGACTAGGGCGATCGCTGTAGCAGTTAAGCTGGCACTGCCGCTGCCCAAAAAATCCCGCAGGCCGGCGTTATTTCTAAAATCTGCGGGCAAAAAAGCTACTGCCAGGCCGGAAATCAAACCAGCGATCGCTATCCGAAAAGGCAAAGCCACCCGCCACTGGCGCTGGTAAAAGATAGAAACCGCCACTATTGCTCGACCGAATAAAGTACCTCCCACTCCTGCCAAAGCTCCCAAGACCAGATAAAACGGTATTTCCTTGAGGGACAAAAAACTGGGGGTGAGGGTATCGACTATTTGGGAAGTTTCTGCCTGCAAATTTACTCCCTGCCCTCCGAACCACTGAGAAACCACGGCTCCGACAAAAGAAGCAACGATGGCGGGGCCGAGGGTAACTCCCGAGATATCGTGGAGGAGTTCTTCGACGACAAACAAAACCCCTGCTATGGGGGCGTTAAAACCGGCTGCCAAACCGGCCGCGGCTCCGCAGGCGATTAATTGACGGCGATAGTTTGGGGAAGTAGGAATCCAATTACCGATCCAAGCTGCTAGGGAGGCACCGATTTGTACGGTGGGGCCTTGACGTCCTAAGGTTAAGCCTGAGCCTACGGTTAACATGGTCGTTACCAGCTTGACGAGGGCTACCCGGAAAGATAGGGAGATGCGAGCTCCTCCAAGGGCCGCTTTTACTTGGGGAATGCCGGTGCCGCTAGTTTCTGGGGCGAAGGTTTGGACCAACAAACCGGTGAGGAGTCCGCCTATCAAGCCTACTGCGGGGAGTAACAGCCAAACTGGTGCTTGTTGGGCCGCGCTTAGGCGCATGCTGCCCAGCCATCCTATTCCTAGTTTGAGCAAAACTGCGGCTATTCCCGAGATGACTCCGATGAGACAGGCTTCAAAGATTGCTAGGCGTTTCGTCGGTCGCAGGAGAAAGAATGCGATCGCTTTTAGTTTGGCCTTTACTTTATTAATGATTCTATTAATACTCGACCTGCCCCACATATTTTTGGGAATTGAGAATTGGGAATTGGGAATTAACGATAGGGCCTTTAGCTTTGATTTTTGTGCGCAATTGCGCACTTTTTTGGGCCTTTAGCTTTGATTTTTGTGCGCAATTGCGCACTTTTTTGGGCCTTTAGCTTTGAT
>CAZSTZ010000022.1:12533-33016 GCA_964609515.1 uncultured bacterium | reverse complement strand
ACTTTTTTGGGCCTTTAGCTTTGATTTTTGTGCGCAATTGCGCACTTTTTTGGGCTTTTAGCTTTGATTTTTGTGCGCAATTGCGCACTTTTTTGGGCTTTTAGCTTTGATTTTTGTGCGCAATTGCGCACTTTTTTGGGCCTTTAGCTTTGATTTTTGTGCGCAATTGCGCACTTTTTTGAGAACCATTAGTTCTCATTTTTTGACCGTCTCTTGATGACAATTGTCTTTAGATATTACCCGTAAAGCATCTTGCCTGTTACTGCGAGCCTCACTGCCAATTAGCAATTAGCAATTAGCAATTAACAACCAAGTTGAGAAACTAAAGATTTTAAATCCGGCACTTCTAAATCTGGAGTTGCCCTAGCCGATAAAGTCGCCCCAAATCCTTCTTTTCCTTGACGGCGATTCACCCAAACCGTCGATAATCCTAGAGATTTTGCCGTAACTAGGTCGTGATAAATACTCTGGGCGACGTGCAATATTTTGTCTTTATTAACGCCGATTTCTTGCAGGGCAACTTCAAAGTTATTAACAGAAGGTTTGTAGGATTTAGCTTTTTCAGCAGTTATTAAATAATCAAAATAAACCTGGAGATGTTGGGCAGAATCGGCGAATAAATCCTCGTCGATATTGGAAATTATGCCGAGTTTGTATTTTTGTTTGAGGGCTTTTAAACCCTCCACCGTATCGGGAAAAGGTTGCCAGTTTTTGAGGGAATTTGCCAGACTGTTTAATTCGGTTTCGGTGGGAGAGAAATTCAGCGTTTCGCCGATTTTTGCTACTACTCGTTGGAGAACTTCTCGATAGGGGATATATTCGCCGCTTTCTGCTTCTGATTCAAACTTGGCAAATAGTTCTAAAAGCTGGTCGTCGCTTAAATTTTTTTCCCTAGCTGCTAGCAGTTTTTTTAAAGCAGATAAAATACCGCTTTCCCAATCGATTAAAGTTCCGTAGCAGTCGAAAGTTAAGATTTCAAATTGGTTGAAATTCATGGTTTTGGGAATTGGGAATGGGGTTCGGGGGGAATGGGGAATTGATTTAAAATCGCTCTTCGCGATTACTACGAACTTAATTCTTGTAGCAGCCAGAAGCCTGCGAAGGATTCGGAATTGGGGTTAGATTGGACTGCTAGAAAATGTACTTGTTTGGCGGCTTGTTTTGCTTCTTCAAATTTTTTGGCTTCTGTCAGGGTTGCCGGGTTAGTAAGATTGGCTAGAATCCAGCGATCGCTCCCCCCAGTTTCCAGAAGTAAATTAGGTTTGGGGCCGCTGTCTAGTTTGAGAAAAGCCAACTCCAAGCCCGACATCCAGCCGGCCAAAGGCATAGCCCGAGAGGAATAGATAATCAGTCCGGGAATAGGAGTTTCTGGTTCTAATCCCATCATCGGCAGAGGGAAAGCTTCGCCAAAATCTATTTCCCACTCCGACATCTCTTCAAAAGCACGGGCCTCAAGACTGACAAACATCCATTTTTCCCCTCTGAGGGCATCGGGTAGGGGTTGGGGTGTCCCTTGCATCGTGCGTACCGAGGGATTAGTCCCCGGTTGGTAGCCGTCGTAAGTCGGATAGACTTCTTCCATGCGCTGTTGCAGCCAGCGGTTGAGGGCGTAAGTCCGACGGCTGAGGCTGGCGGGAATAGCTAATTCCGAACAGGCTTTGGTAATCATGTTAGTCATTTGGCTGCGGAAGAAGCGGATTTTTTCTGGCCGCGTCGGCGATTGGGTCAGGGCTTCTTGGAGAGCGTCTCGCAACCAAATAGAGTTTACTTGTTGGTTTGAGGCGAACTGGGAGTAGCGAAATAGGGAGTCCGTGGGAGAGTTAGGGCCCAGCGGACTTTCGCATATTAGGACTTCCCAGAGTTTTTTTTGTCTGTCGTCGAGTATGGGACGACTGTAGAAGTCTAGTTCCCAGATTGTTGTCATGCCACCTTGAATCGATTTGTTGCTTTTAACATGATATGGGTTTTAGCGATCGGTGGAGGGGCGAGCGTTAAAAAAGGTCCCCCCTTCGGGGAACCTTTTTCTTTTTTTATGAAGAGATATTGCATTTTATTTCGTTTTGCTGCCCAAGAGATATTGCATTTTATTTCCTTTTGCTGCCCAATGGGCTAAATTGAGCCATTTATGGGTTGGAGTTTAACAGTTTAAGCGGGTACTTTTTGTTGGACTGATTCAACTATTTCTACCAAACTCAAGCCTACTAAGCTGGGCGTTTCGCCTCTAATGTTCAGCCAGCTTTCGATAGATTGTTTTTGGTTGCTCCCTCGTATTGATTCTAAGTTTGGCATTTCTTGGCGACAGTGGGAGCAGTACCAGTAGATGCTATTGTGGCGGACGTGACGTAGTAGTGGTGCAGAACAACAAGGACAAGTATGCATGGTTTTTATTAAAATGATTTTGGACTACAAAAAAGTTTCTAAAACTATCTAAACTCAACTTAAGCCAGAAGACTGTTGTCAAAGTTACTAATTGAATAAAACTACAAAAATTTACAAAAAAGGATTTTTAACTTAGGCCCTGTCCATCTGGTAAGTACAATTTAGGCAAACGTAATAACATGACTACGATCGGAAGCTGAATTACCCACGGAGCGCAAGCAAAACCCCAGAAAAAGCAAATTAATCCTGTTAGGATCGCGAGAACGAAGAATATATCTTTAGAAGTGCGCGTGCTCAACATAGCAGAAGAAAGAGCAACTGTCAGTAGCAAAATATACGTTAATGGCATTTTCCTTACCTTTGATTATTTAATAACTGATGAAGAAGACTCTGTAAATAATGAGGAGCGATCGCCCACCCCGTTATTTTTAATTTAGCGTTCAAAAATGAAGAACTTGTGAAGAACTAAAAATTTGTTACAAAACTTGAGAAAAAGACTAAAACCGAAGAGATCGAAACGGTTAGTAGTAAAATATACAGTTGCGCTTGATTTTCCTTGCCTCGTAAAAAATAAGGTCGAGCCATGGCTTATTACTACTATTTCAGTGAAAATTCCCAGAGCGAGAATTGAGACAGAGAGAATTTGTTACAAAAGTTAACTGTTTTTAAGAAAAATTTATTTTCCAGCAAGATTAAAGATTAAGCAAATCTTAAATCCAGCCCAAGGTATCTGCCACCTGTTGGGCTAGGGACATAGGATCGAAGGGTTTGGCGATGACTCCACATACGCCGAGTTGGGCAAATTGAGAGCGATCGTCTGGATTTACTTTGGCGGTCAGAAAAATTACTGGGATTTTTTTGGTAGCGTTATTGGCCTGTAGCCGTTTAAAAGTAGTAAAGCCGTCCATATCGGGCATCATCAGGTCTAGAAGAATGGCATCGGGTTGTTCGGTTTCTGCTTTGGCCAGCCCTTCGCTGCCCGAACTACCTTCGATTACCTGCCACCCGCCGACCATTTCCAGGCTGAGTTGGGCCACTTCCCGCAGATCGGCTTCATCATCGATTAATAATATGCGTTTGGTTGTCATAGCAGTAAAGATTGATGGGTTGTCTGTTATTTCTTATACAAGTATGGCTCGGTTTTTGATTTTGGGGATTCTTGAAAAATTGGTAAAGCGACAAAAAAGGTACTGCCCTTACCAAGGGTACTTTCTGCCCATAAGCGACCGTCGTGTTGCTCGACGATACTGCGACAAATAGCTAATCCCAAACCGGTACCGCCTTTCTGACGAGAGTCGGAAGCATCCACTTGTTGAAAGCGACCAAAAATAGTTTCTAATTTATCGGCAGGGATGCCCCGTCCTCGGTCTTTAACAACAATCAAAACTTCTCTAGAATCGCGATCGGATGGGGATGTTTGGCAATTTCCGCTCAACCATACTTTGCTATTTTTTTGGGAAAATTTGATAGCATTAGTGAGCAAATTTGTTAATGTTTGAATTAAGCGATCGGGGCATCCCCATACTTGCGCTTCGACGGGAATTACTAATAAAGTCACTCCCGCTTTTTCGGCGATGGGCTGTATTTCTGTAGCGGCTTGAACCATTAATTGTGCAACGTTGCAAGGCTGTTTTACCATAGCAACTTGGTTGGAGTTTAGCCTTTCTAAATCTAAAATATCGCTAATTAAATGCACTAAGCGATCGGCGTTAGCAACGGCAATATCTAATAGCCTTTCTCCCCGTTCTTGTTCTTTTTTTAATAAGCCGCTTTTGAGCAAACCTAGTGCCCCATGAAGGGAGGCTAAAGGGGTTCTAAGTTCGTGGCTAACGACCGAGATAAATTCATCTTTCATCCGTTCGATCGCCAGACGTTCGCTGATATCTTTAAAAGTAACTACTGCCCCGATAATTTTTCCTTGTTTTTTTATGGGCGTGCTGACATATTCTACGGGAAAATTGCTGCCATCTTTGCGCCAAAATACATCGCGATCGATGTAACAGATTACTCCTTTTTTCAAGGTGGCTGAAAGTTGACACGATGAATTTTCGTTTTGGGAGTCTAACGCCGTTATTTCAGAATGAGATAACTGCTTAAGCGTACCTGTTTTTTCTATTCCTAATTCGCTAACTAAGCTCCAAGGAAGATTGACCAATTCTCTGACTGAATACCCGGTCATTTTGGCGGCTGCTGGATTAGCAAAAGTAATTTTGCCAAATTTGTCTAACCCACAAATTCCTTCTCCAGCAGACTCTAAAATTAATTGATTTTGATAGCGAAGTTGTTCGAGGGCTATTTCTATTTGTTTGCGATCGCTGACATCTCTGGCAATAGTGGCAACTGCTATAACTTGCCCTAAATCGTCTTTAATTGGAGACATAGTTAAAGAGACATCTATGCACTTGCCATCTTTTTTAAGATGGACGGTTTCATAACGTTCGATACTGGCCCCGGAGGCAAGATTTTCTAAAATTTGCCGCATTTCATTGGGGCGATCGGGTATGGTTAAAAGGGAAATACATTTTCCTTTAACTTCAGCTTCGCTATAACCATAAACTTGCTCTGCGCCGCGATTCCAACTGTAAATAATTCCCCCCAATGTATGACCGATAATAGCATCATCTGAAGACTCGACAATGGATGCTAATAAAAAGCAAGTTTTCTCTGCCTGCTTGCGATCGGTAATGTCGCGGCCCAAGACTACCAATCTATTGCGACTGCCGTCGGGATAGAATAGAGGAACTTTAATGATATCGAAGACTTTAAGGGTACCGTCGGGTTTAGCGATCGCCTCTTCTCCTCGATAAAGACTGCCTTTTTCCCAAGCCTCCATATCGCTATTTTGACAAGTTAAAAGAGCTTCTTTATAAAAACTATTAATTTCTGCTAATTCGGCATCTGTTTTTCCTTGATAGTCTGCCTCTTCTAACTCAAACAGTTCTAACATTGCCTGATTTGCTTCTAACCATTTACCCTTAGCATCTTTAAAACAGACGATATCTGGCATTGCATTAATCAAACTGCGAAGTTGGAGAGAAGTTTTTTGATAAGTTTCCATCATTTCTCGCAGAACGTTTTCTATGCGCCTGCGTTCTACGATTTCCCGCTGTAATTGCTGATTTGCAGCTTGCAAAGAAGCAATTAATCTTTTTTCTTTATCTGAATTTTTCCACATATTTTTATGAGGTAATATTAGGATAATGGGTAATGGTAATTTTCTCTTACCGATTACCGATTACCCATGACCCTTATTAAATATTTTTAGTTCGTTTGATGCGGTTAAAAATGCGAGTAAGCAATTCGGACTCTATAAAAGGTTTGCTGACATAATCATCGCCACCGACGGCAAAAATTTGATGTCTGAGTTCGGCATTAGTATGAGCGGTAAGAAATAGGACTGGCAATCTACTCCAGCGGGGGTCGTGACGCAAAACTTGACACAATTCTATTCCGTTGATGTGGGGCATTTCTACATCTAAAACCAACAGATCGGGAACTGCTGCTTCCAAAGTTTCCCAAAAATGTCGTTCGTCATCAAGAATGAGAGTGTTAATTCCTCTAGCTTCCAATAAAGCCTGTAAAGTTTCTAAGATAACGCGATCGTCATCTACTATCATCACTTTTGCTTGAGTTCTAGATTCTCGTAATAGGTCTAAAACTAGATTAATTACTACCTCTGGTTGGACGGGTTTTTGTAAATAAGCGCTTACTCCGTATTTGGCAACTTTGAGGCGAACAGAAAGCTCGCCCTGTGTAGTTAATACTACTACGGACATTAGGGGAGTTTTAGCTGCTAAATCTCTCAAGGTTTTTTCGTAATTACCATAGATATCTAGGTCTAGCAAGACTACATTAGAATTGAGAGATAAGCTGGAAAAATGTTGATTTTGAATAATTTTTAAGAAACTAGATATTTCGGGAAATGCTTGTGCTTGTATTTCCCGCTTCCTGGCTTCCCTGACTAATTCTTGAGATAACTTGCTATCGGGGCTGACAATTAACAACAAAGGCGATCGCCCGCAGTTACGGTCGAGGGTATTAAAGTCTTCTCCTTGACTTTCCTGATTGTTTTTACTTTCGCGTTCTACTTCAAGATGGAGAGTATTTACCAGTTGAGAGAGTAGGGAGGTTTCCTCTGCTTTTAAAGGCAATTCTGTTGCGAGAATTTCTTCGATTTTTTTAGCAATTTGCGAGGATTTTGCCAAACCAAAAGTACCTAGAGAACCTGCTAATTTATGAGCTTCTCGGTGAGCTTGCTGCTGTAATTCATCTTCTAATTTATCTTCTCTGGCGGCCTTAAGAGCCCGAGTCAAGACATCAAGGCGATCGCTCATACTCCCTTTAAACTTTTCCCAAATTTGAGCCATTGCTTGATTTAATTTTTGAGCGCGATCGTCGGCATTTTGACTCTGTTTATCTGTTAGTCTATTAATTAATTTAGGAGCTTCCTTTGCCCCTTCGTCTGTTAATTTTTCCTCCTCTGTTTTGCTAAAATTTTGAGATGGTTCCGTTACTTTTTCTGGAATTTTCAGACGATAACCCAAACCATAAACAGTTTGAATTAAATCTTTGGGAGCCCCTGCCTTTTTCAATTTTTGACGCAATCCTTTAATATGAGTTCTAACTGTATCTTCTGTGGGAATTTCTTCAAAAGACCATAATTTATCCAAAATCGCGCTGCAACTAAAAACTCGCTTGTTGTGGTGCATTAAAAGTTGAATTATGCCATACTCTTTGGGAGTAAGATTCAAGATATTTCCTGCATAATTCACCTCGCAGGTACTCGGGTTTAGAGACAAATTTCCCCATTTTATTATCGGCGATAAAGATTCGGTTCCGCGACGTAAAAGCGCTCTAATTCTAGCGGATAGTTCTTCAAAATTAAAAGGCTTTACCAGATAATCATCTGCCCCTGCATCCAATCCTTTAACCTTATCTTCGCTAGTCTGTCTGGATGTTAAGAGAATAATAGGGGTATTCTCTCTAGTAGCTCGTAATTTTCGACAGAGAGTAATACCATCTATTTTTGGTAAAACTACATCTAACAAGATTAAATCGTAATCAAACATCTGTGCTTGTTCCCAACCATCTTGACCGTCGGTTGCCGTATCGACGGTAAAATGTTGGTTTGTTAAAGTAAGAGCTAAAGCTTCAGCTATTTGCTTATCATCTTCAACTATTAAAATTCTCATGTTTTTGGGAATGGGGAATGGGGAATGGGGAATGGGGAATGGGGAATGGGGAATGGGGAATTGTTAATTGTTAGTTGTTAATTGTTAGTTGTTAGTTGTTAATTGTTAATTAAAAAAAAGATGTTCCCCCCCACGGAGGGAGGGGAACATCGATGGTCTCTGGTTAGATTACGGCAACGACTTCGGAAATTTCTGGGATAGTTTCGCGGAGTTTGCGTTCGATACCCATTTTCAGAGTCATGCTGGAGCTGGGACAAGAACCGCAGGCCCCTTGCAGTCTCAAATTGACAACGGGGCCATCAATTTCGACTAATTCGACGTTGCCCCCATCGGCCATGAGGTAGGGGCGCAGTTCGTCTAAAACTGTTTCGACGTTTTCGCTAGTAAGTGCTAGGCTCATATTTCTCCTTTTTCTATTTATGAGAAGTTGCGATGAGTTCAAACTATCTCGATCTTAAACAACTGCGGGTTGTAGTAGCTTGACATTCGAGAAATTGAACTCGGTTGTAGTCTCTTGGCCCTTTTCTCGGGAACGGACAATTTGATTGGTCATCAAATAATAATCGCCAAATTTCTCGTAATCGTCCTCGAATTGGACTTCCCGCAGAATTTCGTTAGTTTGGGGGTTGCGGAATAGGGCGTCGTAGCGACTGGCAATGTAACCGGAACCGGTGTCTATGCTTTCGTGGGTGTTAATTACGAAGGCCATCCGACCCATGACGCGGCTTACCTGACAAATTTCGCGGCCTCGAATTTTATAGTTGGAGCCCATGGCGTCGCCGCTGACGAGTATTTCCATTGCGCCGGTGTCGTCGGTGTCGCCGAGACTGAAGCTGTTTTTGCCGTGGGAGTGTTCAAAGCTGGAACGCTTGCGGTGGGTGACGACATCTCGCATTTGGGTATAGACGCTTTCTTGCACCTTTTCGTCGGAGATGCCGGTGACTTCGACGCTGAAATCTGGCTTGATGGTAATATGGCCGTTATAGACTTCAGAACCCTGTTGGCTCTGGAGGTCGGCGCTGTAACCGGGAAAATTAGAGTCCCAGGTGTATCGATGTTCGTAAGCTGTCTTGAATAAGTCGCGAGCGTTTGCTGGATCGGTCATATAAACTATTTGGTGGGAATTGTCTTTAGTATTATGTTAACAAAAGTTGCTCGGTTTTGTGGAGGCAAAGGCGGAGGCTATTTTACTTAGGGGCGCGATCGCTCTCAGCTTGGGTTGCTATAATAATCAAAAAAGGATAAAATTCGATATTTTTGCTCCATGACTTATTGCCTATTACTTAATTAATATGAACTACGATTTATCAAACCAAGGTTATCAAATTATTCGAGAGTTAAACCCCCACCACAACGGAGGGCGGACAAGCTATCAAGCGATCGCTCTCAACAATAACGAACAAGTCGCTATCAAACAGTTTCATTTTGCGGATAGCGATGCTAATTGGGCGAGTTTTGAGGCGGGGGAAAGGGAAAAGGAAATTATCCAAGATTTACAGCATCCTCGCATTCCCCGCTATATCGATTTCTTGGAAACTCCCGAGGGTTTGGCTTTGGTGACGGAATATAAAAGTGCCCCAACTCTTGCCCAAAAACGTCGTTTTACTCCCGAACAAGTCAAGCAAATTGCGATTTCCGTTTTGGAAATATTGGTTTATTTGCAAAGACAAAAACCGCCTATTATTCACGGAGATCTTAAACCGGAAAAGATCCTGGTTGACGATCGCCTCAATGCTTATTTAATTAATTTCGGTTCGGCCCAAAGGGGCGATGGGGAAATCTTCACTAGCGATACGGGAGGCACGGTCGGTTTTATGTCTCCAGAACAAGAGTTGAACGGTACCGTTACTGTTGCTTCTGATTTATATAGTCTGGGAGCGACGTTAATGTGCTTGTTAACGGGAACCGATAGCGAAAAAATAGATAATTTGCTAGACCGACATAAACGTTTCAATGTAGGAAAACAAGTACCTCAACTCAGTTCTTTATTTATAGTATGGCTGGAAAAAATGGTGGCACCCAACCCGAAAGAGCGTTTCGAGAAGGCGTCTGCCGCTTTGGAGGCGTTAAAACCGATTCCGGTGTTTGGCGATCGCGCTAATTTTGGCAGCGCGGCGAAAGCGCTAGCACCTCTGAGGGTAGCTACTTTGTTAGCGATCGCCAGCATGAGTCTCGTGACGGCACTTAGTACGAGTGTAATCATCTCGCGGCAGCAACGGCGAGTAACTGCGCCGCCAAAAACAGCGATCGCTCCCCCCACTCCCGAAGAACAAAGTTTAGCTTGGAAAGTGCTGGCAACTAAGGAATGCCAGCAATGCAACCTCCGACAAGTGGATATCCCGGGTGGCAACCTCGCTAAAGCAAGTTTGCAAGGTGCAAACCTGATGGGGGCAAACCTCAAGGGTGCTATCTTCAGCGGTGCAATGTTGCAAGGTGCGATTTTAGACTATGCCAAGTTACAAGGTGCCCGCTTAACCGGTGCCAGGTTAGAGGGTGCGAGTTTGGTGGGAGCAAATCTCAAGGGGGCAGACTTAGTGAAAGCAAATTTGAGGGGGGCGGATCTGAGGAATGCCAATCTCGAAGGTGCTAACTTAAAGGGTGTTAATCTCGAAGGTGCCAATCTCGAAGGTGCGATTTTGCCTTAAGAATTTGCCCGTAGAACAGACAACATGGGCTGTTAGGTACGCCTCTAACCCAGGGCAAACGCATCTAATTTTTGCCCTGTCGAGTCTGGTAAAATTAAAAAGGTCTGTGCGATTCGTTGTGCCAAAGAAGCCCTGCCCGCAACATGGCTCTTAGGAATGGGGATTCAATAATTTGTCAAAAAGACGAGTGCGAACGGGGACGTTCGCACTCGTCTTTTTGACCCGCCCGCATTTTATTAAATCCTCATTCCTAAGTTAATTAGGGATTGAGTTTTGGGAGTTAGCCGATGGCTTTTTCTCTAAAACTCAATCCCTTCTCTTGTTATTTTACCTCGAATGGCCCTGGGACGGGGGAATATTTTTCGTAGGTGGGACCAAATTGTTGCGGACCAATTAGGAATGAAGTTTAGGCGTTTGAGACTGCTTCGCAAATCCAACGTTTTATAAGCATGGAGATGCAAGAAACCGGGTTTTTACAGAAATTCCCGGTTTCTGGGACGCGAGTTCTTTGTAGGTCGGGCTCCGTGCAACGGAACCCAACACCGCTGATTTCGGTGCGCTCCACCCGACCTACAAAAAAATGGCGAAGGTATTGTGTAAGAAACCGGGTTTTTTACAGAAATTCCCGGTTTCTGGGGTGCGAGTTTTCCTTTATAGAGGTATAAGGAATCAATACAAAAGAAGTTCGTGGCAGCAGCGATATTATTAAAATGGTCGATTATTACGACAGAATCGAGCAAAAATCTCATTACCACTCTTTCCTTATTTCTTGCTGGTAAACTAAAGCATCGCTGCCTTTCCAGATTCCCCTAGTTTGTTCTAAGAGTAGATCGAAAGAAGCAGAATTAGTTTCCTCAACACGGAGTCGCTTCACCGCTTGAGAGATTAAAGCAGCAATTGTGGTTTGGTTTTGTTTGGCTTTTTGCTCTAGCCAAGTTCGATCCTCTGGTTCTAAATTAATAGTAATAGGAGTCATAAATTGTTCCTGGTGGTTTGCTACAATGGCTAAAACTTCATCTCGTTTCATAATCAACGAATCCTATTCTCATAAAATTTGAGTATAAACTATCTAGTATTTTTATCAATTCATGCATACTACAAATTTTAGTGCGGAATGTGGGATATAATCTCAAATGACACTCGTCAACCGCCTGTGGAAAATGTAATAGACAGTGTTCGGCAGCTAGTAGATGGCATAAAACGTAGCTCAACCAATAAAGCGATTGTCATGGTAGCTGTAGTTTTATTGTTGCCGGCGATCGCCGCGATCTTGGTCTTTTTAGACAACGATCCACCAACCATTAGCGGCACTCCTGCTGAGGTTGTCGAAGCAGGCTACAGCTACAGCTTGACCCCCACTGCTGAAGACAAAGATAAGGATCCTATCGAGTTTAGCATTGAGAACAAACCGACTTGGGCGACATTCGATGAGAAGACCGGTCAACTTTCAGGTCAACCAACGGATGCCGATGTTGGCACTACTTCTGATATTGTCATCAGCGTTAGCGACGGCAAGGAAACTGCGAGCTTACCCCCTTTCGCTCTCACTGTAAAATTCAACCATCCACCAACCATTAGCGGCACTGCTGTTGGGGTTGTCAAAGTTGGCGACAGCTACAGTTTTACTCCTCCTGTCGAGGACAAAGATGGCAATCCTATAGAGTTTAGCATTGAGAACAAACCGACTTGGGCGACATTCGATGAGAAGACCGGTCAACTCTCAGGCCAACCAACGGATGCTGATGTTGGCACTACTTCTAATATTGTCATCAGCGTTAGCGACGGCAAGAAAACTGCGAGCTTACCCCCTTTCGCTCTAACTGTAGAAAAAGACATTATTTCGACAGATTTAGAATAACACAAAGTTTTGCGATGTAGCCTTGTCAAGTAATGACGCATCTGATTCCTGTCCTTTCGTCTCATGGGGCGAAAGGACAGGAATATTGTATTTTTCCACCATATTTTCTCCTCCATAGATAAGTTATTAACTGCATTTTCCAGTTCTAGTAATTTAGATGAAACCATTGGCAATAGAATTAGAGGAACAAAAGGATTATAACACAACTTTTCAACCCTAGCAGAGTTTTTTTGATGAAAGAGCGAGCCTAAACAGACACTAAGAAACCCGGTTTTTTCAAAAAACCGGGTTTCTGGGTATCCCCAAAGCGCGATCGCCTCCTTCTCTAATTAAGGTAAAATCTCAAAAAACTGGCAATGTCTGGGCCGAAATAGCTGAAAATCTCTTCGATCCAAAGTCAAGATTTTAACAATTTCCAAACGTTCGGCTATTGCCATCACGCTTGCATCCACAAAATCGATTCTACTATCTCGATATGCCTCCAGAATTTCTGCGGTTCGCAACAAATCCTCCTCAGTTAAAGCTAACACCAAAAAACGACTGTTCAGTAAATAGCGCAAACCAGTTGCAACTACCATCGAACCAGCATCGCGACCTACTAAATAAGCCACTTCAGCTAATACCGTTTGGGGCAAGAAAATTTGTTGTTGCTGCCGATAAACCCGTGCTACTTCAATATGCCTAGCATCATTTCTATTCAGCAAAGCCACAACAAAACCAGTATCCGCTACAGAGACATTTACTTGTAAGTCCATCCCGATTTATCCTTAATTTCCTCTTGCAAAATCTCCTCAGAATTAGTAGCTAAATCTGGGGAACCAGCAAATAAACCAATTAAAGGATCGTCCTCAGAATTGGCATTTAGATCGCCTTGCTCTCTATTTAGTTCTACTTGAAAATTAGCAACTTTTGTTAATTCTCGCATTTGAACTACGATTTTTTCTAACAACCATATTTTCTCCTCCATAGATAAGTTATTAACTGCATTTTCCAGTTCTAGTAATTTAGATGAAACCATTGGCAATAGAATTAGAGGAACAAAAGGATTATAACACAACTTTTCAACCCTAGCAGAGTTTTTTTGATGAAAGAGTGATGCCCTACCAAAGGTAGAAAAACATGAGATTGCAACGTCGCTGATTTAACGTCTTCCCCAACAGGTTAACGAACTTACCAACCGCCTCGCAATGACAGATTATAGCTTAATTGTGTGGCCGAGATTGCAACGTCGCTGATTTAACGCCTTCCCCAACAGGTTAACGAACTTACCAACCGCCTCGTAATGACAGATTATAGCTTAATTGTGTGGCCGAGATTGCTTCGGACAGCAGCATGAGTTATTATAAAATATGTTGCTTAGAGGAGAATTGCAGTGATTCGAGGAGAAGGATTTACCATTGATGAAAAAAAGCTTGACTTCTTTTTTGGGCGAGTCACCTCTAATCCCAAAAATACTAGCAGATCGTTGCAAAATCTACGGGAATTGCGTAAACTGGGAATTGAAGAAGCTCTAGGTGGCACCGAACGCTTGCTACAAATCTTTCAACAGGGGTTAAATGCTCCTCAAATAAATGAAATAACTACTCCTCATGGAGTTACAATTGTTAGAAAGGTAGAGGTAAGCAGTGGTGAAATCGCGGGTGCAATTGAAATTAGCTATTTTTACCAAAACGGCGATTTTAATTCTCTTCCCAAAGTGACGACAATTATTCCCAAAATTTACCAGTAGGAATTGCCATGAAAATTCGCACGATTAACAAGTCAGAATTTAATCTAATAGACCCCAGTAGAAAAGTTATTATCCACGACAACCCTCAAAAATTTGCACTCTTAGACTTAGGAGAACCTTGGGGATGTTATGGAATTAACTGGAGAAGCGATTTAATCGAACCAGTTATCCAACTATCCACCGATAAACTCACCCTTTGGATAGGCATAGACCAACGGTTGGCAGCGATGGATTTACAACATGGTAATATTTGCATATCTCTGCCCCTGATGATGCCCCTTTTTGACATTGCCATTGCCGACAATTTTACGGCTATCCTAACAGAAATGGAAGTGTTTTTATTTACTCCAAATCGCACTCTCGCCTGTTTTCAAGTTCTACCGGAGCTGACTTCCAATATCTCAGTTTCGGGTGCAAATTTTGCGATCGAGATGTTTGATGGTTCTAGTTACATATTAACCCGTTCCGGTTTGTTGAAAGAAACTAGCAAAGTCGCGGTTTCTTAGACGGACATTAAGAAACCCGGTAATTCCGGCAAAACCGGGTTTCTGGGTATCTCCAAAGCGCGATCGCCTCGCTCTCAACTTAATCCGAAAAATCCAATTGCTGCCTCGCTTCCTCCAAGAAAATCCGGCCCCCTTCTTTTTGACTTTGGCGGGAACGCTCTATAATCTCCCAAAACTTCTGATTTGTACTCAAACTCATCGTCTCTAAATCCATACCCTCAATAGGAACCAATGCTGCCACTGGTTGCCCTTCGCGAGTTAAAACAATTAGTTCTTGAGTTTGAGCGTATTCTGCCCAGAGAGCGTCGGTTTCTTTAATTTCAATTGTTTTCATAAGTCAACTATTTCTCCTGCAATTAACACTTGGTTGCCTTGTTTAATCCCAACAGCACGGATGTCAACAATAGATTCATCTTCATCTATATCGTAATACACCCGAAAATCGTCTCAACCCTAGCAGAGTTTTTTTGATGAAAGAGCGAGCCTAAACAGACACTAAGAAACCCGGTTTTTTCAACAATACCTTCGCCAAAACGAAAAAATACCATTCGTAGGTCGGGCTCCGCGACAGCGCAACCCAACAAAATCGTCGGGTTCCACGAAGGTCCGCACGACCTACGAGTTTTAGGGCTAAATATCGATATGTAACGAAAAATATTAACCCATCCAGAATAAACTGGAAAAGATACAAGCAGCTAGAAGTCCAGTAGCATCAGCAAGAAGCCCCGCTACAAGAGCATGGCGAATGCGCGTAATGCCAACGGCCCCAAAATACACTGCAAGAATATAAAAAGTCGTTTCCGTACTCCCCATCATCGTAGAAGCAAGAAAGGCACTATAGGAATCGGGCGATCGCTCAATTAACTCGCTCATAATTCCAAAAGCGCCACCACCAGAAAGGGGGCGAAGTAGTGCCATCGGTAAGACCTCCGCAGGCATTCCGATTAAATTAGTTAAGGGACTCAGTAAATTAGAGACCATTTCCATCGCACCAGAAGCGCGAAACATTCCAATAGCAACCAGAATGGCAACTAAAAAAGGAATAATCCGAATCGCAATCTCAAAACCCTGCTTCGCTCCTTCGGTGACGGCTTCATAGACTTTTACTCCTCGCCCGACTCCGTAAATAATAATTAGGAGTATTAAAATCGGCATTAGCCAATGTGACATTAAATCTTGGAAAAAGAAATCCCCCAGATTTTCGCTGCGGATCGTACCATAGACGATAGTGCCACCAAAAGCGATCGCAAAGAACCAAGCAATAATTTGAGAAGCTCTACCAGTGGGATAGAGAAGGTGAGAATAATCTGCCTCTTCAACTCCATCGCCCCTGCTGTTTATCTCCAATTCCTCTACGGACGGCTCGCTCACAGACTCAACCTCCTGGGAGCTAGATTCGAGCCCTAGCTTATCTCTTCTACCAAACCAAGAAGCAACTGAAACTCCTACAACAGTAGAACATAAGGTAGCTAATAAAGTAGGAAGGAAAATAGCAGCCGGATTGCTACTATTGGCGGCGGCTCTGACACCGATAACTCCCAAGGGAAACAAAGTAACGCTAGAGGTATTGATAGCTAGAAACAAACACATGGCGTTAGTAGCAGTACCCTTGAGGGGATTAAGCTTGTTAAGTTCGACCATTGCCTTGATGCCAAAAGGAGTCGCTGCATTTCCCAGCCCCAGCATATTAGCAGAAATATTGAGGATAATTGCCCCCATTGCCGGATGGGTGGGCGGTACATCAGGAAACAGCTTAACCATCAAGGGTTTAAGGATATTAGCGAGACCGTACATGAGTCCTCCGGCTTCTAGTACCCGCACTAAACCTAGCCAAAGTGCCATCACGCCAATTAAATCAATCGCCAGATTGACTGCGGTTTTGGCCGAGTCAAAACTGGCTGTAGTCACCGCTTCCATTTTGCCTGTATAACCGGCAAAGAGAATGGCGACAGCAATAAAACCGACAAAGACAATATTTATGGCACTGGGTTTTCCCGACGATCGATTTGCTTGAGACATTTTCAGTAGATTACATTAAAAAAACAGGGTGCATCCCAAATTTGTTAAAGACAAGACTTACGCACGAGAAACGAAAATTCGACGTTTGAGATTGCTATCCTGACGGACTGCTTCGCAAACGCAACTCGCGAGCAATGACAGAAATGCGTCCTGAATGCGTAAGTCATAACTTTATTAAAATGGTATTAAATTGCAAATTAATATTATGTCCATAACATCGCGAAGTTTGCAAAAGCTCCTCCGGGAGAATATCTCGGGGGAAAAACCCCTCAGCGTTGACCCCGAAAAGGCCAAAGAACTGTCGGAAGACTTGTTGGCCCGAGTTGAGCCTCTCCCTGGCGCAAAGCGGAACGATAACTGTTACTGCTTCCGTCGTTCCCAAGTGGGGTCAAGCGCAAACCAGCCCACCGATGACCTCTGTTGTTGCGTTCTGCTCGAAGACTCAAGCGATCGCTGGTATCGCAATGAAACCCATTTACATTTGCTCAGGAGTTCGGAGGAACAACTCTGGGTAGAATTAGGGTTCGAGCGATCGCCCGCCCCCCTTTCAGATATTGATGAGGCGATCGCCCTGGCCCAAGCATTTTTGCAGCGGGTCGAGCGGCAAAAGGCCCAGGCTGCCAAGCGCAAAAAACAGAAAGACTTGAAAATACAAGCCATCTTGGCTCAGGTGCGTAAAATTGCCAAGGAAGATAAATTTGACTTTGCCACCGAAGTCGATACTATTAAGCTCAAGCTGATTATTCGCCTGTCTGACAACGACTACTTTGCTATTTTGATTCCCTTTAACCAGTTTAAGGAGGTGCTACCCAAATTGCGAACCGCAATTCGGGCTCTCCGCGAAACTTACAACACCGGCGTTCGCTTTAAAACCCATATCAAGCGGGGCTATCGCCGTTCTGACTGGATTCGTCATGAGGACTTGTAGTTAAAATGCAGGTAGCGGTAAAATCTTTTTTCGTGCCTTTTTTCTGAAAACCTATTCCCTATTCCCTATTCCCTACAGCTGCGGCGAAGTCTAATGATTCGTATTGATGCTCGCGAACTTTATCAAGTTCTGGAACTGACTCCACCGGAGCAAAATATCCTCCTGGTGGGCAAGCATGGTATTGGCAAATCAGAAATTATTAGCGATTTCTACCGCCAGGGCCAAAACCTGCCGGTAATCCCGTTCTTTTTGGGCCAGATGAGCGACCCGGGGGATTTGATTGGCCTGCTCCATAAAGATGAGAAAACGGGCCGTTCCGTTTTTTTACCCCCCTACTGGTGGCCCGAACCCGATCGCCCGGTGGTGCTATTTCTGGACGAGCTTAACCGGGCCCGCCCCGAAATTTTGCAGGCGGTTCAAGACCTGGCCCTCAACAAAACTTTGGCAGGTAAACGCCTACCCCCTGGCAGTATTGTCATTGCTGCGGTAAATTCGGGGGAAGAATATCAACTGACGGAGCTAGATCCGGCTCTGGTGTCGCGGTTCAATCTCTACGAGTTTGTGCCGACGGTGGAAGATTGGCTGCTCTGGGCTGCCGATCGGGATATCGATTCCCGGGTGCTGACCTTTATCCAACAGCATCCAGAGTATCTTGATGGTGACAATCCCGATGCGGATGCGGCGATCGCCACCGCAGGTCTCATCAAAACTCCCGATCGCCGCGCTTGGGTCAAGGTCGCGGATTTTGTTCGCGATCGTACAAAGCTGGAGGAGATTCACTTCAAACTGATTGGCGGTATGGTGGGGAGTCGGGCTAGTCTAGCCTTTCGCCAAAGCGTGGCTAGCCAACGGGATCTGGGGCCCGAGCAACTCCTGTTGCAATATTCTAAGCATTCCAAACAACTCAAAGACTTGGAAATTCAGGACTTTGCCAGTTTGAACGAACGGGTTTTACTCTGGCTCAATGCCGGGCGTTGCCCGGAAAATAAAGCGGATAATGCCCGCAAGAATCTGTTGAAATATCTCCAGTATCTCCGTAAGGCGAAACAACAGGAGGCGATCGCTCATTTTTCCTCTCTGGTTCAAAGCCCCAAATTTAGCGATGCTATGGGCTTTGTTGCTGAATCGATGGAGCTGATTGATTTCTTATCGGAGTATTTGGAGGCGATCGAGGTCTGAACCCAAAAAGCTCTCTCTTGTCTTAATCTATCGTACTTAATAACTATGATTGCGACTCTAACCACACCTATATCATTCGATGAATTTGTTGACTGGTATCCAGAAAACGCGATCGATAAATACGAACTGCGCAATGGAGCGATCGTAAAAACGTCTTTAGGAACTGGAGAGCATTCTGCTATTATCGGTTTTATTGCTGGCGAACTCCATTTTGAAATTCGCCGATTGCAATTACCTTTGACCATTCCCGGCGATTGCTTGCTGAAACCGATCGATGACGAATCCGGCTACCAACCCGACATTATATGTCTCAATAAAGCACAACTGGTCTCCGAACCCCAATGGCCGAAAAAATCGGTTATTACCAAGGGAGATTCCGTGCGTCTGGCGATCGAGGTTGTCAGTACAAACTGGCAAGATGATTATCTGAGGAAAGTCGGGGACTACGAATTGATGGGTATCCCCGAATACTGGATTGTTGATTATCTGGGTTTAGGCGGTCGGCGGTTTATCGGCAATCCCAAACAACCGACTCTCTCTGTTTACCAACTGGTGGATGGGGAGTATCAAGTAACGCTGTTTACGGAAAACGAGAGGATTGAGTCTTTGGCTTTCCCGGAATTGCAACTGAGCGCCGCAGAGATTTTTGCCGCCAAAACTATTTGATAACTATTTATAGCAGTTGTGTAAGCTATGAGGTACGCGGAGGATCCCCCCTAACCCCCCGCTGAATTGGGGGGAACCATTCTATTTTGTCAAGTTTTATGTTAAGAAATATGTGAGTAAGGCATAGCGATGAATTGGGGGGAACCATTCAAAGTCCCCCTTTTTAAGGGGGATGCGCGGGGGATCCTCTATGTACCTCATTAGAAATGGAAACGCTATCTTAAATGGGATATGAAAATGAAACCGATCGCCCGCCACCGCATTGCTCGGATTGTGGAAAAGTGGCTCCTCGTCGAGCCCCTGTTGCTGGCTGTCTGGACCAGTCACGCTTTGGTCTGTGAGCCGCGCATTCAAACGATTCGCGTTCGACGGGGGCGGATTGAGTACAATCCAGAGTTTATCGAGCAGTTGAGCGATCGCCACCTGGAAGCTACCCTGCGCTTTGAAGCTCTGCGGATTCTTCTGAAACACCCCTACAGTCGCCGCCAAGCTCATTCGGCGATTAGCTATGCTGCCAGCAATTTAACGCTCCAGGAATATTTGCAAACCGAGCTGCCATTTCCTCGGGCGCGGGATGTCTTTGGCGATCGCAGCTATGACAAACAATTCTTCGAGTTCTACTACCACCAGTTGCTCGACCGAGAGTCCCCCACGGAACCGACCCCCAGTTCGGAGGAGGCAGCCGCGTCGGGAGCAGGCACGGGGGAAGTTGATGCCGCACCTGCGTCCGGCTCTTCTGGCTCTGAACCCGAACCGACTTCAACCCCCGATAATCGCCCCCCGGACCTCCTCTCGGTCTATACCGACCCAACCCTTAGCGGTGTTGAAAATACTAACCAGTGGGATCGAGATGAATTGTTGAGCGATCGCCTGGACGATTTGGTGAGAATGGCCCAAGCCAATGACAGTTGGGGCAGCATTGGCGGTCAGTTGCGGGAACAGATTTTGGCGAATCTGCACCCCAAGCTGGACTATCGGGCGGTTTTGCGCAAGTTTCGCACTTCTATCCTCAGCCAACAGCGGCGGCTAACCCGGATGAAACCGAATCGCCGCTATGGGTTCGCCTATATGGGCAGTCGTCGCGAGTTTACCACCCGATTGCTGTTTGCCATTGATGTGAGCGGGTCGATGGGGACTCCGGAGGTGCGGCAGGGGTTTTCGGTGGTGAATCGCTTTTTTAATTATGGCGTGGAGGCGATCGATGTCATTCAATTTGATGCTAAGATTACAACTGAGGCCATGACCTTCCGTCGGGCCCGGCGGGAAGTCCAATTGACGGGACGAGGCGGGACCAATTTCGGCCCGGTTTTGGCCTATCTGGACGAACACCGGGATTACGATGGTCTGATTATTTACACCGATGGTTATGCTCCTTGCCCCGC
>CAZSTZ010000022.1:1974-12433 GCA_964609515.1 uncultured bacterium | reverse complement strand
TGAAGTTTGTTAATTTTTGTAACGATTGTGGGTTGGGTGAGGGGCGATCGACAATTCTTTGAGTTATACTGTTGCCAGTTGAATTTTATGTAATAAAGAGGTTGTTTATGAATTTTTCATTCTCATCTAAAGTGACTTCTAAATTATTTTCCTGGTCACATAGTCCTGGAGGAGTAAAAAGTAAGTTGGCAGGTAAGCTTTCAAAACTATTTGACTTTTTAGCCAATGGTTTAGAGAAGGAAGATGAAAGTTTACATACTTTTGTGAAAGGTGATTATTATAATCCAGCGATACACTTTTCAAAAGAAAAGAATCTGATTTTAATTCATGACTTTGAAGTTCATAATCACTCCCTTGATGGAAGTCAAAAGTCATTCCCTGCTATAGTAAATCAGAGATTCTTTAAGAATGTTAGAGCAGCCAATGCATCTTCAGAGAAATCTCTTTATGCTATTGGCGATTTATCAACTACTTCAAGTAAATCTGTATTTCCTGTACAAGAAAACTATCCTGGTTCTAACTCTCTAGGCATATCTTATGATTATTTTAACTATGAAGATACTTATTTCTCGGTATTCACAGGTCTTTCATCTCTAAGTTCAAAAGAGGTTAATAGACTCACAGAAAGAGAAAAAAGAGAATATCTTAAAGTCTGCGAAAGATATAGAGAAATCGAACGTCAAGAAGTGAGTAGTAGGCTAGAATTTGACTTGAGACCAGAGGTGCTTCTTAAGGATATAGTATGGCTCAATCCTCAAATACTGAATAAGTTAGATGCTGAAACATTGTCCAGATTGATGGAATTACAGAACTATGACTTTAATGATGCTGTTGAGGAATTGTCTAACATAGATATTGATGATGATTCTGTTAAAAAAGTAATAGAAGATAAGTTCTTAGAGCATTTTCAAATCAGGTCACAAGAAGACCGTGAGTTTCGTTCAGATCATCCTCTTTCTTACCGGGAAGATCGAGTTGAGACTAGCCATTTGGATAGTATTGAAGAATCTATATCATTTTGGTCAGCTCTGATTTCTTCTAGAAAAGACCAAAATGATATTTTTTCCTTGAAAGAGGATAGCTTTATTAGAGTTTTAGCTGGTCCAGGCACAGGAAAGACTCAACTCATGGTGGTTCGCGCCCTAAAGTTGATCAAGGAAGCTATCGATCGAAATCGTAGAAAGCATATTCTTTTTATTACCTTCAATAACGATCAATCAGAAGATATTAAACAGAGGTTTGAAAATCTTGGATGTGGGGAGTATCTCATTTCTAGTATGATAGAAAAAATTGAAAAATTCTCTAATCCAAGAAATGATAAGAATGATAAGGTTGAACTTAGGATTAGAGAAGATAAAATGCAAACTATAGAGGTGTATAGCTTGTACGAGTGGTGTAGAGATTTTGTTGGATTATCTCTAGAGGGTAGTATAGCTGACTTAGAACCTTTGAAAAAATTTCAAAATACTAAGATGGCATTGGAGACACGTAGAAAAATTTTGCGTGAGATTATTAGAGAAAATAATGTAGAGAAAGGTAAGCATTATAGCGAAGAGAAAAATGAAACCCTAGTGAATCACTGTGTTTCTTCAATCACTAGATATATTATTCCAAAAAATATTACTAATGCAAGACAATTTGTAAAGGAAGCGCCATACAGGAATGAAGGATATAGAAGACTGATTTGGCATTTATACAATAAATACAGAGCTTATTTAGACAATAATTCCATATTAGACCCCGAAATGTTTGTTATCAAGGCAGATAATACTTGGAGAGATGTAAGCTTTAAGGTGTTACGTGAAATTATAGAGTATGACAATCTCTTTGTTGATGAGGTTCAAGATCTCCTAAATCATCAGAGAAAATTAGTTGGTCAGCTTTTAAAGAAAGATTCTAAGTCAGCTATGATCGTTGGAGACCCAAACCAGTCTGTCTATCATACTACTGTCCACATTCGTAACCCTGGAAATTGGGAGATGAAGAAATTTGGATTAAATGTTCAATTACGCTATACAAAAGCAATAGCAAAATTTTTGCAAAGTTTTCAAAGTCATAATGCCAAACTAGAGATTGTTGAAGATCTCCCTTTGTACACTTCTGAAAGTAAAAATACGCAAATTTTACCGGATGTAGGACCACTTCCATCTATTGAGAAAAAGTCGAGAGGTGAATTACAGAATTATGTTTATGAAACAATAGATTCATATTTAAGTTTTGATAATCCAGATAATGATAATAAGCTGTTACCTGGAGATATATTGGTAATTGTTCTTCCTGATAAAAAAGCTGGAATTGATGAAAAAAATACATGGGAAAGTTATATTTCTAAATTGATAAAATATTTGAGAAAAGAGGGGATTAAAGTAAAAACTTTCGATGGTTCAGGAAATAAGGCATCACTTGATTTTCTGAACGTGGTTTGGGGCGCAGAAAATGCGAAAGGGAAGGAAAAACCTGTCGTTATAGTCTTAGGGGCTGATGAGGGCTACAAGTCAAACAATGTATCTATACTAGAAAATTCTGATTTAAGAAAAGATGAGCAAAGGCTAATAGAGTATAAAGAAGTCAAAGTTGCGATATCTCGCGTTCAAACATACTTACATGTTCAATATTTTGATAACCTACATTCAACTTTGAATTTTGAACCTATTTGAGAGGCTGCTAGAGAGATGCCCAATCCTGTCATCTGAAGTTTGTCTATTTATTTAACGATTGATGTTATCAAGCAATGTCAGCCAGCATGAAGCCAACAACCGAACAAAGCCAGCAACTTTATGAAGTAGCTCATTGGCTTACCGAATATCTCAAAGTACCAATTACCATTGTTAGAATAGACGAAAGACCGCCACATTACTTATATATTCAGTTTGGTATTGAAGACGAACGATTTTTTTTGATTACTATGGAAGGAGAGGTACTATCAAATGATTAATCCTAAATCCGACATTCGGTCGATGACTAACCAGCAATTACGAGCATACTTTCGAGAAACACAAGATGAAGCAGCCTTTCGGGAAATCTTAAGTCGAGGACTTGACGAAAAAGATAAAGCTGCTGCTCGTGCGTTCAAAGCGTGGCAAGAGGAACGATCGGCGACATCTTGAGTGCGATCGCCGCTTGCGTAGGGTGCGTTAGCAGGGGAGTCATCTATTAATAAATAGATAGTCTCTACTCCTGCGTAACGCACCAAAACCCTTTATTGAACATAAAATAGGAGTTATTAATGGCTTTTAATGATTATAAAACTATTGCTGAAGTTCAACAAGAGTATAACATCAAGTATTTGGAAGAAGACTTTATCGAAATTACCGATTTAAAACCTTCCGATTTTTTTGTCAAGGAATTGAAATTCAGCGAACAGACTATGGATATATACACATCTGAATACTCAAGATGCGAAAGTATTATTTATCCAGTTTTAAGAGAGGTTTATAAAAACTTTACCGAAAAATATAATCTTTGGAGCCACAAGTCCATAACTTATGATGCTAAACTAAATGGAACGCCCGATTACTTGTTCTCAACAAGATCGGAATTAGGTAAAACCGTCTTGGGTTTTCCAATCGTCATTGTTGTTCAAGCAAAAAAGAATGATTTTAGCGAGGAATGGGGGCAATGTCTAGCTGAGTCGATCGCCGCGCAAAAATTAAATAAAGCCGAGGAACTTCCCGTGTATGGGATAGTAACGGATGGAGAATTATGGCAATTTGGAAAATTAGTATCCAATGAATTTACAAAAAGTAAGTTGAGAATTACTATTACCGATTTAGATAAAATTTTCGGAACGATAAGTTTTTTATTGTCAAGCAAAAGGGAAGCAGATTAAAATTAAATTCGGCTTTTTCTTGCCTTCAAGACCAAAGTTTAATAGCACCCCATGCCCTTTATTCAAAATCAAATAGGAGTTCCCCTCTTCAATATTTGAAGAGGGGAACGATCGCTCCAATGTTAAACTTGGCTAAAATTAGCCGGATTTTGATCGCGCCGATCGCGCACCGGAATAGGTATTCCTTGGCGATCGCCAGATAGGGCTGCCGTGGTTTCTAATGCTTCTCTCAGTCGTTTTGCAGCATAGATGGACATATCTCTCGGCACGAAGAGGCGATCGCGCAGGTAGCGCAGGGCTGGATCCGAACCAGATGGTGGCGGACAGACTTCTCCTGTTATCATGTAAGTCAGAGCGCAACGCAAGGCTTCATCAAAAAGGCGATCGTCCGCTGGATTCACGCGAATGATATTATGACGATGCTTTATTGTCCGGTGCAAAGCTTCCGTTCGAGACGTTTCCGGTTCTGGATACGTCACATCTGGTAATCCCAACCAAGGACCGCAATCGACTCGTTTTTGATTAATCTCAGTTTGAGATTCTTGGTTAGCATAGCATCCGCCCATTTGCGGTGGTAAATCGTGGGCATGGGTATGAAAATCGCTTTGTGTTCCTCGATAGGTGGCTCGGGTTTCCATAGCATCAAACCAATCAGAGAGCTTTGGATTTTCTTCCCGCAATGAATAGCCTTTGTAGTAGTAGAGGCTGGCATTCATCCGCTCGACATAAGGAGTAAAAACCACATCAACTATACCAAATTCTTCCAGAAAATAAGGTCCTGGAGTACCGGCCAGAGCCGCTTCAACTTGAGCTACGATGGCGGTAAATTGCTCTCGACTCCGTTGTTCGTCCTTTTGCGATCGCGTGGGGTAGCACAACCAACTACACCAGCCGCGAAAGAGTAGGCGTTCTAGCTGGCGCAGAGGTAGCGCTTGGCGATCGCGCATTCCTACCCGATTTAATGGGCCAAATGCGTTTTCTAATGCTAATAAGATATCATCACTTTCTGTAATTAACTGACCGTCAAGTTCTAGCGCAGGGAGCATTCCCGATGGCACTTTTTGCTTGTACCACTTTTCTTTAGTTCCATAGCAGAACATAGTAACTTTCTCGATACGGTACGGAATCTGCTTTTCCTCTAACCACAGCCACACTTTTTGGCAATAAGGACACCAAGCATGGCGATCGCGATAAAGAGTAACTCGCACATCTGATTCGGCTTGTCCAAACAGCCGCAATCTCGCTTGGGAATTGGTTGGTCCGTTAATGGTATCTCGCTCATAAGTGGCGAGTTGTTGTAGTTCTTCCCAACTCAAAGGCAAAGATTTGGTTTTTGTCATAAGTTACTCCAGAAAATAATCTTCAATTTTATCACAACTTCATTTCTCGGACACCGATTTAGATAAAATTTTTGGAACCATAAGTTTTTTATTGTCCAGCAAAAAGGAAGCAGATTAAAATTAAATAATGTAAGAAGTAATATGTTTGAGCAAAAGCGACCGTGCGGAATTGATAAAAAAATGGTCGCCGGAGAGCTTATGTAATGAAAAAGAATCTATAGTATGCTCCCTCCAAGCTTCGAGACCCTCAGCCGTCGTCTTGACATCTTCCAAGCCGCCAAAAGCTGCGATCGCGCACTCTAAAGGCGGTTCTGCAAGATATGTATAAGTTTCGAGAACTTCAAAATCCGCTCGTAAAATTGGTAACAATAGTTCCATCAGGGCGGAACTTTTGAGAACCTCTTCGGGAGTGCCGTTGAAGCGTCGGAGTTCTTCAAGAAAAACCGCTTTGCTGGCATTGTGAACCGCTGGATCGGGGTCGGGAACGTGAGGGGCGTTGCGACCGGATACAAACAGATGAACCGGAAGCAAACCGTAGTTTTTGCGGAGGAGGCGGGAGCATTCAAAGGCGACGATCGCGCCCATGCTGTGACCGAAGAAGGCAAAAGGTTTGTCTAACTTTGAGAGGAGGGCGGGGGCGATCGCTTCTACTAAAGGTTGCATTCTCGCATACAAAGGCTCTTTCATCCGAGTTCCCCGTCCGGGCAGTTCTATAGCATAAACTTCTACAGTCGGCGGTAACAAATCCGACCAACTGCGGAAACTTATAGCACCGCTGCCGGCATAGGGAAAACAAAACAAACGCAGTTCGGCATCGGGTAGCGGCTTATAACATTTGAGCCAGGATTCGGTTGTTAGCATAACAATTAACAATTAATAATAAAATTGTAGGGGCAAAGACATCCAAATGCTTTGCCCCACCAATTTTACCACAAAACGAGAATTTGTTGAGAGAGCATCTCATATTTGCAAAAAAACTTTCTAGAACAATTAGCAATTGACAATTGACAATTGACAAAAAGCGTTAGATTCTTGGTTTTCTTAAAAATTGAGATGCTCCCTTTATTTAACTACCAAAACGGCGTCGGAAATTCTGAATCGAGGATTCGTCCAAGGCATAATCGCCACAATGCAAATCCGCCGCCTCGAATTTTAATTCCGTCAAAGTTTGATAGTGCAAAATAGATTTTTTACCCTCATAAATTCCTACAGTTGGCTCGATGTTTTCAAAGCGAGAAGAGAGCAAACTCGACAGGAGAAGTTAAAGTGCGGGCCCTGCCGCCGTGATTGACAGCGCTACCCTTGATGACACCGTAAATGGGGTTTCCGTCGGCGATCGCTTGGCTGTAGCGTTTGAGTAAAATTACTCCCGCTCCCTCCCCGCGAACGTAACCGTCGGCCTTGCTGTCAAAAGTTTTGCACTGCCCCACTGGCGAGAGCATCCCTTGTTGGCTCATTTGAATATATCTCGTCGGCGTCAGCGAAAGGCTGACTCCACCCACCAAGGCCATCTCGCATTCCGATTGTTTAATCGCATTTGCAGCTTGATGGATCGCCACTAGAGAACTAGAACAGGCCGTATCTATAGGAATGCTGGGACCGGAAAAATTAAAATAGGAAGAAATGCGGTTGGGCACCATGCAAACCCAAGTTCCCGTGCCGCTGTGTCCGTCAATATTGTTTTCCTGCCGATGTTGCAACCCGTCGTAGTCGTAGTTGCAAATACCTATAAAAACGCCTACAGGACTCCCCGATAGTTGCTTTGGCGAATAGCCGGCATCTTCCAAACAAGACCAACTCAATTCTAAGATGATTCTCTGTTGGGGATCCATCCGTTGCGCTTCTCTGGGGGAGATGGCAAAAAAGTCCGCATCGAATAGATCTACTCCTTCGATAAACCCTCCCCATTTGCTAATACTTTTATTTGGTTCGTCGGGAGCTTGAGAGTAAAATTTCTCTACAGACCACCTCTGGGGAGGGAATTCGCCGATGCTGTTGACTCCTTTTTCGAGATTTTGCCAAAACTCTTCGCAGTCATTAGCTCCCGGAAAGCGACAGGACATACCAACGATCGCGATTTCATCCTCGTTGCTGCAAGTATTTTTATTAATATTTTTAGTATTCTGCTTCATGCACCCTATTTTAGTTTATACAAATTTACTGACTTTCGCCCGTCTGTGGCGATCGCTTTTCCTTTATTGAGAATTTTTTTAAATTTTTTGAAACCCTTAGAAACAAGCAAGTAGGGTTTGCTGAATAAATCAAACGTCCCCCTTGTCTCCCTTGTCTCCCCCCTCTCCCTTGTCCCCCTTGTCTCTCCTCTTTATCTGGCCTTATTGAAATTACTTCTCAAGTAGCTTCATTGCTTTAGCATCTTAGCGAGGGTTAGTCGCGATCGCAACCCTTATTAAAAATAATAATCAATAACTCTGCAACCATTTCCTCCGCTTATCAATTTTTCCTCTACTGGGCTTTAAAAGGACAAATTATGAGGAAATCGGGGCTTATTCCGCATAACTTTTGCCTCAAAGGGAGGTTTTGCTCTAGCAAAAAATAGGAACTAATTTCTTGCCTCAAAAGGAGTTTTTGCCCGAAAAAGAAAAAGGACCAAAGTTTTTGCCTCAAACGGATTTTTTGCCCCAAAAAAAGTTAAAAAATTTCTCGAATTTACTAGACAATTAAGAATCTTTGTCATAAAATAATCGAGGAAACGATCGAAAACTAAAATATATGAAATAATAAGATGACTGCAATAGAGCCAGAGGGGCCCTCAAGAAACTTGCGAACCTTTCTAATTATTTGGGGAGGTCAACTAGCGTCGGCCATCGGCTCCGAGATGACAAATTTCGCGATCGCCATCTGGGCGTGGGAAGCGACGGGTCGAGCAACGCCTTTATCCTTAATCTTATTCTTTACCCACACCCCCCGAGTAATTGCCGCTTGCTTTGCGGGAATATTAGTAGATCGCTGGAATCGCAAACAAATTATGATAGTCGGAGATACAATGGCGGGACTATCCACCATTGCCATCCTCTTACTATTCTGGAGTAACAACTTACAAATCTGGCATTTCTACTTTGCCGGAGCGGTTAACGGACTGTTTGGCTACTTCCAAAATCTAGCCTTTTCGGCATCCATGTCCGCAATAGTACCCAAACAGCATTACACCCAGGCCACGGCGATGATGTCTGTGCGCTACGGCAGCGCCTTTATACTCGGTCCTGCCTTTGCCGGAGCTCTTTATCCGCTCGTCGGTTTCGTGGGAGTATTGCTGGCGGACGTTATTACTTTTATAATTGCAGTCGGTACTCTAGCGATCGCCCGCATCCCCCAGTACCAAAAAACAGACACCGCCAGCAACAGTAAAATTACGGAGCAATTAACCTTTGGCTTCCGGTATCTTTTTAAAAGACCGAGCCTCTTGGCACTTCTAATCTTTCTGTCGCTCTCAGGTTTGATAAGCAATGCAGTAATGGCGATCGCCCCAGCGACAATTTTAGCTCGTACCGGTAACGACGCGCCAACCCTAGCCAGTTTCAAAACCGCTTTCGGAGTTGGCGGCTCCATCGGTGCTATCCTGCTGAGTATTTGGGGCGGACCGAAGCGGCGCATTCACGGCCTTTTATTGGGTAACGCCCTGGCACACCTCGGCCTCTTGCCCCTGGGTTTGACGCGATCGCTCGCTATTTGGGTTCCATCTGCCAGTTTTAGCGGTTTTTTTATGCCCTGGTTGGGCGTCTTCAACCAAGGGATCTGGCTCTCGAAAGTCGAACCAGAAGTCCAAGGGCGGGTTTTTGCTTCCCGCTATTTCATCGCCCAAGTTGCTTCGCCCCTGGGATTAGCTATTAGCGGTCCCCTGGCCGACTATGTTTTTGAACCGGCAATGGAACCGGGGGGCTTTTTGGCAGGAATATTTAGCGGTCTTTTCGGTACCGGTACCGGTGCCGGTTTGGCACTTTTTCTTACCCTCTTGTCTTGTTGCGGCATCTTAGTTGCTATTGGCGGCTACGCTTTCGAGCAACTCAGAGATGTAGAAATTCTACTCCCAGACAACCCGTAGAACAGGCATCCTGCCTGTTCCCCATTCCTTGTTCCCCATTCCCCATTCCTTGTTCCCCATTCCCCATTCCCCATTACCCATTACCCATTCCCCAAAATGCAAATCAGTCAATTTATTACCAATGCAGGCATAGTTGCCTGGCCTCTATTATTGTTTTCCGTAGTGGCGATCGCTCTAGTAATAGAAAGAGGATTTTTTTGGTTTAGAGTTTGGCGCCGGCAAGGTCGGGTAGTTCGACAGGTACTCGCCCTCTATAAGTCCGATCCTAATCAAGCTTTAAATCTTCTCAAAAACAATGCCGACTTACCCATCGCGAGAATTTTCCTCGAAGCTTTAGAACTGGATCGACCCACTCCAGACGAGCTGCGTTTGGCGATCGAAAGCGCCGCTTCGGCAGAACTTCCCAATTTGCGACGATTTAATACTATTTTCGACACCATCGTTAACGTCTCCCCGATGTTGGGTTTATTAGGAACTGTTTTAGGTTTGATTACCTCTTTTTCTTCTTTAAATATCGGCGACATTGGCGGCAGCAGCAGCACCGGCGTTACTGGGGGTATTAGCGAGGCTTTGGCATCGACCGTATTGGGATTAGTTGTGGCTATTTTTACCCTCATTTTTTCTAATACATTTAGAGGCTTTTACAAGCGACAAATTGCTTTAATTCAAGAGTACGGAGGTCAGCTAGAACTCCTCTATCGTCATAGTTACGAAGATAGAGATTTGAACAAGTCTAACTCTTTTACTTCCCCAGTAGAAACTGCTCAATCTCAATATGGAGTAAATTTAAAACCCAGTTCTATCGACCCGCTATTAAGACAGTAAGATTGCTCAAAAAAAGGTAGTAAAAAAAGGAATTTGTGTTATGCGTTTTCTCGACGACGAACCGGATATACCCCCGCAAATTAATATCGTGCCAATGATAGATGTAATCTTTTCTATTTTGGCATTTTTCATCGTTTCTAGTTTATTTTTAACTCGTTCTGAAGGACTAGACGTGAATTTGCCCCAGGCTTCAACTTCTCAATTGCAGCGAACGGAACAAATTACCGTTACCATTAATAAAAAAGGGCAAATATTTCTTAATAAAAAATCTCTCGAATTAGCTCAACTAGAAACAGAAGTGCGCCAGCTAATCGTACCCAAACAAACATCCATAGTAACTTTAAAAGCCGATGCCGAAGTAAATCACGGCACCGTAGTTAAAGTTATGGATAGATTGCGGAAAAT
>CAZSTZ010000022.1:0-1874 GCA_964609515.1 uncultured bacterium | reverse complement strand
TGCCCCAACGCAACCCCGCGACCTCGGCGAGATAGCGAGCAACTATTCCAATCCCGAAACCAGCAGTTCCGGGCCCCCTGCGGAAGTAGGTACTCAACCGAGTTTTTCTCAGTCAACATCGGGTTTTGGAGATTCTTTCGGCGGTATCGGCAGTTTCGAGGGTTTCTCCGGCAACTCGGATAACCCCGGCAGCGACGAACTGGCAAGTATCGGTTCGCCCCTACAAAGTCCCGGCAGTTTCAGACAAAGACCGTCGAGACCTTCCCCTTCTCCCCCACCGAGAGATTCCTCCGAAAACCAAGGTTGGGGCGGGAACCCCGGGGGCAACGGGTGGGGCTCTAATTCTGGGTTGAACGGCGTAGAATGCCTCGACTGCCCTCAACCTAGATATCCTGCCAGGGCTCGCCGGGAAGGGTGGCAGGGAAATCCCCGCTTGAGAATCGATACGGACGATAGGGGTTATGTCACTAATGTCAGTCTGGAAGAATCTAGCGGTCATTCTATTTTAGATGAAGCGGCGATCGAGGCCGTCTGGGACTGGAAGTTGGAACCAAAAGAAGGCGGTCGCTGGGGCGTTACTGTTACGTTAAAGTTTGAGTTAGATTAATGTTGGCAGCGGGGACAGGCAAGATGCCCGTCCTACAGGATGTATTGGTGGGGGATGGGGTTGGGTTGGCAACGGATTTTGTAACGGATTTAACGGATGGGTTTTTGCTGAGGAAAAAAATCTGTAGCTTTCCTGTAGGTTGTGCGGACCGGAGTGGAACCCAACACGGTTGATTCCGCAACCCAACCTACAATGTCAATTGTTAATTGTCAATTGTTAATTATGAAAAAACAACAAAAAACCATACTTTTACTAGCCTCTACCTTACTCGCGGCAAACCTAATTAATTTCTCCTTACCAGCAAGGGCGGAAGAAGTAACTTCCCCAGACGGGACTCGCTGCGACGGAGAAATTAGTAACGGTAAATTAAACGGTCGAGGAGTCTGCGATTATCCTAACGGCGCCCGCTACGAAGGGAATTTCGTAAATGGCAAACCAGAGGGTCGGGGAGTTTATACTTTTGCCGATGGCGGTCGTTACGAAGGGGAGTTTCGAGATGGGGAGTTGAACGGTAGCGGCGTCTGGGAGTTTGCTAGCGGCGATCGCTACGAAGGACAGGTTGTTAATGGCAAACTAGAAGGACAAGGCATTTTTATTTCTTCTGGGGGAACCCGTTACGAGGGAGAATTTAGCAACGGCAAACCTAACGGTCGAGGTGTTTTTATTACTCCAGACGGCGATCGCTGCGAAGGGACGGTAACGGACGGTCAGCTTAACGGCCAAGGATATTGCGAATATGCTTCGGGCAATAAATACGAAGGCGAACTTCGCAACGGTAATAGAGAAGGAAGAGGGGTTTATGTTTTAGCTAACGGCGATCGCTACGAAGGCGATTTTCAAAACGGTCAATACCACGGTCGCGGTATCTTTGCTTTTGCTAATGGGGGTCGCTACGATGGAGATTTTCAAGATGGTAAATTTAACGGTGGAGGGGTGCGAGAATATCCTAACGGCAATCGCTATGAAGGAGATTTTGTTAATGGCAAACCAGACGGGCGAGGAGTTCTTAGTTTTGCCGATGGCAACCGTTACGAGGGCGATTTTCGAGATGGGGAAATGAGCGGCAGCGGGGTCTATGTTTTTGCTAATGGCGATCGCTGCGAGGGAGATTTAAGTAATGGTAATTTTAACGGTCGAGTGGTTTGTCAGTATGTGGATGGGGAACGTTACGAAGGAGAGTTTAGAGATGGTAAAAAACACGGTTCTGGAGTTTACACTTTTGCCGACGGAACCAGCGTAGAAGGAACTTGGGTTAACGGACAAATTC
>CAZSTZ010000021.1:11430-48798 GCA_964609515.1 uncultured bacterium | reverse complement strand
TCAAGTGGGCCGATGAATTGGTCTTGGCCAAAACCGGAAGGCACTTAAATAGTCTCGAACAAGCCGTGTTAGCGGGGGCCTGGCAAAGTACAAAATACAAGGAAATTGCTAAAAACTACCACTGTACCGAAGCTAACGTCAAAAGAGTAGCCGGCAGTTTGTGGCAACTTATATCGGAGGAATTAGAAGAAAAAGTAGATAAAAAAAACTTCCGCGCTACAATCGAACGGTTTTATATTTCTAATTCCACTGTTGGCGTTGTACAAAGTAAATTTTTTGGAAGTAAGATAAGTGTTTGTGGAGAAAATCCGCACTCTAACGAAACAATAAAAAACCGAGAAGACATCCGTCACGCTGCGCGAACGCCCGCCACAACCACCACCACCAACAAACCAGAAAAACGCCACGAATTAACATCCGCCCCCAAATGCAATACTCTCCACAACCGCACCCAAGAACTAAATACCCTCAAACAATGGATACTCGAAGAAAATAGCCCCATCATCACAATTACCGGCCTCTCGGGCATCGGCAAAACCGCCCTCGCCAGACAGCTAGTCGAACAAATAAAAGATAATTTCCACCGCGTCTTCTGGCGGAGTCATCGTCAATTTCCCACCCTAAACTCCCTCAAAACCAACTTAAAAGAATTTCTCGGCGAACCTCAAAAAACCAAAAATATATCCATAACTGACTCCTTAAATTCCCATCCTTCCCTCATCATTCTCGACGACCTCCAAGAAACATTTACCCGGGGCGAATTAGCCGGCACTTACCTCCCAGAATACGAAAATTACGGTCAATTCCTAAAACAAATAGGGCACGCTTCCCACAACAGCTCTTTCCTACTCCTCAGTTGGGAACAACCCGCAGAAATTGCCACCCTAGAAACAGAAAATTGCAACTGCCACACCCTCCAACTTCAAGGTTTGGGAAACGCCGCCAAAGAAATCTTAAAAGCCCAAAAATTAGCCGACGAAAATCGATGGTTAGAACTCGTAAACTGTTACGGCGGCAACCCTTTATGGTTGAAGATAATTGCCTCAACAATTCAAGACTTATTTAACGGCAGCGTCGCCCAATTTTTAGCCTCTCCCAATCTCTTTTTGGGAGACATAGAACCGATTTTAAAAGAACACTATCGATGCCTATCCGACTCAGAAAAATTAGTAATGTTGTGGTTGGCAAGCCAAGACGAAGCAGTAGAGATATCCAGCAAACCGCCAGAGTTTGTGTCTGATTCCGATTATTGGGCGGCGGTGCAATCTTTAAGAAAACGAGGTTTAATTGAAAAAATTATAGACAAAGGAAGGTGTTGTTTTACCCTTCAAGCTGTGGTTAGGGAATATGCGAAAAAGCAATAAGGCGCACCGCTTTTGGCCCCAGCAGAAACCGGGTTTTTCGCAAAAACCCGGTTTCTTAGGTGTCCGTGTCGATTAAATGTCGGTTTTAGCTCCCCCCAGAAACCCGGTTGGCAAAAAACCGGGTTTCTCAATCGATTCGATGTCGGCTTTAGCGGACCCCATAATTTTGGCGAAGGTATTGTTTAAAAAACCGGGTTTCTGGGGTACAACAGAGGCGATGTTGGCCTTATTATTAAGTATAAATTTGCTCTCCTACCCAACTGCGAAAGCTTTTAAGGGTTTTATTAACTCCCACAGTCGAACAACGCTCCAGATATTCGGGAATTGCTTCTATTAAGGGCAAATTAGGAAAATTTTTACTCTTCTGCGACTCTACATATTTGCCATCTTCCAGCAGATAAATTTTTAACTTCCCTTTCTCAAACCGCCAAAGTTCCGGCACTCCTAAAGCTTCGTAAATGCTCGGATGAGTGCGAGAAGTCACGTCAATTTCTAAAGCTAAATCTGGCGGCGGCTCCACAGACAAATCGATGCGTTTTTTGCCCCGCACTCTCGCTTCGTTTTCGATATAAAAACAGTCGTCGGGTTCTATCCCTTGCTGCATTAATTCATTTTTAAAAGTTGTAGAACCCAGAGGCCAATAGTCAATATCTAACTCTTGCATGAGAGTTTTTAATAAGTCTGCTATCAAAACTTTTCCTGTTTCGTGTTCCGGTAATGGTGTCATAATTTCTAAAGTACGACCTTGATAAGCAATGCGAGTGGAGCGATCTTCTCCTAAATCTTCTAAAATATCCTCAAATTCCTCCCATTTGACATCTGTTAGTAAGACTTTGTTTCCAGAGGGAACGCTCAATTGTTTGATTTTTAATAACATTCTTTGACTCCTTTTTTAAAGCAATCTATAGCCGCTGAAACCCAGTTTTTTGAAAAAACCGGGTTTCTTCATTCCCAATTGTAACCTACCCGAAACGACTAAAGCGATCGCTACAAACATCTCCGTTCGTAGCGATCGCTTTAGCGATTTAAAATTGCGAGTATTTTTTGCTTAACCTTCTAAAGCGCTCGCGCCGCCGACAACTTCCAGAATCTCCTGGGTAATCGCAGCCTGCCGCGCCTTATTATAAGACAGAGTTAAAGTACCGATTAACTCAGAAGCGTTCTCGCTAGCATTGCTCATGGCAGTCATCCGCGAAGCCAGTTCGCTAGCGACAGACTCTTGCCAAGCTCGCAATACCTGGTTAGTCAAAAATAAAGGGAACAAAGCATCCAGAATTTTTTCCGGCTCCTGCTCGAAAATCATATCCCGAGGCAAGCTTCCCGTTGGTGCCGCCACCTTCTCCCTAGATACCTCAAAGTGACCTGCCTTAGAAGTCAAGCGGAAAATTTCGTCATCGTGAGGCTCCAAACCTTGAGGATCCAGCGGGAGCAAAGTTTGAACCACCGGTCTAGAACTAATTAAAGACACAAACTTCGTATAAACCAACTCCACTCGGTCGACGGTTCCAGAGAGAAATAAAGACAACATCTCCTCAGCAACTTCCGAAGCATTATCAGCAGTAGGAACTTGCTCGGGACTCGGGAAAGTAGCCTGGATGGGGGCTTCGCGACGTTGGAAATATTGAGTAGCTTTGCGCCCGATGAGGACTAACTTGCAGTCGATACCTTGTTGTTTGAGTTCTCTGGCTCGAATTTCCGCCCGTTTGATGATGCTGCTGTTGTAGCTGCCGCACAAACCACGGTTGCCAGAAATTACAAACAGTCCCACCGTTTTAACTTCCCGTTTTTTCAACAGGGGCCGATCTAGATTTTCAAACTTCAATCTTTCTGCCAGTCCGTAGAGTACCTGAGCCAAGCGATCGGCAAAGGGGCGAGTAGCAGTAACTTGTTCTTGAGCCCGGCGCACTTTTGCAGCAGCCACCAGGCGCATTGCTTCTGTAATTTTTTTGGTATTCTTGACCGACTTGATGCGATCGCGAATCAATTTTAAATTAGCCATAACTTTTCAGTGTGGGGAATTGGGAATTGGGAATTGGGAATTGGGAATTGGGAATTGGGAATTGCTTTTAACGCCCAATACCCAAGACCCAACAACCCAACTTTACGCAGAAACCATGAAGGTTTGCTTGTGTTCGGTAATTGCTTCTTTGAGCAGAGCTTCAGCTTCATCAGTTAGCACTTTTTGGCTGCCAATGATTTCGCCGAACTTAGGCTTGCTGGTTTTCAAATAATCCAACAAACCGCTACAGAACTTAACTACCTTTTCCTGGGGAATCTCATCTAGGAAGCCGTTAACACCTGCATAAATCAAAGCCACTTCCTCAAAAAGTACCCGAGGAGTATTCTGGGGCTGCTTCAAAATTTCCCGCAACCGTTGACCCCGGGCCAACTGATTTTGAGTTGCTTTATCCAAGTCAGAAGCAAACTGAGCGAAAGCTTCCAACTCCGCAAACTGGGCTAATTCCAGCTTAATCTTACCAGCCACCTTTTTCATAGCCTTAGTTTGAGCCGCCGAACCCACCCGCGACACGGAAATACCCGCGTTCACTGCAGGGCGGAAACCTGCGTTAAACAAGTCGGAGGACAAGAATATCTGACCGTCCGTAATCGAAATCACGTTAGTGGGAATGTAAGCAGAAACGTCGCCAGCTTGAGTTTCGATAATCGGTAAAGCGGTCATGCTGCCGTCGCCTAATTTCTTGCTGAGTTTGGCAGCCCGTTCGAGGAGGCGGGAGTGGAGGTAGAACACGTCTCCAGGATATGCTTCCCGTCCGGGGGGACGACGCAGCAGCAAGGACATCTGGCGATAAGCTTGAGCTTGCTTGGAGAGATCGTCGTAAATTACCAGAGTGTGCTTGCCTTTGTACATGAAGTATTCGGCAATACTAGCACCCGTGTAAGGAGACAGGTATTGGAGAGTTGCCGGGTCGCTAGCGTTAGCGGCTACAACTACCGTATATTCCATAGCGCCTTTTTCTGCCAAAGTGTCAACCACTTGAGCCACAGTGGAAGCTTTTTGACCGATCGCCACATAAACGCAGATCACATCTTCACCTTTTTGGTTAATGATAGTGTCGATCGCGATCGCCGTCTTACCCGTTTGACGGTCGCCGATAATTAATTCTCGCTGACCTCGACCGATAGGAATCATCGAGTCGATAGCTGTAATGCCCGTTTGGAGGGGTTCGCAGACAGAACGGCGATCGATAATACCCGGGGCAGGGGACTCTAACAAACGGCTTTCGCTGGTTTGGATATCTCCTTTGCCATCAAGAGGACGGCCCAAGGCATCTACTACCCGTCCCAGCATAGCATCTCCCACGGGAACCTGAGCAATTTTGCCCGTAGCGGCAACAGAAGAACCTTCTTGGATACCGTGTCCTTCACCCATTAACACCGCACCCACGTTATCTTCTTCTAAGTTGAGGGCGACGCCAATAGTGCCGTCGGCAAATTCCAAGAGTTCCCCTGCCATTGCCTTGTCCAGACCGTAGATACGGGCAATGCCATCTCCCACTTGAAGAACAGTACCGACGTTAGATACTTTTACCTTTTGGTCGTACTCTTCTATTTGGTCCCTAATAATGCTGCTGATTTCGTCAGGTCTGATTGCTACCATGTTTTTTATCTTTTGTCAACTAATTTTTTTTTGGCTAATCGGTAATAGGTAATCGGTAATAGGTAATTTCCTATTAACTATTACCTAGCATTTAAACTGATACCAATGCGGCGCAGTTGTCCTCGCAAGCTAGCGTCGAGTACCTGAGAGCCAACTTTAATAATTACGCCTCCCAGTAAATCGCGATCGATTGTAGATTCGATTTCTACCTCCCGCGCCCCAGTCATTGCTTTTACCTTATCGCGGACCGTTGACATCTGGTCTTCCGTTAGCTCTACTGCCGAAGTCACTTCTGCCAAAACCGTTTGATTTAGCTTGCGCAATTGTGCTAGATATTCTTTGCCAATACCTTCTATAAAAAGGATACGGCTTTTATCAACTAGCAGCATTAAAAAATTCCGCATATAGGGGTTAACTTCTTCCCCTAATATTCGACGCAGTACGGCTTTTTTATTTTCTTGTTCGATAGTAGGATTTCCCACAAACTCTACCAGTTCGGGGGAATTTTTCATCAGTTCTAACAAAGAACGGATTTCAGAACCAAACCGATCCGTCAAATCGTGAGACCGAGCTACAGACATCAATGCCTCAGCGTAAGGCTCTAATATTTCACCTGCGATTACACTCATAATTAACCTCCCAATAATCCCAGGCTGCGGTCTACTAATTGTTGTTGGGCGCCATCGTCCAGACGCTCTTTTAGTTGAGATTCTACAGACTCTAAAGCCTTAGCGGCAACTAGAGAACGTAGTTGAGCGATGACGCGGTCTCTTTCTGAATCTAATTCCTGACTTGCGGCAGCTTTCATCTTTTCGACATCTTTGGCTGCCTGAGCCAGCATCGATTCTTTCAGTGCCTTTGCCCTGTCTTCAGCATTTGCTTTAATTTGATCTGCTTCTGTTTGGGCGCGGGTCAGTTTTTCCTGTTGCTCTGCCAGGGCAGCTGCCGCGTCTTGAAGGCGTTGTTCGGCTTCTGTAATTGCCTCTTCGATGCTAGTGCGTCTTTCCGTTAAGATTTTGCCTAACACGCTAGGTCCAAAATACAGGAGAACGCCTATCAGAATGGCTAAATTAACTAGGTTGGTGTCTAAAATATTTAGGTTTAGACCGAAACCTCCTTCGTGGCTAGCTTCTGTGGCTAGCAATAAAAGCGTTTCCATGCTCTATTTATCTTCTGGTTGCGGTGCTATTTTGCTATTTACTGAAAGTTGGCTACTTGACCAGTTCTGGTCCCAATAGCTTTTCTAAAATTTGGCGACTCAGTGAGTCCACCTGTTTGTCTAGCTCTTGCAAAGCTTGTTGCTTTTCCTGCTCTATTTCTAAAGCGGCTTGTTCGCGTTTTTGCTGTGCTTCTTGTTGAGCTTCTGCCATTTTTTTAGAGGCGATTTTCTGAGCTTCTTCTTGGGCTGCCGCAATAATAGATTGAGCTTTTTTGCGGCTTTCCCCTAAGTTTTTCTCGTATTGCTCGGCTAATTTTTCGGCTTTTGCCAAGCGTTCTTTGGCATTTTTTTGATTTTTGCGGATATAATCTGCCCGATCTTCGATCGCCTTAGTCAGTGGTTTGTAAAAAATTGCATTCAAGACTGCCATCAAGATTAAAAACTGCACTGCCATCACCGGCAGCGTCCCGTTTAGATCGAACAAACCACCTTCTTTTGCTACTTCGGCAGCCTCGGCTGCCTCTTCGGCTATGGCTAATAAAATTCTCCAGTGCATTATTGGTAATTGGTAATGACTAATTGGTAATCGGTAATTGGTAATTGGTAATTGGTAATAGCTAATTTCCCTATTACCTCTTCCCTATTACCTCTTACCTCTTACCAAAGCTTATTAATTCTTAGACGAAGGGGTTCGCAAATAGCAGCACCAGGGATACCACCAGACCGTAAATTGTTAGAGCTTCCATGAATGCCAAGCTCAACAATAAAGTACCCCGAATTTTACCTTCTGCTTCCGGCTGACGGGCAATACCTTCTACAGCTTGACCTGCAGCGTTTCCTTGACCGATTCCCGGACCGATTGTCCCTATACCAACAGCTATAGCAGCAGCGATTACGGAAGCAGCAGCGATTAATGGATCCATGATTTTTTCCTTACCTTAAACTACAAAAAAGTTGACTACAAAAAATTTGAGAAGTTTGGCAGTTTTCACTACCAATTTATTATTTCACACCAAGAGCACATTTGGCTTCTATTTAATGAAGCTTTTTTTGGTAATGGGTAATGGGTAATTTTTCTATTACCCGTGTTCTTCATGTCCGTGTTCCTCTAGCGCTTCCCCAATGTAGTTGGCTGCTAGAGTGGCAAAAATTAAGGCCTGAATCGCACTGAGAAATAGACCTAAAACCATTAGCGGTAGAGGAATAAATAAGGGCACTAGGGCAACTAGCACTCCCACTACCAATTCATCAGCCAGAATATTACCAAATAAACGGAAACTTAGAGAGAGTGGTTTGGTGAAATCTTCAATGATTTTGAACGGCACCATCAACGGTACCGGTTCGGCATACCCGGCAAAATATCCTAAACCTTTTTTGCTGATGCCACCATAAAAATAGGCTATCGATGTCAGCAGTGCCAGGGATACCGTTGTATTGATGTCGCTCGTCGGTGCTGCTAGTTCCCCTGCTGGTAATTCAAACAGCTTCCAAGGTACTAACGCTCCAGACCAGTTTGATACAAAGATGAACAGAAATAACGTACCAACAAACGGTACCCAAGGGCGATAATCTTTTTCCCCAATTTGATCCTTTGCCAGGTTGCGAATAAATTCCAGGGCGTACTCCATGAAATTTTGCATCCCCCGGGGCACTCGCTGGACGTTGCGGGTGGCGATAAATGCTGCCACGATTAAAATGGCCATTACCACCCACGAGGTCATTAATATCTGTCCGTGAAGTTTGAGACCGCCTATTTGCCAGTACAAATGCTGGCCCACTTCTAATTCGGCTCGGGGGAAACAGTTAAAGCTGTTTAGCAAATCTAGCATTTCCATTCCAATGGTTTCCCCATACAGATGAGGGTAAACTTCTTAAGAGATTTTCAGAGCTTTTTTCGACCTTGGGTTCTCTCTCCCAATCTCAAATCGCTTTAGCGCTTTACTTTTTTTACTTTTACTTTTTTACTTTTACTTAGAGCTAGCAAGTAAAGTCGTTCGCAGCGCATAGACGACTATCGAGGCTTTATAAGTCAGAAATCCCAGAAAAATCGGAACAATTTTTAGAGCGTTCAATTGAGTTGCTACTATAATCAACCCAATAAATAGAGCTATCCTAGTTTGACCGAGCTTCTTTTTCTTTCTGCCCAAAGCCTCGACATCTTTGGCCAACATTCTTAAGTAAACTACACCTACACAGGCCCCTAGCACATAATTCAGGGCCAAGTTCAGGGAATAAAAAATCCACACAGAGATAAAAATTATTCCCGTAATGGTCAAAGTCGTTACAACTAACTCCTGCTGGAGGCTGTAATACTCTTCCATAGAAGTATTTGGAGAAGTATTTGGAGAAGTATTTGGCGAAGCATTTAGCTCTGATGGGACAGAATCTGCTTCTGGCTGTTGATAACTATGGGCCTGGCTTTGGCCTGATGTTGGTTCCTGCGATGTGGATGAGTTCACGAAAAAATGAGCGTTCACAATAAGGATAATTTAATCCCAAGGATGGGCTTTTCTACAAGCCAAGACTAATAGTACCACGCTGGTGCAACAATACTTAAAACAAAATTAATTTTTTGTTATTGGGAATTGAGAATTGGGAATTGGGAATTGGACATCAATTAGGCCATTACCATTCCCCGTTCCCCGTTCTCCGTTCCCCCTTCCCCGTTTTGCAACAAGATTAACTGTCCCTGGAAGAGCGATCGCGCCCCATCTAAATCCAACTCGCTATTGGCCAATAACTCGCCTACAGTTTTTGGCGATACCGACTGGGGGTTAGCTTCGCAACCTTGTAAAAATTTGAACTCGGCCCCAGACAAATTAATCAACTTATAATCCGCATCAAATACGGTTTCGCTAGGCCATCCGTGGAGGCAAGGACTTAATTCGGGAATGGCCTTCCTAAGTTTTTCATCATCGGACCAATCGACTGTAGATATAGGCGGCCTGCCCAGGAAAAACTCGTAATGGGTAATTTCTGGGTCCAATAACTCGATTAAACGATACCTGTGGCGATCGCTCAACCCCCGAGCCCTTTCAACCAATTCCGGGGCCTTAGCCAAAAGTCGCTCCAAATTCCAATACTCGCGATTAGAAAATCCCAAAAACTCCAACCCAGAAGCATCTATTAACTCAAACAAAGTCTCGATGTTATAGTCAACCTCTTGGGGATGGACGTACATATCGGCAAAACACTCGTCCCGTTTATTTTCAAAGGCCCAACGTTCTTTTTCGTATTTGACAAGACGGTTATCTTGTGGTAAAGAAGCAAAAAGCTTGCGCCCCACTTCCACTCCATCTCGATAATCGCCTCGTTGGCTGCCTTGAAGAAGAGCGATCGCCTTTTGCATCAAGCTAATCTCCCAGCGGCCCAACTCCGCATAAACAAAAATATGCATCAAACCGCCACTGGCCAACTTACTCGCCAAAGCTTGAATACCGCGAACGGGCTCCGGTAAATGGTGCAAAACCCCCACGCAATTAATAAAGTCAAACTCCCCCTCAAGTTGACCCACATCGTAGAGACTGAGGTGACGAAACTCGACGCCAGCAGCCCCAGAACGGCGGCAGCGTTCCCGGGCCACTTCCAGAGCCCCGCTGCTGAGGTCGATACCCGTAACAGAGGCCAGGGGGTTGAGATGAACCAAATAATCTGTACTCGAACCGGTCCCGCAACCGGCATCCAAAATGCGGATATCTTGCTTCTGGGGCTTTTGACCGGTACAAAAACTGTAAGCCATCGGCCAACTCCAGCGCCAGTTGTAACCTGGCGGTGCTTCGTCGGATAAAGGATCGGGGGGGAAAGGGTAAGTATCGTAAAGTCGGCCAACGGCGGCGCTAATATCTGGATTGCTGTTCATATTTATATAGATGGGGAATGGGGAATGGGGAATGGGGAATGGGGAATGGGGAATGGGGAATGGGGAATGGATAATGGAGACAAGGCGGACTTGCGGCAGACTGGCACCGGACAAGGGAGAGGGGGGAGACACAAACGCAAAATTACTTAACAAAACTTATGATTTTTTTAAGGAAAATCGTGGTTAGGTATATAAATTAAATCTTCTAATGGTTTTGTAACAAGCGCGTTAATGAACCCAAAACATTTTAATCTGAAATAAAGAAAGAAAAGGCAAAAAGTCTCAACAGTAGAAATACCTAGTTTGACTTTGGCCTTCTGGGCCATAAAAAAGCAGTAACAATTTGGAAAGGGAGCGATAAAGAACTAATGACTGTAAGAGCAAGTGGAGGAAGCTCAGTTGCGCGTCCGCAACTATATCAAACAGTACCAGTATCAAAAATTTCCCAAGCGGAACAACAAGACCGCTTTCTGGGGCAGGGAGAACTAAGCGAACTAGCCACCTACTTCAGTTCGGGTGCAAAGCGCTTAGAAATAGCCCAAGTCCTCAGCCAAAACTCAGAAAAAATAGTGTCCCGGGCGGCCAACAGCATCTTTTCTGGCGGTTCTCCGATGGCCTTCTTAGAAAAGCCATTCGAAGCAGAGATGGCCATGAGTGCGGTAAAAGCAGCGCAGACTGTCGTCTCGGAAGGCATGAAGCTGGGAACCGTAACTTATGTAGAAACAGAGAAGGATAATAACTTCCTGCAAAACCTGCGCTCCGTATTTAGCATCGGTACTGGCGGTGGCGGCACTGGCGGGCCCGTGCCGGCAGGTTTCCGACCTATCAACGTCAGCCGTTACGGTCCGGCCAATATGACCAAATCCCTGCGGGACTTATCCTGGTTTTTGCGCTATCTGACCTACTCGATCGTTGCTGGAGACCCAAATATCATCGCAGTTAACGTTCGCGGTCTGCGGGAAATCATCGAAAATGCCTGCTCTTCGGCAGCTACCATTGTTGCCATCCAACAGATGCGACAAGCATCCTTGAGATATTTCAACCAAGACCAAGAAGCTAAAAGCATCGTCGCCCAATACTTCGATGTCTTGCTGACGGAATTTAAAGGAGCAACTCCTTCTAATAAACTGCGCCAGCGCGAAAGTTCCGACCAACAAGGACTGGAACTGCCGCAAATTTATTTCAATGCAGCAGAGCGTCGGCCTAAATACGCCATGAAGCCCGGTCTGTCTAGCTTTGAAAAGCAGGATGTCATCAAAGCAGCCTACCGACAAGTATTCGAGCGGGACATCATCCGCGCTTATAGCCTAAACGTTTCCGATCTGGAATCTAAGGTGAAAAACAGCGAAATCTCGATGAAAGAGTTTATTCGCCGTTTGGGCAAATCGCCACTTTACCGCAAGCAATTCTACGAACCCTTCGTTAACTCTCGGGTGGTAGAATTGGCAGCCCGTCACTTTTTAGGTCGCGGTCTTAGCTCTCCCCAAGAATTCACCAAATATTTCGATATTATCTCCAAGGGCGGTTTGGCCGCTCTGGTAGATGCGATGGTGGATTCTCAAGAATACTCGGATTATTTCGGGGAAGAGACGGTACCGTATCTGCGCGGTTTGGGTCAAGAAGCCCAAGAATGTCGGAACTGGGGACCTCAAATAGATCTGTTTAACTACAGCGCCCCCTTCCGCAAGGTGCCTCAATTCGTTACTTTGTTTGCCGACTACAAACAACCTCTGCCAGACCAACACGTTTACGGTCAGGGTAACGATCCTCTAGAGATTCAGTTTGGGGCGATTTTCCCGAAAGAAACTCGCAATCCGAAAAACCGTCCGGCACCTTTTGGTAAGGATACTCGCCGTCTGTTGATCCGTAACGGCGCGGGAATTGAAAATCAGGCGAGCAATCCAGGGGCGATCGGCAAAAATCCGGGTTCTCTCGGTCCGAAGGTGTTCAAGCTGGATCAACTTCCCGGCGGTTATATCAAGAGCAATTTCGCTCGTTCGGGCAGCAGCAACGGTCAGAGCGTTAAATTCTCCGAGAGTACGACCCAAAAGGTAATTAGTGCTGCCTACCGACAAGTTTTCGGTCGCGAAGTTTATGAAGGTCAGCGCCAGAAGGTCGCGGAGATTAAACTCGAAAACGGCGAGATTACGATGCGGGAGTTTATTAAGACTTTGGCGAAGTCGGATACTTTCCGCAATATGTACTGGACTTCTTTGTATGTGTGCAAGGCGGTTGAGTACATCCACCGGCGGTTGTTGGGTCGTCCTACTTACGGACGGGCTGAAATTAATTCCTACTTCGATATTTGTGCGAAGAAGGGTTTCTACGCTCTGGTCGATGCCATCATCGATAGTCCGGAATACAATCAGGCATTTGGTGAAGATACGGTGCCTTACGAACGGTATTTAACTGCTGGCGGTTTGTCTTTGCGCAATACCCGCGTTGGCAGCATCGCTGAGAAGAATCTGAAAGTCGAGAAGGAAACAACCCCACGGTTTGTGGAGTTAGGCACTCCTTCGCCGATGCAGACGGAACCGGATATTGAGTTCCGAGTTACCCAAGGCGTGAACAAGCGACGTCAGCAAAGTAAGGTGTTTAAGCTGACAACGACGGAAGATAAGCCGACTTTAAAACTGCTTATTCAGGCAGCTTATCGTCAGGTTTTCGAGCGCGATATCGAGCCATATATTGTCCGCAAAGAGTTCTCTTCTCTGGAGAGCAAGTTGGGCAACAGTGAGATTAACCTCAAGGAGTTTATTGAGGGCTTGGGCTGCTCGAAGCTTTATATTAAGGAGTTCTATACGCCTTATCCTAATACTAAGGTTATCGAACTCGGTACCAAGCATTTCTTGGGTCGCGCCCCACTGAATCAAGCTGAAATTCGCAAGTACAATCAGATTTTGGCAACTCAGGGTATTAAGGGCTTTATTGAGGCGATGTTGAATAGCGTCGAGTATGCTGAGTTCTTCGGCGAAGATACCGTTCCTTACCGTCGCTTCCCGACTTTGCCTGCTGCTAATTTCCCGAATACCGAGAAATTGTACAACCAGTTGACCAAGCAAAACGATGTTTTGGTCGTGCCAAGTTTTGAGCCGGTAAGTACGAGCGATCGCAGCTAATAAAAGAAGGCAAAAGGCAAAAAGAAGGCAAGAGGCAAGAGGCAAAAAAGAATAAGCTTTTAAAATGCTTATTAGCTTCTTGCTAAAAAGATAGTTTTCTATTTTCCCCGTTACGGTAGTTTGTAGCGGGGGATTTTTTTTTGGGGAATTGCTAATTTTTATATTAATATTAATTACACGCCGAACAGACAAGATGTCTGTGGGAGCATCTCCTAATTGCAAAAATAAAGCATGGTATTTTGCTCGATACAATATGCATTCCCATTACCCATTACCGCGTTCCCCATTACCAAAAATCGTTGAATTGTTCGTTTTCTTCTTGCATTGGGATGCTCCCATGTCTGTTCTACGGAACGCCTACTTAATTGTTAATTATTCGGCAAATCTTTTGGCAGGGAAATAATAAACTCGGTGCCCTTGCCGGGGGTAGAAACGCACTTCAACTCACCCCCGTGTTTTTTAACCACAATTTGGTGGCTGACGAACAGTCCCAAACCCGTACCGGTTCCCACACCTTTAGTCGTAAAAAAGGGGTCAAAAATTCGCGGCGCGATTTCTTGGGAAATACCGATACCATTATCGGCTATCTTAATAATAATCATGGGAGGGAAGGCGTCTTTTTGAGCGGCAATAGTTCCTGGCTCGATAGCGAGATTAGTTCCCTCTTGTCGTTCTGTTTCTGCAGAGTTTTCTAGTTTGCTACGGACAATTTCTTCTTGAAATTCCGTGCGAATCCAAATTCTTTTTTGCTCTGGTTCCTTAATTGTTTCGCCGTCATTTTTCTGGGCAGAAATAGGAGTATTTAAAGCGTCAATAGCATTAGTTATAATATTGAGGAAAACCTGATTTAAGTCTCCTGGATAACACTCTACCAAAGGAAGTTCTCCGTATTCTATAATAGCTTCAATATTTACAGAATTTGAATCATTATCTTGGAGGCGACCTTGCAAAATCAACAAAACGCTATCGAGACTATCGTGAATATTAATGCACTTTTTCTCGGCTTTATCTAAATTAGAAAAAGTACGAAGAGAAGAGACGATATTACGAATGCGCTCTACGCCATTTTGCATAGAACGCAACAAATTTTGAAAATCTTGGTTCAAAAATTCTAGGTCGATAGTTTCCATTTCGTCCTTAATTTCAGACACGGGTTCGGGATAGTGCAGCTGGTATAGTTCCAAGAGTTCGAGTAAATCTTTAACGTATTGACTCGCGTAATTAACATTACCATAAATGAAATTAATAGGATTATTAATCTCGTGAGCGATACCGGCCACAAGCTGTCCGAGACTGACCATTTTAGCATTATGAATCAATTGAGATTGAGTCGAGCGTAACTCCATCAAAATTGCTTCGAGTTGTTCGGTCTTATTTTTAAGTTCTGCTTGAGATTCCAACAAAGCAGATGCCAATTGTTTGCGATCGCTAATATCTCGGACAAGAACCAAAACGCGATCGCCCTCCATAGCAAAATAACGAGCGTCGTAACAGCGCCAATTACCGTTAACCTGCTGAACGTATTCGCCGCTTTGCACCTTACCAGTAGCGAGAGCCTCCTTAACGAAGTGCATAGTCCATTCTGTTAAATCCGAGGAAAAGACCTCGGCGATATTTTTATTTAAAAACTGCTCTGGAGAATTAACTATATGTTCGTCTTTAGCCGCCATATAGTCCAGAAAAACGCCCTCAGAATTAATACAATACATGAGGTCGGGAATAGCATTAAGCAGGGCGCGATTTTTAGCTTCGCTAGACTGCAATGCTTCCTCAGCCTGTTTGCGATCGGTAATATTAAAAATGACGCCCTGAAAAGAAATCGGTTTACCTAGATCGTCTCGCACCAAAGTTGCCTCATCGCGCACCCAGACAATTCTACCGTGTTTTGAGAGGATGCGATATTCGGCGCAAAAAGGCTTACCGCTGCTTTGAGAGAGGTAAAACTCCGATAAAACCCCCTGACAATCCTCTGGATAAATTTGTTTGATCCAGAGTTCCCGTTGTTCTTGCCATTCCTCGGGAGTAAAGCCCAACATTTGTTTAATTCTAGGACTAACATAGAGTTTAGTACAGAGGTCGTCGAGGGCGGCAATGTAGGTAACTGCTGGAATTTGTTCTACCAGGGTACGATATTTAGCTTCTGATTCTTGCAATACTGCTTCGGCGCGTTTTCTCTGAATAATTTCTTGTTGCAAGCGTTGGTTTTTATCCTCTAATTTCTTTTGTAAATTACGAATAGTTAAATGAGTTTCGACGCGAACTAATACTTCTTCATGTTGAATGGGTTTAGTAATGTAATCAACAGCCCCCAATTTAAAACCTTTGACCTTATCTACCGTCTCCGAAAGTGCTGTCATAAAAATCACGGGTATTTCTTTAGTTGCCGGATTTTCTTTTAAGCGGCGACAAGTTTCAAACCCATCCATTTCCGGCATCATTATATCTAAAAGAATTAAATCGTGTTGGACGTATTCGATTTGTTCTAAGGCAGTTTCCCCGTCGGTAGCCACCAATACTTTAAAGCCAGAATCGCTCAAAAATTTAAAGAGGGCCCCTAAATTATTAGGGTTGTCATCGACAATGAGAATAATACCTTTTTTTTCGCTATCGGCACTCATTTTATTTCTCCTAAATAAATTTTTCTTTTCAAGTGATTATAGCATTAAACTTCCTTTTTGTCATCCAGCTAAAGAATTAGCAAAAAATCACCAAATAATTACTACTACCGAAATAGGAAATCTTACGGCTCTTCTTTCGATTCTATCTGAATTTTTGGTAAAACCACTGTAAACGTACTACCTTTGCCGACCTCGCTGGAAACTTCTATTCTACCGTTAAAAGGTTTTAAAAGTTCGATACAGGTATAAAGTCCCAAACCAGTTCCCGTAGGTTCTTTTGATTTTTTATTAACAGTTTGAGGTGGTTTAGAACTGTAGAATATCTCAAAAATTTTGGGAATATTTTCCGGTTCTATGCCACAGCCCGTATCTTTAATATCCATGTAAATTTGAGATTCATCTTGTCTGGTAACTACGGTCAATTCTTGATTTTTTTGGTTCCACATAGCGTCAATACCATTATTAACCAAATTATGAAATACCTGACAAATATTACTGTAGATTAATGGCAGAATCGGGAGATTTTCATCAAACGAGTAATGTTTTTTAACTTTATGTTTAAATTGGGCATTAGCTTCCAAAAATTGAAGTTCGCGTTGCAAGAGTTCGTTGAGATTTATGGGCTGTAAATCGATTTTTTTATCCATAATGCTTTTCTGAACTAAATTATCCATCATTTCCTTGATTCTTTCTCCTGCAGCTTGAACGTATTGAATATCTTCCAAAATCGGTTCTTCTGCAATTTCTTTAGCCCTTGATTCGATAAAATTACTGCAAAGCATGATAGTTTGAAGATGATTTTTGAGATTGTGAACCATGCCTTGAGTCAAACGTCCGATAATAGCAGATTTTTCCTGTTCTATAAGTTGTTTAGTTTTTTGTTCGACCAGCTTTTCTAAATTTTGATTCATCCTCAGAAGTTCTTGATTTTTCTCCTGAAGTTGATTTTGCAAAGAGCTAATAGTTAAATGAGTTTTAACCCTACTCAATACTTCTTCTTGGTTAATAGGTTTAGTAATGTAATCTACTCCACCAAGATTAAAACCTTTGACCTTATCTACAGTGTCAGAAAGTGCCGTCAAAAAAATCACCGGAATATCTTGATTTTTTGGATTAGCTTTCAGACGACGACAAGTTTCAAATCCGTCTATTCCTGGCATCATCACATCCAAAAGAATGATATCTGGTCTGACGTATTCTATTTGATCTATGGCACTTTCCCCGTCGACAGCTACCAAAACTTTGAAGTCATAATCGCTCAAAAATTTAAAAAGGGCACCGAGATTTGTAGGATTGTCATCCACAATTAATATAATGTTTTTTTGTGTTATTTTCATAAGTATTTGCTAAATAGAGCGTTCTTTTTGCGATGAGGTAATAGGTAATAAATTGATTTACCCATTCCCCATTCCCCATTCCCTATTCCCCATTCCCCAATTCTACAAGAAGTCCTTTAAGAAAATCGCGAATTTGTTTGATTTGAAACCCTTTAGCCATTCGATTGAGTTTGGCAGCAAAGGGCCCGTATTTAAGGTCTAAATTTTCGAGATTAGCAGATGCTTCTATAATTCCCCCGACGTCCCCACTCATCGCCAGTTGAAATAAAGCAGTAATTTCTTCTGGGGGTGGGGAGATTAATTTCCCCGTAGCAGAAGATATTTCTTCTGTTGCTAGAGGCTGGCCAGGGTTACGATCGTAAATCCATTCTAACCCTAAATGGAGCCGCAGTCTTTCAAGTAACTGCTGGACTTGAATCGGTTTGGGAATAAAACTATTACAACCGGCCCCCAAACTCTCTTGTTGGGTAGCATCAAAGACGCTAGCCGAGAGAGCAACGACGACCACTTCTTGTAATTGTGGCAAATCTCGCAGTCTTCTGGTAGCTTCAAAGCCATCCATCACTGGCATAACCAAATCCATTAATATTAGATCTGGCTGAAATTCTGCGGCTTTTTGCAGACAATCTCGACCGTCTGCAGCTTCTGCAAATTCAAACCCTAAAGGAACTAATAGATGCGCCAAGATTTTCCGATTTACGCTTTGGTCATCTACCACCAAAACCTTGCGCTTTTTGCCCTTGTAACCGACAATCTGACTTTCCCTTTCTCCGTCGAGAAAGGACTTGTTAGGGCAAGCTATTTCTGGTAATTCTAAGTCCACCCAAAAAACGCTACCTCGACCTACGGTACTTTTAACATAAATTTCACCTCCCATCAGTTTTACTAATTTTCCTGTAATTGATAATCCCAAACCGGTTCCTTCAACGGCATGAAGACTGGTATCTACTTGATGAAATGGCAGAAATATTTGGGTTAGTTCTTTTTCTTCTATGCCGATGCCGGTATCTTCTACTTGAAAGCGAATTTTGGGTTGAGGCAATGAGGTAATATCCGGGATTTGTTCTGCCGATAGTACGTCGCCATCCCTTACCCAATCTCCAGAGTCCATCACAGTTCCTACTTTTAATGTCACCTTTCCTTTGTCGGTAAACTTAACGGCATTGCTGAGTAAATTAATGAGAATTTGTCGCAGACGTTTTTCATCGGCAGTGACGCATTTTGGAAGGAGTGAAACTCGTTCGTAATTAAATAAGATATTTTTTTGTTGGGCGCGAATGCGGAAAATGTCGGCAATGCTTTTGAGAAAGCTAGGAAGCTCAAATTCGGTGAAAGATAGTTCCATTCTTTGAGCTTCAATTTTTGATAAATCTAAAATGTCATTAATTAGGGTTAGTAAATGTTCGCCGCAATGTTGAACGATCGCCAGACTTTCATTTTGTTCTTGACTTAAAGAAGGCATTTTTCTGAGAATTTGGGTATAGCCTAAGATGCCATTTAGAGGAGTGCGGAGTTCGTGACTCATATTGGCTAAAAATTCGCTTTTGGCCCGGTTGGCAACTTCTGCCGCTTCTTTAGCTTGTTGGAGCTCTAATTCGGCACGCTTGCGCTCGGTTATGTCTTTCATAAAGCGGTAATGTCCGATGAAGTTTTTATGGCGATCGTAGGCTTTAATAATGACCACTTGCTGATAAAAAATAGAGCCATCTTTTCTAATACCCATTGCCTCCCCTTCTTCTTTGCCAGTCTCCAACATTTTTTGATACATAGCCATCATTTTTCGACGATCGCTTGGATGTATAATTTCTTGCCATTTCATGCCGATAGTTTCCTCCACTTCGTAACCGGCAATAGAAGCGTAAGCTTTATTAACGCTGATGTAACGTCCTCTGGTATCGAGTCGAGAAATACCTTCCACTGCATTTTGTAGAGTAGCGCTCATTTCGCGGATTTCTTCTTCGGCGCGTTTGCGATCGCTTATATCTCTTTGCACGCCAAAATGACCGATTATTCTGTTGGAACTGTCGTACATACAAATATAATCTCCTTCGATCCAAACTTGAGTGCCATCTAACTTGCGCTGGTCGGTTTCTATTGCCAATCTGCCGCTATCGAACAACCGCCTCCAGACTTCTTTACCCTGGGCTAAATCGTGGGCGAAAAGTTCGTTGGGAGTTAAGCCTACAAATTGTTCGGAGCTAGCACCATATTGAGTCAGCATGGCATCGTTAACTTTAGTAGTTACTTGATGGCTAAATACATAATCCAAAACTTCTTCTTTGTCAACAGTATCGTCCCATCGTACCGGTCGATCTAAGAGCATAAAAAAGAAGCCATCTAGGGATTGGGAGAAAAATAACTCCAATTGTTCTTCGCGATCGCGCAATGCCTTTTCTGCTAAAACTCTCTCCGTAATATCTCGCCCGATCGCCTGAATCTCAATAACCTTACCGTCTGGGTCAAAAATTCCTCGCTTCGTCCATTGTAACCAGGAAATTTTTCCATCTATTTCAATTTGATATTCTTGGGTTAATACTGGCTTTTCTGGAGTAAAAAGCAAGTTAGTTTTCTCGTTCTCTTTTTTCTGTTCGTTAGCCGGAATTAAGGACTTAAATTTACGTCCCAATAAATCGTGGCGCAGTTGCTTAAAATACCGACAATAAGCCTGATTGACAAAGGTAATCGTACCGTCGGGCAAGAAACGACAAATTAATTCCATTTGATCCTCGACGACCGAACGATAGCGACTTCTTTCTTCGCTAAGTTCCCACTCTGCTTCTTTTAATTCCGTGATATCTCTTGCCACCCAAATTACCGATGTTTCAGAAAGTCGAGAAATACTGGCGCTAAACCAAACTTTTTTACCTAAAAGTTTGCCTCCATTGGTTTCCAGTTTTTTTTGATTTGTATTAAGGGGGATTTCGTACTCAAAAGTCACCTTTTCTTGTAAAGCTAGTGCTTGCTTAATTGGAATTAAAAATTGTTCTTCTCGCTCTGAAGAGAAAAAACATTCAATTGTCTTATCTACTATTTGAGTATCTTTTTCCAAAAAACGTCCCGGGTTAGTTGGAGCCAGTTTAATATCTAGAGGATTCACATTAATAATCAGTACCACATCAGTCATAGCCTCTAATAAACCGCGCATTTCTGCTTCAGAACTCCTCAGCTTTTCCTGTAACAAATGCCAGTCAGTAACGTCTTGAACGGTCCCGAAAAGTTGAACGACTTGTCCGCGATCGCTAAGAGCAACTTGACCTTTAGCATTGAGATATTGAAGGGAAGTATTGGGGTGTAAAATACGAAAGTTAACTTCGTAAGATTGACCCTTGCTAATAGCTTGCTTCATTTTGTTTCTAAACAATCGTCTGTCATCGGGATGTATTTGTTGGAGAAGTTGCGTATAAGTCGGTACCGGTTCCTTGGGTTCGATACCGAAAATGTGGAAAACTTCATCGCTCCAAGTAATAACCCCCGTAGCTACATCAAATTTCCAACTGCCCAAACGAGCGATTTTTTCAGCCCTAGCGAGCATGGTTTCGCTATTGCGCAGTTGTTCTTCGGTGCGCTTGCGATCGCTAATATCTCGATCTATACCTCGATATCCTTGAAATTGTCCCTCTTCATCAAAGATAGGAACGGCGCTAGTTTCGAGCATAACTAACCGTCCGTCTTTGTGAAGGTGTTTGTTTTCAAGTTTAATAAAAGACTGGGGTTTAACCAACCAACATTCAAAAAAAGAGCGCATCCGCAAAGCTTCTTTTGCAGGCATCAACTCGAAGCGGGTTTTGCCTAAAACCTCGACAGGATCGTATCCCAAATAGTTGCTAATTTGGGGACTAATGTAGGTCCACTCTAACAGCTCGTTGGTTTCCCAAATCAAATCGCTGGTAGTTTCTACCAGATTGCGGAATCGTTCCTGACTTTCTTGTAAAGAAGCGATTAACATACTTCGTTCTCGTTCGGCCTGTCTGGCTTTACTAATATCTCGGATCGCCACCACAAACCCTCGCCGCTTTCCAAATTCGTTATAGAGGGCACTTATTTGACAATTTGCCCAAAACTCCCTTCCATCTTGACGTAAAAACAAACTGTCTGCTTCAAACTGCCCCTGCAGGGCCGCCAATTGAAGATTTTGCCAGGGCAAGTCCCTATTGTCTTCTTCTTCCTTGGAGTAAAAACAACCGAAGTATTTGCCGATAATCGACCCTGCGCAGTATCCCAAAAGGTTTTGCGCCCCTACGTTCCAGCTACTTATGGAACCATCGCGATCCAGCAGGATCAAGGCGTAGTCTTTCACGCCTTCTACTAACAGGCGGAACTGTTCTTCGCTATTTCTCAATGCCTGCTCTGCATACCAGTTTTCTGTAGCATCTCGCACCGAGACAATATAAACCGACTCTCCTTCCCACTCGGCGGTGGCGGTTTTCATTTCGCCAATTGCGACCATCCCGTTATTTGCGAAAATGGTTATCTCTGCTGTCCGATCTCCTACTATGGGTACTCCCAACTCCTGCCCCACTAAGTCCCGACGGTGAAATAAGGCGATCGCTGCCGGATTGGCAAAGCGTATCCAACCCCGTCGATCTACTACTAATAAACCATCGGTGCTGTGAGTGACGATGGTATTGAGTTTTGCCTCGCTTTCTCCCAGGATTGCTTCTGTTTGCTGGCGAGTTTTTCTTTCTTGCTGCCAATTTTTCTTAGATTCGCTCAGTTTTTCGGTGCGGTTTTTTAGTTCTAAGGAAAGACGGCGCGATCGCCAGAGATTTTCTACCCTAAACTGCAATTCTATCTCTTTGACCGGTTCGACTATTACATCGTCTAGTAATCTCTTTTTTTCTTCATTAATTCTCGTCATATTTTGACGCTCTGCCATTAATAATATTGGCATCAAAGTCGGTTCTTCTGCTTTTTTCAGGGACAAGATTTGCGCTCCATATTTATCCAAAGCCTTCGCGCTAACAATACACAAATCGAAGTCTAGTTCTAAAATAGTTTGATTTTCTGCCAGACAAAGCTCGTAGCTGTTTCCCAGCATATTTGCTAGCAGAACCCGCTTTTTTTCTGGTTCTATCAGTAGCAAGATTCTAGGCTTAATCGACAAATTAACTGAAACCATAAACTTATATAGCAGTCCTCTTGTTAATTGTTAATTGATAATTGTTAATCGCTCTAAGAGGCAACAGGTGGGACTTTGGGAGTTTTTACTGACAGGACTTACGCATTCGGGATTAAATTTGGACGTTTGAGATTGCTCTAGAGTCGGCAATGACACAAATGCACAGCGCCTGCGTAAGTCCTAACTGATTTTTTAATTTATTTCAAATCCTTTGGGATTGCTTTAAGTAAAATCTCTTAGTTCTTAAATATTAATCGAGATTCGATTTTATGTGTTTTAATTTAGCAGTAGAGATTGAGGGATGGAAAATTAGAATTAAAAGAAGAACCCTACCTGGTCCACCCGAGCCTCTGGCAAGCTATGGGATGCGAACAGGTTCGAGGGGGCTCTTGGAGCTTTTTTTTGGACTCCAGAATTTTAAAGTAATCTTAAGGAAATTAAAAATTGTTAAAATAATTTACCAGTTATGTAAAGTTTTTATAAAGATTTGATAGCTGCATCCGATTTTTGCCAAAATACAAATTTATCGGGTTCCTTCGTCTTTTCCGTTTATTCTTTGCTTTTTTTTTAGTATGATTGGCTGTATGAATAACAGTATAAAAAGAAAAAAACTGGCATTAAGATGCACTTGATTTGATAAGTTGTTAGCCCAAAAATATGATTAAATAGGAGGGAGCATCTGGTCTTTGGTAAAAAGACAAAGCTAAGATTGCACGATTAACAAAAAATTAAACAATACAATTTTGTTAATGGTTAATGGTTAATGGCAAAGAACCAACAATTAACAAGTTCCCAATTGACAAAAGCTAACAAAGCTAGGAGGAAACAAAAATGAAAAGAATTTTAGTAGTAGATGACTCTTCGACCATGCGAAAAATGGTAATGGCTTCCCTGCGAGATGTGGGAGAAGTAAGCTTTGGGGAAGCTAGTAACGGTCTCGAAGCGATCGAAAAATTAGCAGTTGCACCCTTCGATTTAATGGTACTAGATTTGAATATGCCAGATATGCACGGCCTGGAGGTGCTTAAATTCGTTCTGGGACATCCAAGCTATCACTCGACACCCATCGTGATTTTGACCACTAAAGGAGACGATAACAGTAAAGGAGATGCCCTAGCGGCAGGGGCCTCCTGCTATCTAACCAAACCCTTTAACCCTCAATCCCTCTCTGTCCAAATCAAAGAACTCTTAAATTCCAATCAAACAGCAACCCCCAGGTAATCGATTGAGAAGGTGCATCTCAAGAATGTAAAAATACTAATTTATAGCAAGCTAGGCTTTTTTGAGTAATAATACTCGTTCTGAGTATGAAAGGAGCGATTGGCACGCTATGAGATGCATCCGATTCAGGATAAAAATATATTCTCCATTATTCACCCATCAAGTCCGAGCTATATCTGCGCTTGGCTGTTGGAGCCGCAAGCAAAGGAGCGATCTGGCTAACTAATGAAAGATTTTTTGGGAAGCAACAATTTATTTGCGGAATTCTTAGAAGACTATTTTGCCGAATGCGAAGAACATTTGGCAGTAGTCCGTCAAGAATTACTGGCCCTAGAACCATTAATGAACCGGCCAGCCGATCCAAGCATTCTCGATCGCCTCTTCCGCCGCTTTCATTCTCTCAAAGGTCTTTCGGGAATGGTAGGCGTCAAGGAAGCGGAAGACTTGGCCCACCATCAAGAAAGTTATCTGCGAGCCTTGCGGGAACAAAAGGTGGTTTTATCTTCAGGGGGATTCGATGCCCTCATGGTAGGGGCCAAATTGCTAGAAGAAGTTATCGCCGCTTATCGCAGCCAAAGTGACATCCCTAATATTGAAGGAGCGATCGCTCAACTGGCCAATGTACTTCCCGAAGCAACCCCGAGCAGTTCCCAAGGGACAATAACCCCTGTGGAACTGAAACTACCAGAACCAGCAATCCAACAACTGCAGGATGCCCAGAAAGAAGGATTGCATGCCTGGCATTTTGTCTTCACTCCTGAGAGCGAACTGACCGAACGGGGCATTAACGTCAACCAAACCCGGGAAGGCCTCCAAAAACTAGGCAAGTTAATTCACGCAGCCCCCCGCTTGCAGCCAGACGGCGGGATCGACTTCGATTTTATTGTCGCTACTAACGAAAACCCGGAAACCATCTTTGCAGGGGGGCAGAGCGACGGACTCAGTTGGATGCCCTACTCTCTCCCCATAGTAGGCAAAAGGCAAGAGGCAAAAGGCAAAAGCAGGCAAGAGGAGACTATTTCCCAGGGAGAAATAAGGCCGGATGTTGTCGGCCAAACTCCAGAGGGAGAATCCAGCCCCGAAGTCCCAGGGCAACTGCCTTTAGCTCCGGAGACAGTTTCCCCAGAAGCATCTCCTCGGACTATCCCCCTGGCCCAAAGCTCCAACGTAGTGCGAGTAGAGCTACCCAAACTGGATAGCTTAATGCATAAGGTGGGAGAATTGGTCATCAGTCGGGCTCGACTCGAAGAAAATCTCAGATACCTCAGCGACAAGCTCCAGGCCTCGGAGCTAAGGGCCATGCAAGAAATAAATCTGGTCCTGGAACGTCAAATGAGGGATTTGCGAGAGAGCGTCATGCGGGTGCGTTTGGTCCCCATTGGCGAAGTGTTTGCTCGGATGCAGTTTGTGGTAAGAGACCTGGTGCGGGCCAGCGAAAAAGAAGTCAATTTAGAAGTAAGCGGACAGGAAACTGAAATAGATAAATTAGTGGTCGAGCGCATGATGGCTCCTCTGCTCCACCTGGTGCGTAACGCTGTAAGTCACGGCATCGAAACCCCAACGGAACGCCAGAAGGCGGGCAAACCGACCGGGGGTAAAATTGCCTTAAGAGCTTCCACCGTAGGAGAAACGGTGGTCGTCGAAATCGAAGACGACGGACGAGGGGTCAGGGGCCAAAAAGTCCTGGAAAAGGCCGTCGAACGGGGCTTGCTCCAAGAAAAAGATAGGGTAAGTGCTGAGGATTATGCGAGTATTTTGGAATTGCTATGCTCTTCGGGTTTTTCCACCAGGGAAGAGGCAGACTTAACTAGCGGACGCGGCGTGGGCATGGCCATCGTGAAAAATACGGTGCTTGAATTAGGTGGATTGCTAACGTTAAATACAAAACCCGGTCTGGGTACTTGCTTTACGATTCAATTGCCCCTAACTCTAGCGATCGCCGATGCCCTAATAGTCAAAGTACGAGACCAAATTTTTGCCATTCCCCAATCTTCCGTAGTGGAGGTTATGGATATCTCCCCAGAGAAAATTACTGTTTTGGAAAACAACGAAATTATTTTCTATCGAGGTAATGTTTTACCAATATTGCGTCTGGAACGCTTATTTAAATACAATTTTCAGAAGCTTTTTGAAGGGGGAAAAAATGACGAATCAAGTCGTAGTAATCCCTCGTTAGATTGCCAGAAAAAAACAGGCGAAACAGACGAGACATCTGTCAGACAAAAAAAGCCCAAAAAGACTATTTCAGTAGCCGTTGTCGGTAATAACTTAAATGGTTTGAATGCCTGCGGTATTGTGGTAGAGAAATTTGTCGGGCTGCGGGAAATTGTAGTGCGACCTCTAACAGATCCTTTAGTTCGAGTTCCGGGCATAACCGGAGCAACCGAACTAGGAGATGGGCGCGTTGTCTTAATTCTTGACATCAACACTTTAATTCGCAAAGCAGCCAAAAACAATTAAAATTCCCCATTCCCAAAAAAGAAAAATGTCAGACAATAACGAAAAATCTAAACCTTATATTTTGTTTGAATTAGCAAAAACAACTTATGGCATTCCCTCTCAAATTGTTCTGAAACTAGAACTGCTAGAGCGCATTACGACCGTGCCTAACGCCCCGCCTTTTGTGGAGGGAGTAGTTTTTTCTGGAGGCCAGGTAATTCCTGCGATTAATCTGCGCAGGCGATTGGGATTTGAAAAAATCCCCTACGATATTCGCACCCGCACGATCGTAGTTACAATAGGCAGCCGTACTGTAGGCTTAATTGTTGATACAGCTAGAGAATTTGTCTTAATTCCCCAAGAAGCCGTGCAACCTCCCCCCGAAACCGTATCGGGTTTAAACGGGAAATATTTGTCAGGAATTGCTAATTGGAAAGAAAAGGTAGTCTTGATTCTTAATGTTGAGGAATTATTACAATCGGAACAGTTGGTAACAATTAATAATTGCTAATTGCTAACTGTTAATTGTTAATTGTTATGGAGTTAAAAATAATGCAAAAAAACCAAAACAACCCACAAAAAAGACAACAACAACGACAAAAACAACTGCAAGCTAATAGACGCAGAGAGAAAAACTTACAAGCAAACATTGAGGGAGTTGGCATAGAAATAGAAAAAGTAACCGGAACTACCACAGAAATTGCCAACATCACCGATAGAGTAGTAGAAGGGGCAGAGTCAGGGCAAAAATTACTGGAGGAAAGCACTGCAGCCATTAACAAAATGGCGAGCTCCCTCAAAGAAACCGCCACCCAGGCAACTTCGGTTGCTAAATCAACCGAAGAACTGGTCTCGTCCGTCAACGAAATGGCAGCCTCTATCGAACAAGTAACGGCAGGCAGCAGCGAACTGGCAGTTGCCGTCAGGCAAACGGGCACTTCCATAGAGGAGAGCAGCATTTCGACTGCCAAAGTTGCCCAAACGGCGGAGGACATGTCAACCTCGGCTACCCAAGTAACTACATCGATGACCGAGATGGCAGCCTCCATACAAAGCGTCAGCGGCGATACCGAAAATCTAGCCGCCGCAGTCAACCAAAGCGCTGCCTCTATCGAAGAAATGGCCGGCTCCATTCGTGCAGTTTCGGATAATGCAGACGATTTAACAGTGGCAGCCGAAGAAACTTCCGCTTCCATCAACGAAATGGCAGCTTCCATCGAGGAAGTAAGCGCCACTTCAGAAAATTTAGCAGCCACGGTGGAAGAAGTAGCTAGCTCTATGGAAGAAATGGCGCGCTCTGTACAGGGGGTAGCCCAAAACGCCGAAAGCATAACCGATGCAGCGACTAGCGCCTCCAGTAGTGCCGAACAACTAGATCGCTCCATCCGGGCCGTAGGGAGTCTGACCCAAAAAACCGACGAAATTACTCGGAGGATGGCGCGAGATGCAGAAGAAGGGGGCGCAACGGTGCAAAAGGCAATTCAAGGATTGGGTTCGGTGCGCGAATCTATGGTACAATCTGCCGACGCGATCCGCAACGTGGGCGATCGCGCCTACGAAATCGGCAGCATTGTCGATACCATTAATCTCATAGCCGAACGCACCAACCTACTGTCGTTAAATGCCAGTATTGAAGCTGCCAGGGCGGGAGAAGCAGGACGGGGTTTTGCGGTAGTAGCAGAGGAGATTAGAAATCTAGCCGATCGCTCTGCCAGGGCAACCTCGGATATTGCCGCAATCATCAAGTCCTTGCAATCTGCCGTACAAGATGCCGTTAATACCTCCAACGATGGCTTGAGGAATGCGGAAAACAGCGGTCGCATGGCAGAAGATGGCGTGGCGAGCTTGAAAAAAATCTTAGCCGGAGTGGAACAGACAACCCAACTGGTGGGACAAATAGCCGCAGCGTCGCAGGAACAAATGACTGCGGGGCAGACTGTGGTCAACGCGATTAATACGACGACAAGGCAAGCAAAAGAAGTAGCGGGGGCAACGGTGGAGCAGTCTAAAACCGCTCAAAGCATCGTACAGTCAACGCGGCACATGCGTCAAATCGCCCAACAGGTAACTAAAGCGATGGCCGAACAAGCTAAGGCAGCGCGGGAGGTAATTAAAGCCTCCCAAAATACTAACAACCTAGCGGGGCAAGTGCGCAAAGCTACTGCGGAACAAGCGAAAGGGGCTTCTCAGATTTTGCAAGCTGTAGAAGCGATGCGTCGGGGAGTTTCGACGATTTCTCGGGCTCTGGTGGAACAGTCAACGGCAGGAAGCCAAATTTCCCAAGAGTCTCAACGTCTTTCTAATTCCATTGTCGGCGTGACTCAAGCAATGAAAGAACAGGCTACTGCGGCGGAGCAAATTAATGTAGCCGTGGATAATATGAGGTTGCAGTCGGAGCAGACGGCTAAGGCGATGAAGGAACAAGCGCGGGGCATTAAGGATATGAGTTTGGTGCTTCAGGATGTAGCACAGAAAATAAGTTTAATAAGCAAGTCAAATATAATTCACTCACAAATAGCGGAAGAGCTTTTAGAGGCAATAGACAAAGTGGGAGAGTTAAGCGAACGCAACATGAAAAGCATACAAGATGTAAGAGAAGGAATTGCCGTTTTGCGCGCTCGCTCTCAAAACGTTAACAAAATCATGGAAAATCTGAAAGACAAAAACAGCGATGGGTAATTTCCCAATTCCCCCTGACCAATTCCCCATTCCCCAAAAAAAAGAAAAATGACAATAGGCATACTAACAACAGATATAGATTTAATCGTTCGGTCTTGGGATCCGCGATTGGCAGAAATGACAGGAATGAGTGCGGAGGCAGTCCGCGGACTACCTTTAACCAAAATTATTCCAGACTTAGAAGCTAGGGGTTTGAAAGAAGCATTCGATCGCACCCTCGCAGAAGGATTGGTAGAAACCCTATCCCCGGGGTTCCACCATTACTTAATCCCTTGCAAGCCGAAAACTCCCTCAAAATATTTCGAGAGAATGCAGCAGCGGGTGACAATTGCACCCTTGCGACAGGGCGAAACTATAGTAGGGGCGATCGTAACTATTGAGGACGTAACTGCCAGACTCCATGACGAGCGCTCTCTGGCAGAAACTTTGGAGAGGTCAGAGGTCAGAGGTCAGAGGTCAGAGGTAGGAGGTCAGAGGCAGGAGGTCAGAGCAGAGTTGGAGAATTTGACTTTTGGCAGTCATCCCCTGCTAGCAGCCTTACAAGAGCAAAGCTGGCAGGTGCGCCAACAAGCAGTGCAAACTCTCCAGAAAGAAAACAACCCGCAGATAACGGCTCAAGTATTAGAATTGCTGCGCAACGAACACCGCAACGCCAGCGTTCTCAATAGCGTATTGCAAGTGTTATCCCTAAGCAACGTAGATACCATACCAGCATTAGAAAAATGCTTGCAAGAACCAGATACGGAGCTGAGAATTTATGCCGCGCTGGCTTTGGGAGAGCGGAAAGACCCCAGGGGGATATCGGCCCTAGTTGGCGCTTTGGAAGATGCGGATAAAAACGTTCGATATCATGCTATAGAGGCTTTGGGTAACTTGAAAGCGGGTCCGGCAGTGGAACCCTTGATGGCAATAGCAGAATCGGGGGACTTCTTTTTAGCCTTTCCCGCCCTGGATGCCCTGATGAAAATAGGAGACTCCAGCGCGATCGCTCGACTGCTACCCCTACTCCAGCAAAACTTAAACTGGCGAGTGCGGCGGGAGGCGGTGGATAACTTGGCAATGCAAAACGATCCGAAACTGACTCAGGAGCTGCTGCGGTTGCTGCGAGAACAACACCGCAACCCTAACATCTTAAATAGCGTTCTGCAGGTGTTAGTCTTGAGCAACGTGGATCCCATTCCCTCTCTGGTAGAGTGTTTGAAAGATCCAGATCCAGAATTAAGAATTTATACCGCCCTGGCCTTGGGAGAGCGGGGAGACAGCAGAGCGATCGCTCCCCTGCTGTCAGTGCTAGAGGATCCGGATACTAACGTGCGCTTTCACACCATAGAAGCCTTGGGGTTCTTGGGAGCAACGGAGGCAATTGAAGCTTTGAGTAACATTGCCAAGTCGGGGGATTTCTTTTTAGCATTTCCTGCCCTAGAAGCCCTACAACGAATTGGCGATGCAAGCGTAGCTCCAGAACTCCTGCCCCTATTAAAAGAGCCCCTACTCGGCGCTCAGGTGACAGAAATATTAAGCCGTGTGGGGGATGCCGATGTCATAGAAGAGCTAGCCGAATATTTGAACGAGCCAGACGTACCCATAAGCGGCATAGCAGTAGCGATCGCCACCGTCTTCAAGCGCTATCAAGAAACTTTAGGAGAAGGTATCCATATTGCAGATTTAACTTGCCACTCCCTCTCGGCAAAGGGAGTAGAGAATTTGCTCGAAGCTATGGACACGGCAACCCCAGAAGAACGGCAAGCAATTGCGTTGCTCCTGAGCTGGCTGCTTGGAGAGACTGTGGAAGCTTCGATGGCGGAACTTTTGAGGGATGAGACGGTGAGGGAAATGGCCGTAGAAGCTTTGGTGAGTTACGGCAGGCGGGGTGGGGTAAGGGCGGTAGAACGGATCTGCCGCAAGCTAATCGAAGAATTGAATGCGGATGATTTGGAGATTCGCAAGGCGGCAGTGGCGACTTTGGGAAGGTTGGGTCACGCCGGAGTGGTTCCAACTCTGACAAATATGTTAGCCGGGGAGTCGGAGTTGGCGATCGCCATAGCAGGAGCCTTAGCGCAAATAGGCGATCGTTCTTCCTTTGATGCCCTGCTAGAATTATTGGGCCATCCAGATATTGCAGTGCGCCTGGCAGCCATAGCTGCCCTTAATTCTCTCGGCCATCCCGCTATGCCCGAGCAGATGGCGAGGCTTTTGACTGCCTCTAATTCTTTAGTGCGAGAGTCGGCAGTCAGGATAGTCGGCTATTTTGCTTTTCCCGAATGTATCGAATCTTTGTTGGCAAGAGTTGAGGATCCGGAAGAAAGGGTGCGGCGGGCGGCTCTCGAACAGCTTCCATATATAGAAAACGAGCCTCGGGTTTTAGAATGCCTGCTAGGGGCCTTGGCTAATGAAACTCCATCAGTGCGGGCGGCGGCGGCTCGGGCTCTGGGAGAGTTAGAAACTCGGGAGACCCTGCCACATTTACTAACAGCATTGGAGGATGAGGAACCTTGGGTTCGTTATTATTCGGTTAAGGCTATTGGAAAGTTAGCCCATGGGCTGCGGTCCGATGCCGCTTCTGGGCTGAGGAAGGCGAGGGTCATAGATGCTCTGGCGCAGTTGGCTCAGTCGGATATGGCTTATCAGGTGAAGGCGGCGGCGACGGAGGCTTTGGGGCGAGTAGGTGGGGTTAAGGCTATACCTATTTTGGCATCTCTAGCACGGTTGGAAGATAAGGAGGGAGACGTACCCCGTTCCGCCATTGCTGCTTTGGGGCAGATTTCGGATGCTAGCGCCGTTGCTCCTTTGTTAACTGCTTTAAATTCAAGGAACCCAGAACGCAGGCTGGATGCGATCCGAGCTTTCAGAAATCGCGGGGGTAATGAGGCTGGGGTGACTCTGCAATGGATGGCGGCGTCGGATACGGATGATAATGTGGTCCAGGCGGCGATCGAGTCTTTGTCTCGGATGGCAACTCAGGAGTCGATTTATTCTTTGTTGGAACTGACGGTTAATCCGAGCCACCGCGAGGCTTGTATTGTTGCTTTGGCTACTCGGGGCGGTTTGGGTGTGCCTGGGGGGGAGCTTGATTATTCCCTTGAGGAATATATTGAGGCGATCGCGAAAGGTTTAAACCACCTCCATGCAGAGGTCCGCTATGCTGTAGTAGAGGTGCTGACCCGCTTAAAACATCCATTAGCTTCGGAGTTATTGGTTGAGGGTCTCGACGATCCAGATTCGTCGGTGCGTTTGGCTGCGGTTAACGCTCTGGGACTTATTGGCAATCGCTCTTGCGAGGATAAGCTAACGCTTATGGCTCACGGGGACTCCGATCCTAGCGTGCGTCGCGCAGCACAAAAAATTATTAGAAATTAGGAAATGGGGAATTGGGAATTGGGAATCGAGATTTCCTAATGTCTTCTTTGTCCGGTGCAAGTTTGCCGTAAGTCCGCCCATTCCCCATTCCCCATTCCCCATTCCCCATTCCCAATATCTGAAATGTCATTTTTGCCAGAACCGCTTAAATTATCCGAGAGTGTTTTTGTCATTCTGCGGAACTTAATTCACGAACGCACGGGGCTATATTATGAAGATACCAAACGCGATATGTTAGCAGACAAACTTTCTCCGAGAGTTATCGAACTGGGCTTGAGTTCTTTGTTGGATTATTACTATTTGCTAAAGTATGATGCAGCAACTACTCAAGAGTGGAAACAATTAATAAATCTGCTCTCGGTGCCAGAAACTTTTTTTTGGCGGGAAATCGACTCAATAAAAGCTCTGGTCAATATCTTACTGCCGCAATATTTGAAGCATCAAGCTTCATCTCATTTTGGAGGCAACAGGCAAGATGCCAGTTCTACGGGAGGTTTCCAGCCAATTAGGATTTGGAGCGCTGCTTGTTCTAGCGGGGAAGAGCCTTTGACTATAGCTATGGCGTTAAATGAGGCGGGGTGGTTTGAAAGGTGTAAGATAGAAATTTATGCTAGCGATGCTTCTTCATCGGCGATCGCTAAAGCTAAGGAAGGTATTTATCGCCCTCGCTCTTTCCGCAGTTTGCCCCCAGAACTTAAGGCTAAATATTTTACCGAAGAGCAGCATGGTTGGCGGGTGTCGTCGCAACTTAAAAATCGCGTTCATTATCAAACGGCCAATTTGTTTTCCCCTTTGGAAATTAAGTTTTTGGCGAGGGCTAATTTCATTTTTTGCCGCAATGTATTTATTTATTTTTCCCAAGATGCCATTCGCCAAACAGCCTTGCTCTTCTTTGAAGAAATGCCGACTCCCGGTTATTTATTTCTGAGCTCGTCGGAATCTTTATTGAAACTAGATACGGGTTTTGAGCTAGAAGAAGTAGAAGATGCTTTTGTTTATCTTAAAAGGTAATGGTTATAGCATTTTTTTTAGACGATTTGGGGAACTCTTAACTCTTAACTCTTAACTCTTAATTACCCATTACCCATTACCCATTACCTATTACCTATTACCCATTACCCATTACCTATTACCGAAGGAGGATAAATTAATGAGTAAAATTGTACGGGTTTTAATCGTAGATGATTCTGCTTACGTTCGCAAGGTGGTCAGGCAAATGCTATCCCGCAGTCCGTTTATCGAAGTGGTAGGGACGGCACGGGACGGACAGGAGGCTTTAGAACTTGTCGAAAAGCTCGATCCAGACGTTGTTACCTTAGATTTAATTATGCCGTGCCTCGATGGCGTGGAATTTTTGCGCGAACAAATGGCACGACGTCCTTTGCCTGTAGTTGTTGTCAGTATTGCCAGCGAGGCTGGGGAAATGGCCTTGGCCGCTCTGGATGCAGGTGCGGTTGATTTTGTCCAAAAACCTACAGCTCTAGCAACGGAAAAGATTTTTGAAATTGCCGATGAATTAACGGAAAAGGTTAAGGCTGCAGCTAAGGTGCCGATGGCGCAGCTACCAGTAAAACCGGGGGTTCTCTCCCCTCAAGCTAAACCTGCGGCCCCTCTCGATTTGAAACCCCCTAAAGGTTTGTTGTCTATGGTGGCCATCGGAATTTCTACGGGAGGGCCCCAAGCTCTGGCTACTTTGATTCCCCAGTTACCGGCAAATTTTCCGGTGCCTATCGCGATCGTTCTCCATATGCCGGTCGGTTATACGAAAATGTATGCCGAAAGGCTCGACCAGTTGTCGGAACTTAAGGTGGTTCAGGCGGAGGAGGGAGAAGTGTTGCGTTCGGGTATAGTTCTAATTGCTCCTGGCGGGCGACATCTGACTTTTAGACGTCGTTCGAGCGGGAGCGTCGTCGCTCATCTGGACGCGCGACCTTTTGATACTTTGCATCGTCCTTCTGTGGATGTGATGTTTCAATCTGCAGCCGAGATTTACCGCGATCGCCTTTTGGGCGTGATTATGACTGGTATGGGCTCCGACGGCAAGCAGGGTGCTTCTTGGATTAAGTCTCAGGGTGGCTCGATCTTTACCGAAGCGGAGTCGAGCTGTATAGTTTATGGAATGCCTCGGGCTGCGATCGAAGCTGGTTTGAGCGATCGTACCGTTTCCCTTGAGTTTATGGCTCGTGCCATTTTAGATGTTATTTGACACTTTGTCAATTGTTAATTGGCAATTCCCAATTCCCCTAGAGGTTATGCTATGCTACTAACAGAAAAACAAAACCACGGCTTAACTCAATTCGTTCGAGCCGCATTATCGCGACGTCCTGCAGTTTCGATTTCGGAACTTATAGGCTTGCCCCTAGTGCTAGAAGTTTCGGGGGTCTCCCTTTATCCTTTGAGTAAATTAGCTATCGAGTACGATCGCTTTTTACCTGCGGATGTGGCAACAGTTCATCAGGTTTTCTCCGGTTCGATGTCGGGAGATGCTCTCTTGCTAGTAGACGATCGCCACGCTCTGATGTTTGCCAATTGGCTGAGGAAAAAAAATAAAAACCCAGGAGTGCCTTCGTCTTATCTCAATGTTTCGGATTGCGAAATCTTGACAGAAATTGGTAATATTCTTTTGAATAGCTATCTGAGTATGTTAACTAACCTCAACGCGGGTAAAATTTTTTTTTCAGTGCCCTATTTTAAGATAAAACCTCTGAACGCTTTGGTGGATTCTTTGATAGTTAGTAAAAATGAAATTAGGTATGTTATCGTAGTAAATACTACTTTTCGCCTCCCGGATAATTTCGTTGATGGCTATCTTGTTTTGGTTTCCAGCGTAGTTTCTTTGTCTTGTTTGATTAAAGCGATCGAAGAATCGTGGTGCGATGTTGGATACGGGTACGCTAAAATTAACAATTAGCAATTAGCAATTAACAATTATAGCATTTCCCGTATCGGTGAGGTACAAGAAAAAAACGCTAATCAAAAATGTACCTTTTCCTTCTGGGGAACCCCTATATTAATTAGGGCTTGCTGTCGGGAGTCTCCAAAGTTCTGAAGGGTGGGGAGTGTGGGAGGGACCGGAGGGGTGGGGGGAAAGATTTGTACAGTAAAACTGACGGGTAAAATAAACTTTTTGGCAATCCCACACTCCCCACACTCCCCACACTCCCCACACTCCCCACACTCTGCCTTTTTCACTACTACCCTAATTAGGGCTTGCTGAATAAATTGGTTGGTGAAGGCAGACGCACCGGACGCACCAGACACACCAGACACGGAGATGGGTGGAATAGGCAACTATTTCGGCCATTTTATGTGAAGAAATTTTCTTTAATTTCAGCAGAAAATTTCCGTCTTTTGAGACAAAACTAGCCAATATAGCATTTCCCGTATCGGTGAGGTACAAAAATTTGCGCTCAAATAAAAAATGTACCTCATAAAGAGCGAGAATTGCTATAACTAGGAGATAAATTGAATCTAAAAAGCTTCTAAGTCTTAGCTACCCTGACTTTTAGCTTTATTCAGCAGACCCTAATTATTAATTGTTAATTATTAATTCTTAATTGTTAAAGGAATTTCAATAACAAACTCGGTACCCACCCCTTCCTCTGAGATGCATCGAAGACAGCCCCCGTGTTTTTCTACTACAACTTGGTAGCTAATAGACAGTCCCAAACCAGTCCCCGAACCTACAGCTTTGGTGGTATAAAATGGATCGAAAATTTTAGAAAGCGCATCGGAACTAATTCCAATGCCGTTATCAGCAATCCTAATTTGTACCGCTTTATTATTTACTAGCTGAGTCTTAATCCAACAGGTACTAGGATTGGCTACAATTTCTTCAAAAGACCGTTTTTTATCTCGCGCTTCCAAAGCATCAATAGCATTAGCAATTAGATGCATAAATACCTGATTTAGCTGTCCCGGATAGCACTCTACTTTGGGCAATTTACCGTACTGTTTGACTAGCTCGATCGCCGGAATATTTGCTTTTTCTTTAAACCTGCTTTGTAAAATCATCACGGTACTGTCAATATTTTCGTGGAGCTCTACCTCTTTTAAATCCGATTCGTCTAAACGGGAAAAAATTCTCAGGGATTTAACAAGATCGCGAATTCTATCGGCTCCTATTTTCATAGAATTAAACAAGCGAGGCAAGTCTTCTACTACAAAATCTAACTCGATTCTTTCTATCTCTTTTTCGATTTCGCTTGGCGGTTCGGGATAGTGTTGTTGATAGAGTTGCATCAAGCCTAAAATATCTTCCATATAATCTGTTGCCGGGAAAAGATTGCCATAAATAAAGCTCACTGGATTGTTAATTTCGTGGGCGACACCTGCTACTAATTGCCCCAAACTAGACATTTTTTCCGATTGCACTAACTGAGCTTGAGCTTTTTGCAATTTAGAGACGGTTTGTTCTAATTCCAGAGTTTTGGCAGTGGCAATTCTAGCAGACTCCCGAGATTGGGCGTAGAGTTCGGCTTGTTCGATCGCGATCGCTACTTGATTCGCAACAGCTCGCAACAGTTCCACCTCGCAATCTTTCCAACCCCGCGACGAGCTACAATGAGCCAAAACTAACGCACCTATCTTCCCAGAAGCAGTTTTAATTCGCAAAATCAGCACGGACATATATTCCAGGGCGATAAAAAACCTCAGCAGTTCTATCTGTTCGCAAGTATCGACGCTATCGACGCGCAGCATTTCTGTCTGGAGTACGTTTTCGCTGATGGGGCGCAGGGCATCCCCCGGATACAGTTCTGCTGCGCTGGGCAAGGAGGCAATTTTCGCTTCTTTTACTATCTCCCACTCCGCTTGTTTGTACCAGAGGAAATAACAGCGATCTATTTCTAATAAATCCCGAATTTCCCAAACGGTGGTTTCTAAAATTTTATCTAAATCGAGAGAATTACGAATTAAATTAATTAGGCGATTTTGAAGAGCTTCTCGTTTTACCAGCTCTCTCAATTCTATTTCTGGAGAAACAGACGAGACATCAGAACCAGAGGGGGAAACAGGCGAGATGTCAGAACCAGAGGGGGAAACAGACGAGACGTCTGTTCTACCGTCTTGGGGGCAGCCTTTTAATTTCAAAATATTAAATTCGCAGCCTTCGCAACAGTTTTCTAAATCGTTCTCTGCTTCTGTGGAATTTGTAGGAATTGTTGGTTTTTCCTGGGAAATTTCGGCGATGGTCCCATCAAGGCGGACCGGGTTGCCAAATTCATCTTTAACCAGCCATTTTTTCTCCCTTATTACTTTCATTTCGCCCAAACTTTGGCTCCTTCGATATTCTATTTCTACGACATCGTTTTCCAGGATTTGAGACAGGGAGTGTTGAACCCGATCGCGGTCTTCTGGATGAATTATTTCCCAGCCTATATCTTCTTTTAAGTAAAATAGTTCTAGTTCCTCTCCGAAAAATTTTTCGGCAGCATAATTGTAGTAAAGTACCTCCTTCGTTACAGCATCCACCGACCA
>CAZSTZ010000021.1:0-11330 GCA_964609515.1 uncultured bacterium | reverse complement strand
CTGTCTCTTGCCCCAATCCTCTATCATAACTCAGATAGGGATGGCCGTCTCCTTAACTGCTTTAATCATAGATTAGTTTGGGGAGCGATTCTATTTTCCCTCAATTAAATTTGAAATATGCTCCGAGTTCTCCAGCAATTCACCGAATAAGATAACAGTAAAATTTTCTTATTAATTGGAACTGCAATGAAACTAGATTTGTACAAATTTTTTCAAGCTTCTAACCCTGCAAAAACTCTGGAAATAGCCAAGGATGAGGACCGTCAATATTATATTGACTTTTCATCAGTACGGGGCGGTAATATTATAGAGGAACTAAAACGAACCATAACTCGTCTGTCGCCAAACTCTCCCACCAGCCAATTATTTACCGGCCACATCGGTTGCGGTAAATCTACTGAATTACTTCGACTGAAAATCGAATTGGAAGAAGAGGGATTTCATGTGGTCTATTTCGAGTCCAGTCAAGATTTAGATATGGCTGATGTGGATATTACAGATATTTTGTTGGCGATCGCCCAGCAAGTTAGCGAAAGTATTGAAAAGTTAAAAATCCAACTCCAACCTCGCGGTTTTAAAGCCTTACTTAAAGGCGTATCGGATGTTTTAAATACTCAAATAGATTTGAGTGGAGAAGCAAATCTGCCTGGTTTGGGCACGGTATCTGGTAATACTGAAGGAGAATTTTCTTTAGCATTAGGTATTGGCAAAATTACAGCGAAAACTAAAGCCGCACCCAACCTTCGCTCTCAATTACGCCAGTATTTAGAACCGCGAACTAATAACATTTTAGAAGCTCTCAATAAAGAACTATTAGACCCGGCTAACCAGCAACTAAAACAGTTGGGTCAAAAAGGTCTGGTAGTTATTATCGATAACTTGGATCGCATCAGCAACCAACCGGGACCTACGGGAAGACCCCAACCAGAATATCTATTTGTAGATAGGGGCGAACAACTAAACAAATTAAATTGTCATCTGGTTTATACCATTCCTCTAATTTTAATTTTCTCTAACGATTTGGGGCAATTAACTAATCGCTTTGGCGTGGAACCAAAGGTCTTGCCAATGGTGCCGGTTCAATTGCCGGATGGTAGCGACTGCGAAGAAGGACTCGCCCTCTTGCGACAAATGGTATTGGCAAGAGCTTTTCCCGAAATCGGAGATTTTCAAGAACGCTTGAAATTAGTTTCTACGGTATTCGATAATCCAGAAACTCTCGACCGAATGTGTCGCGTTAGTGGCGGTCATTTACGACAGTTATTAGTGTTACTATATACTTGTCTGCAAAAACAAGACCCACCTATTTTACGCTCTTCTTTAGAAAGCGTAATTACTCAACGCCGCCATCAATTAACTAGGGCGATCGACCCCCACGAATGGCAACTTCTCCGACAAGTTGCCGAAACAAAAAGCGTCAGCGGTGAGGATGAATATCAAACTCTTTTATCCAGTTTGTTTGTTTTTGAATACCGCTACGCGGACGACCTCTGGTTTGACAGCACTCCTATTTTAAAGGAGGCTAGAGAGTTTAAAAAAAGATGATTGCGTTTTGGGAATGGGGAATGGGGAATTGGGAATTGGAAAAAAAATCTAATAACCCCTGAAATTCATCTTTTTTTCCTCAAAATCCATCTCCCCATTCCCCATTCTCTATTCCCTATTCCCTATTCCCTATTCCCTAAAAACATGATTACAGGCAAGACAAAATTATTAGGAGTAGTTGGCTATCCGGTGGAACATTCCCTTTCGCCGGTCATGCATAACGCTGCCATTGAGGCTATTAATTCGCAAAATTCTGAGGGTAAATCCCAGGCAAAGGTTGATTATGTTTATCTACCTTTTCCCGTTAAACCGGAAGATTTAAAAGTAGCAATTTCTGGATTTGCTGCTATTGGAGTTAGGGGATTTAACCTTACTATTCCCCACAAACAAATCGTTATGCCGTTGTTATCCGAAGTTTCTGACGTTGCTCGTTCGGTGGGGGCAGTTAATACTGTTTTTCCAACTGAAAACGGCTGGGGCGGTACTAATACTGATGTGGCAGGATTTCTCGCCCCATTAAGAAATTACGATTTTAATTGGCAGGATAAAACAGCGCTAATTCTCGGTAATGGCGGGGCCGCTAGGGCCGTGGTGGCTGGATGTGCCGAGTTGGGTTGTGCGGAAATTCGCGTTTTCGGTCGCAGTCAAGATAAGTTAAGGACTTTTCAAGAAAGTTGGCTGCAATCTCAGAAACCCGGTTTCTTTGAGAAACCGGGTTTCTTGGCTGCAACCTCAGAAACCCGGTTTCTTGAGGTACATCCTTGGTCGGAAATCTCTAGTTTTATCTCCAAAGCGGATCTGTTGGTCAATACTACTCCGGTGGGGATGTCTCCATTGGTGGATGTCTCTCCGGTGGATGAGGCGGTGATGGATAAATTGTCCCCCGGGACGATCGCTTACGATTTGATTTATGTCCCGAGCCCGACGAAGTTTCTACGCCTTGCTGCTGGTAGGGGGGCGATCGCTCTCGATGGACTGGAGATGTTGGTCCAACAAGGGGCCGCTGCTTTAGAGTTATGGTTGCAAGAACCAGTTCCAGTGGATATTATGCGTCGGTCTTTGCAATTAGCAATTAACAATTAACAATTAGATTTTGGGATAAGCTAAAAGTTGAAGTAGTGCGTTTTTTTGGGATAGTTATTTTTATGCGATCGCGAATCTTTTCAACTATTGTTATCTCCTGCTCGCTCTTTCTTGCCACTTGGCTATTTGCTCCTAACGCTTGGGCCTTGACTCAGATTAAACTCTCCGACATCGGTTACAAGGACTGTCCTCCCGAACTGTCAAGGGGTGGCATTGCCAGCGGTTCGAGTATGTCGGCTAATTGCTTTCTGATTACTGGCAAGGCTAAAAATTCTTCTGGCAAATTTATTTACGATGCGGATGTTTTCGGTCGCATCTACGATGCCAACCATAATAATGTTATGCCAAATCGGACTCGTCTGGGTTTAATCGAGGAGGTTCCCCCTGGAGTTAGCGATTTTCAAATTCCTATTTATGTACCCGCCATTTTGCCTACTCCTCTCCAATTAGAGCAGTTTAAAGCTTCTGGTTTTACTGGTAGGGTTCGTCGTTAATCTTGGTTTTTTTGAGATGGAGAGATGCAGAAACCCGGTTTTTTAAAAAAACCGGGTTTCTAGGTATAAAAAACAGGTATAAAAAACGGTATAAGAAACCCGGTTTCTCGCGCTACTTCTAAAACATTGATGATTGCATACCCGCCCCTAAGGCTCCTATTATTAATTGGGCTGCTATTTGAAGGACGAAAATTGCAATAATGGCAGAAAAGTCTATGCCACCTAAAGGAGGAATGAAAGAACGGAATACATTTAGATAAGGATCTGTTAGCTGACTCAATACGGAAAATGGCGGATCGTACCAGTTGATATTGGGAAACCAACTCAACAGTATCCTAACGAACATCAAAACCATATAGATGTTTAGGAATGTCACCAGTGTATTTGCCAGCAGGCCTACGGAAGAATTCATAGATTTTTTCTATTTTTAAGGTTCTAACAAGCTTTTCTCTTTGAGTTTAGCACGTTTGCAATATAAGCAACTTCCGCGAAGAGAATACAAGGGGGACAAGCTTCTTTTAACCTCTCCCTTGTCTGCCTTGTCTCCCCCCTCTCCCTTGTCTCTGTTTTATTGCTCTGGGGTGCTAGAGCGATCGCTTGTTTCTACATTACCGTTGACATTGCCCATTTGTTGGCGCACGTCATCGATAGCTTGATTCAATTGGGAAATTTTTTCTTCTAAACCCATCCGGGCCATTTCAATTCGTTCGGCTTCCCGTTTGACTTTTCGGCGACTACTGGCCTTTATTTCTGGCTGCCGTTCGTCGGAAGTTTCCTCAGAAAGCCTGTTCGTCAAGACTACTCCTAAAATTCCTCCCAATAAGCCACCAATGGTAGCTCCGGCCAGAAATCCACTTGTAAAACCTTCTCGATTGCTCATATTTTGACCAACTGCTGTCCTATTTCTATTTTAAAGTTTCTTTGTTAGGTGCCAAACAGGCGATCGCCTGCATCTCCCAAACCGGGGACGATAAAACCCCGATCGTTGAGGCCCTCATCGATAATGGCCGAGTAAACCGTTAAGGCGGGATAAGTAGAACTCAAACTTTGTAATGCTTGGGGAGCGGCAACTACGGAAATAATTCTCATTAAAGCCGGATCGACTCCTCGTTTAGTTAATTCTGCCATTGTAGCCATTATGGTCCCACCTGTAGCTAGCATCGGTTCGCAGATTAAAACCCGAGCTTCTGGGGGGAACTTTTCTGGAAACTTGTTTAAATAACAGCTAACTTCGAGAGTCTCCTCGTCTCTGACCATTCCCAGATGATAAATCGAGGCCAGAGGCAGGACGGTTTGGGCTCCTTCTAAGAGGCCAAGTCCGGCTCGGAGAATGGGCACTACTACTAAAGGTATTTCTGGGTTGACAAAAGCGGCCGGACATTCTGTTAAAGGCGTCTCGACGGTGGCCTCTACCGTCGGCAGCCAGTCTCGGGTTGCTTCATAAGTCAGCCAGCGGCCTAATTCTGTAAGCGCCGTTCTAAATAAAGCAGAGGGCGTATTGCGATCGCGAGCTACGGCTAGCCAGTGTTTGATTAATGGATGAGGTGGGACATAGACGCGCAATTGCGGGGCCATTGATTTAGTCCAAAAAATGCCTTGTTCGACCCCAGATTATCATATTTTGGCATCTTGTCTCTTCAATGGGGCTATTGCGAAACAATTCGAGCTATTTTAATTTTTTCTTAAATAAGGTAACTCTTATTAAAGATTTTCAACTGTTAAGGAATATCCTAAAATTAAATTATTCTTGGGTTCCATTTGATTTTACCCAACATAAGGACATCTCTCAATCTGTTGCTTTAGTTTTGTAAAAAATTTTTTTTTGGCAAATTTTGCGAAAAGAGTTGACAATTATTTTCAATAAGGCTAATATTGTTTTTAAGTGTTCTCCTCTCAAATAAGGATCGGCAGCTCGGGACAGTCAGCAATAAGAGATTGTCCCGAATTTTTTTGCCTTTTTTTTGGTCAAAAGTCAAACAAATATAGTCACAAGCCAAATATTTTCTCAGATCCCTTTACCTGCGTTGGTAATTTGGAACCACCAGAAGCGCTAAACTAAAATCCAGAAAAGTAAAAAAAATGATTGACCCCATGCCTGTTTCTATCCCATCTCAGTCACAGACTGGCAACTCTTCTCAGAAGCCTGTCGAATACGATGCGATCGTTATTGGTTCCGGTATTGGTGGCCTAGTAACAGCTACCCAACTAGCCGCCAAAGGAGCCAAAGTTTTAGTTTTAGAAAGTTACATAATTCCTGGAGGTAGTTCTGGCTACTTCGAACGGGAAGGATACAGATTTGATGTTGGCGCATCGATGATTTTCGGCTTTGGCAAAGAAGGGACTACTAACCTGCTTACCAAAGCTCTAGAGGCAGTAAATGTAAGCTTAGAAACTATTCCCGATCCGGTGCAAATTCACTATCATTTACCCGAAGATTTAGAATTAAAAGTTCGCCAAGATTATGAAAATTTTCTACAAGAGCTAATCCAACATTTTCCCAAAGAAGAGTTAGGTATTCGTAAATTTTATGGGGAATGTTGGGAAGTGTTTAATTGCCTTAATTCAATGGAATTATTATCCCTTGAAGAACCGCGATATTTAGCTCGGGTATTTTTGCAACATCCAGGAGCTTGTTTGGGTTTATTGAAATATTTACCCCAAAATGTAGGAGAGGTGGCGCGTCGATATATTAGCGATCCAATTTTGTTAAAGTTTATCGATATCGAGTGTTATTGCTGGTCGGTGGTTCCTGCGGATAAGACGCCGATGATTAATGCGGGTATGGTTTTTAGCGATCGCCACTATGGAGGTATTAACTATCCCAAGGGGGGAGTCGGTCAAATTGCTCTAAAACTGGTAGAAGGACTGGAAAAAACTGGGGGCGAAATCCGTTATAAGTCAAAGGTGAAGCAAATTATCATCGAAAACGGGGTAGCGGTTGGGGTGGAGCTAACTAATGGCGAGGTTTATCGGGGCAAGCGGATTATTTCTAACGCTACGCGCTGGGATACTTTTGGCAAGTTAGTGCCACCGGAAATGATGCCGCCAAAGGAGCAAAAATGGCAAAAAAGGTATCAAAAGTCTCCGAGTTTTTTGAGCTTGCACATGGGAGTTAAAAACTCTGTATTGCCTGCGGGTACGGACTGCCACCATATCTTGTTAGAAGATTGGGAGAAGATGGAGGAGTCTGAGGGTACTATTTTTGTTTCTATTCCTACTCTTCTGGATCCGGATTTGGCGCCGAAAGGTTATGATATATTTCATGTGTTTACTCCTAGCTGGATGGAGGAGTGGGAGGATTTGCCTCGGGATGAATACGAGGAGAAGAAGGAAGAAGCGGCGGGTCGAATTATCGAACGACTGGAGAAGATTTTCCCGGGTTTGGATGCGGGATTGGATTATTTGGAGGTGGGAACTGCGCGATCGCACCAGCGATTTTTAGGTCGAAAGGACGGTACTTACGGTCCCATTCCCCGTCGCAAGTTGCGGGGTTTGTTGGGAATGCCTTTTAATCGGACGGATATACGGGGTTTGTATTGCGTTGGAGATAGTACGTTTCCGGGGCAAGGTTTGAATGCGGTGGCTTTTTCCGGGTTTGCTTGCGCCCATCGAGTGGCGGTAGATTTGGGTTTGTAGTTAGTTGTTAGTTGTTAGTTGTTAGAGGTCGGTCAAGAAACCCGGTTTTGCCGAAATTACCGGGTTTCCGAGAGCTGAGTTGTTAGTTGTTAATGGATTTGTAGGGGAAAAGCATTCGGGCGATAGATGGAGTAAAAACGCATTAATTTTAAGGTCCGAATGCTTTGCCCCCACCCCGCATTTAATTTTCTGGTTTCAATCTTTGCAGGTTGTTATAGTAAAAAATCTCTCTTTGCAAATTTAACTCCCCATCCAAGTAAAGAACTTACTGCACTTGCCAAAATAATGCCATTAAAGTGAGGGTTTGCTACAGAAAGAGATAAAAACACGGCTACGAGAGAAAAACTGATAATGCAACCGAGAACTCCAATAAGACCTAAACGCAAACCCCAGCAAGCTGACCAAATGGAAACGCAAGGGTAAACTAAAAGTAACATAAAGCTTTTCAAGGTATTTACAAAATCAAAAATTAGTTCCACTGTCCAGTTCCTTTATTTAAACTCTTTTTTAAAATCTTACCTCAAAAAGTTTGTCTATTGCCATTTAGTGACAGTTAATTTTTATTAAAGTAGAATAAGATGTCTGAAATGCGTTCCCAGACAAATTGTCTGGGAACAAATAATTTTTCTACACTGCAACTAGGGACATGACGTCTGCTGCCATGTCAAAATTCGAGGTCACGTTTTGTACGTCGTCGAGGTCGTCGAGGGCATCCATTAATTTAAAGAGCGATCGCGCCTGGTCCTCATCCGTTACCTCTACAGTATTATTAGGTATCCAGCGAAACTCTGCTTGTTGGATTTGAAAACCTCGGGTTTCCAAAACTTTGTTTAAATTTTCTAAATTGGTAGTTTCGGTAAACACCTCGGCCCCGGGAAATTTTTCGTCTTCCTCCAATTCCATCATTTCGTAAGAGTGGGCACCTCCTTCGAGAGATGCTTCCAGTAAAGCATCTTCGTCTATGGGTCCTGAGAGAGTAATAACTCCCTTTTGGTCGAACATCCAACTCACGCAGCCGGTTTCGCCGAGGTTGCCGCCGTTTTTGGTAAAGGCGCTGCGCAGGTCCGCTGCGGTGCGGTTGCGATTATCGGTGAGAGCTTCGATTAAGATAGCGATACCGCCGGTACCGTAACCTTCATATCGTATAGCTTCTAGTTGGGAACCGTCGTCCCACTGACCGGAACCTTTGGCGATCGCCCTGTCGATATTCTCGTTGGGGATGCCTGCGGCTTTGGCTTTTTCAATTGCGGTGCGCAATTGAAAATTACCTGCCGGATCGGCACCGCTGCGGGCTGCCACAATAATTTCGCGAGACATTCTCGCAAATACTTTGCCTTTTACGGCATCAACGCGAGCTTTTTGGCGCTTAATATTCGCCCATTTACTATGTCCTGCCATAAAACAATCTGAATTTACCTCATCACCACTTTATGGCAACTCGATAAGTCGAGTCACCGGTTGCCTGGAGGGTTTTTGACAGTGCCACGGAGGAAGCAAGGTCAAAAACCACTGGCTTTTTTTATTTTAACACCATCGGAGTTTTTGCAAAAAGACGCTATAAAGCAATTCCCTATTCCCTATTCCCCATTCCCCATTCCCAAAAAGCGTCAAATTTTTGGGAATGCTTCAAAAGCGACGTGCTTCCTAATTAAACCGGATGGCGCTTTCGGTCTCCCCTAGATGGGAGGTGTCTCCTTTTAGTTCCATAACCCACTTTCCCTCTTTGCGGACTATTTTAACCAAACAGCACAAAGCTGCTTTAATTTCACTGCCATCTACAGTTCCTACTAAACCCATAGCAGTACCGATAACCGACGCGCCGTGACCTACTAATAAAATTTCTCCTTCTGGATAGTCGGCAGCGAGACGGCTGGCGGTACTTCCGCTACGTTCGAGACAAGCGTCCCAGGTTTCGGGATAAACGGGATTGTCGGAAGAATAGGAGAGGTCGACGCGGGGATAGTCTCGGGCTAAGGTTTCCCGAGAGAGGGTTTCTGGCATGGCACTCATCCACTCGGGATTGAGCCATTCGCACAATCCCCAATCGAGTTTTATCGGTAAGTCGAGAACTTCTGCTACTTCGTTAGCGGTTTGTACGGTCCGCAGGAATGGGGAAGCAAAAATGCGAGTAATGCGGCTTTCTCTCTGGAGACGTTTGGCTAATTGTTGTGCTTGAACGATGCCATCGTCGGAGAGATGGGGGTCGTAAGGTCGTTTGGCGGTGTCGAACCATTGGGGGTTAACGAAGTCGATGCGGTTGCCGTGTCTGGCGATCCAGATTGTTTGAGACATGATTGATGTTCGTAGTAATCGCTATTATAACAAACCTAAATCATTCGCGATATCTTAGAAACCGGGTTTTGCAGAAATTACCCGGTTTCTGGTCCACGACCGTATCCGAACCAATTTAGGATTGCTATAGCGATTTTACTCTGTTATAATAAACGACAAGTAATTGTAGCATAAGGAGGGTAAGACATGACCGAAGCTAAAACAAAACGTTTGGTCAGACGGGGGAGAATCTTTCCCGAGATTCAGTGGACTGAGGAAAAAAAAGCCCAATGGCGATCGCAACACGAAGCGGTTCGCCAGCGTTGCCGCCCGGTGTTCGATCGCCTTCAACCGGAGTTAATGGCAGCTCGTTATAACTGGTATCTGGCAGTGGAACCGGAAACTCTTGAATATGTTATCGACCGTGACGAAGGAGTGGCAGTTAATAAAGTTCGCGACAAGTATCCCGGTGCCATTCCTTTTGTATTTCGGATAAATGAGACGGGAGCTTGTGGTAGTATATGATTAGAGGAACTTATGGTGATGACGACGAGCTATTTTTTGAAATAGATTTGATTGTTGACGGCATGGAGTTGCCTGTAGATGCAATGCTCGATACTGGTTTTTCGGGTTGGTTAGCAATCGATATCCAAGATTTAGAAGGACTAGATTGGATTTTTGTAGAGCGGCAAAATATGCGAACTGCAAAGGGCGAGGCCGAGTTTTCTATCTATTTGGGAAAAATGCGTCTGGACGGGCAAGAATTCGATATTCCCGTTCATGTAGGAGAGGGAGTCCCGGAAATTTTAATCGGTCGCCAGTGGTTGAAAACGCGACGACTGATAGTAGATATGAAACTGGGAGTGTTGACCCTTGGTGGGGGTTAAAAGCGATCGCCCCCAAAAAAACCCGCAGGAGTTAGAGAGCTGCCTGCGGGTTTTTAAACTGCAATCTCAGGGGCGATTAAACATTCTCCCGATAAGCGCGAATCATGGCTTGGGTTCCCAACTCGCCGCCGCTGCCGCCGTCGAGTTCTCGTACCAGTTTGAAGAAGCGATCGCTCAATTCCACCCCAGGCAATTCCTGACTGGATGCCTCCATACTTTCTAAGACCAAACGCAAATCTTTAAGGATGTGTTCGATTTTGAAACCGGGGGCGAAATCCGATTGAGCTATTTTCGGACCCAAATTTGCTAGAGCCCAGGAGCCCGCCGCCCCGGTGGAACAAACTTCTACTACTAAATTAGGGTCGATACCCTGTTCTTTTGCTAATTCAAAGGCTTCGCACAAACCCACCAGGTTGAGGGCGCAAAGTACCTGATTGCAAAGTTTGACGGCTTGACCGCTGCCGACGGGACCGCAAAGGCGGATATTCTTGCCCATGGCTGCAAACATCGGCTGACACTGGTTGAAGTCTTCTTGGGAACCCCCCACCATAATCGTGAGGGTGCCTTTAACAGCGCCGATGTCGCCGCCGGAGATGGGGGCATCCATAAAGCGGAGCTGGCGGGGTTCGAGTTGGGCGGCTATTTTTTTAACGGCGTTGGGTCCGATGGTACTGAAGTCAACGACTAGGGCTCCGGGTTTTGCCGTCTCGGCAACGCCGCCGCTTCCCAGAATGACCGCTTCGACGTCGGGAACGTCGCCGAGACAGGTAAAGATGGCGTCTGCGGACTCTACTGCTTCGGCTATGGAGGGGACGATAGTTGCTCCCGCTGCGGCTGCGATGTCGATACCGGGACGGTTGGGAGTGCGGTTCCAGGCTTTGACGGAGAAGCCGTTGCGGGCGAGGTTGGCGGTCATGGGTCCGCCCATAACGCCGAGTCCGAGAAATGCGATTTGTGGTTGGTTCATGGTTAATTGTTAATTGTCAATTGTTAATTGTCAATTGTTAATTGTTAATTGTTAATTGCTAATTGTCAATTGTTAATGTAGGGGCAACAGCATTCGGGCGTTAGCTGTGGGTTGAAATCGTTAATTTAGATGTCCGAATGCTTTGCCCCGGTTTGTTGGAATCAAATATCAAATTTTCTGTATGGGAAAATAACAGGAAATTAAACGGTGGGTGGGGGCAAAGCATTCGGATAGAAACATTAATGATTTTTTTCAAAATTTACCGCCCGAATGCTGTTGCCCCTACAGTTGGTGTTAACCCAATTGACCAAACTAGCCTCGAATAAAAGCACCTACAGTTTCGCTCCACGGACCGGCTTCCATGCTGCGGTTGGTCCAGCGCAACATATAGTAGGCTGTTTTGTTGGCGTCTTCGGGAGCGAATTTAGCGACGTAGGGGGTGGCGGT
>CAZSTZ010000020.1:47362-49373 GCA_964609515.1 uncultured bacterium | reverse complement strand
CCAAGACGAACCGGAACATTTAAAAACCATTAGAGACCGAATCCAAAGTCACCCAGAAAGGGCGGGAAGATTGTTGGGAATCTATCAGCAAATTTTACAAAGTCTGGAAGTAGCGGCAGACGATAGTCGGGAACAAATCGAGTTAATATTATCGGGATTAGTAGTGAAAGATGGGGGTATATTAAAAGTAAAAAACCGGATTTATCGAGAAGTATTTAATTTAGAATGGGTAGAACAACAGTTAGGCAGTTTGCGACCTTATTCTCAAACTTTTGATGCTTGGATCGCTTCGGGGCAAAAAGATGAATCCCGTTTGTTGCGGGGGCAAGCATTAAAAGACGCGCAAAGTTGGGTCCTGGGAAAAAGTTTGAGCGATTTAGATTATCAGTTTTTAGCGGCATCGGTAGAATTGGATAGAAAAGAGGTACAAAATGCCCTTGAAGTCGAACGAACTAAAGAAGTAGAAGCCAAACTACAAGAAGAGCAGAAAAATGCCAGATTGCAACGGTTACTTTTAGGGGTTGTTAGCGTTGCCTTTGCTATTTCTTCGAGCATATGTATTTTCGCCATCTGGCAATACCGACAGGCGAGAATCAGCGAAATTATAGCCCTCACCTCCTCTTCTAAAGGTTTGTTTGCCTCCAACAACCAGTTAGAAGCGATGCTAGACGCGATTAAGGCAAAACGCCCCATGGACTCTTTGGGTCGAGTGGATGAAAAAACGGCACGAAGAGTAGAAACAGCTTTAACCCAAGCAGTTTATGGCACTAACGAATTTAATCGCCTTATCGGCCATAAAGGTAGCGTTTTGACCGTTGACATCAGTCCCGATGGCAAGTTAATCGCCACTGGCAGTAATGATAAAACCGTTAAAATCTGGAAAGAAGACGGCACTTTGCTCGAAACCCTAGAACATTCGGCAACAGTCCATCGCGTTGCCTTCGGCCCCGGCGGCAAATTCCTAGTTTCGGGGAGTTTGGATGGCAGGCTTAAACTGTGGAACGTTGATGGTAAACTGTTACGAGATATTCCGGCACATGATGCCCCCGTCTGGGGAGTTGCCTTCAGCCCCAACGGCGAACTAATCGCTTCTGCCAGCGGCGATCGCACCGTTAAACTCTGGCGACTGGACGGTACGTTGTTAGTAACTTTAACCGGACACGAACAATCTGTATGGAGTGCAGCCTTCGACGCTGAAAGTAAAATCGTTGCTTCTGCGGGAGTCGATGGCACGGTCAAACTCTGGAGTATCGATGGAGCGTTGTTAAAAACCCTCAAAGGACACGAGTCAGCCGTTTGGGATGTCGCCTTTTGCCAGCAAACCAATTTGCTCGTGTCGGCGAGTACGGACAAAACTGCCAAACTCTGGCGGCTTGACGGAACCTTTGTCAGAAGTTTGCTCGCCGACGAAGCGCTGGTAGGAATAGACTGTAGCGATAACGGCGAATATATTGCCACGAGCGGTAAAGATAGTAGGGTTAAAATTTGGAAACCGGACGGAACCTTTCTCAAGACATTAAAAGAACATAAGGCAGTGGTTCGGGATGTCGCTTTGAGGGCTGATGGTTTGATGGCAGCTTCTGCCAGCGATGATGGCACGGTTAAACTTTGGCGGCGCAACCAATATTTGCTCAGAGAGCTTCGCGGGCATGATGATACAGTTTGGGAGCTAGCGGTAAGTTCAAACGGTAAATTAATTGCCTCCGCCAGCTTTAATGCTATCCGACTGTGGCTTCCAGATGGCAAGCTTTGGCAAAGAATCAACATCTCGGTAGACCGGGGGATTTTCTCTGTAGCTTTTGCTCCCAGTTCGCAGCTCCTTGCAATTAGTAGCAATTTCATAGTAGAACTTTGGAACGTAGAAGATCTGGCAAAACCGATACGGGTATTATCAGGACATCAGGCAGATGTTGTGGCGATCGCCTTTAGCCCCGACGGTCAAACTATAGCTACGGCGGGAGATGACAAAACAATTAAATTATGGAGTATTGATGGCAAGCTACTCCATAGC
>CAZSTZ010000020.1:0-47262 GCA_964609515.1 uncultured bacterium | reverse complement strand
AACACGGTGAAGTTGTGGAACTTAGAGGGGGAGTTGCTGAGAACTTTGCCCGGCCACGAAGGGATGGTCGTCAGCGTTGCTTTTACTCCAGATGGTAAGTTTTTGGTATCCGGCGGGGACGATCGCGCGGTTATCTTATGGGATTTAGAAAAAATTAACACTCTCAACGAGCTCGAATATGCCTGCGACTGGGTGCGAGATTATTTGCGGACTAATCCCGAAGTGGAGGAGGGCGATCGTTCTTTATGCGATAAGATTGGCAATTAGCAATGGATTAAGAAACCCGGTTGTTTCAAAAAACCGGGTTTCTGGACGTAGGATTAAGAAACCCGGTTTTTTGAAAAAACCGGGTTTCTGGACGTAGAGAATGGGGAATGGATGCAAATTCCCCCTGAATGCTATAATCTAAAATTACCCAAGTTCTTAACTCTAGCTACTGGAGGCAAATAACGGTGTTAGCTAACCCACTGACAACTACTTTTAAAAATCACCAGCGGATTTTGAAAACAAAATTAACAACCCTTTTGACCGCAATATTTGTCTTAGCAATTACCGCTAATTCCGCTTTCGGTCAAACCACAAATCGCCGCTGGTTGCAAGTAGGAATTATTCAGAGATTTGGAGAAGAAAAAACCGATAAATTAACCCTCAAAGCTACCCCAGAAGATAAACTAACTTTGCGGTTCAAAACAATGGAAGGGGAAGGAAGCTTAACCGTAGATAGCGTAACCCTCCAAATTAAAACCCAACCGTTAGAACAACCCTTATTAAGAGAACGTTTAGTTCTCAGCAGCCACCGCAGTTTTGAAAGCGCCGAAGAAAGCGCTAGAAAATGGCAAGAATTAGGTATTCAAGTAGAAATAGCTCAACCGGGACGGTGGAAAGTTTGGGCGGACCGAGAAGTTTATACTACTCCTTTACTGCGGCGTTGGCTGTTACAAACTTTGCACGCTAGAGGTCATACCAATGCTTATTTAGACGTGGAAGTTCTCAAACAAAAAAAGGTGGCTTACTGGCAAACCAACGGCTTAACTTACCACCGCCACGAATTAGATATTATCGCCGGCAAAAGCGTAATTTTAGTTAACGGCATCGAGGGAGAAAAAGGCGATCGCCTCTACGGTGGAACCCTGCGACTCCAACCCAACGCTTATGGAACTTATACCCTAGTCAATGAAGTACCTTTAGAAACTTACTTGCGAGGAGTAATTCCCCACGAACTCGGCGCCTGGCCGCCCCAGGCATCTTTGGAAGCTCAAACAATTATCGCCAGAACTTACGCCCTGCGGAATTTGCGTCGCTTCGAGGCCGATAATTACCAACTCTGCGCCGACACTCATTGTCAGGTTTATAAAGGATTGGACGTTTACCCGGAAACCGATAAAGCGATCGCCGCCACTGAAGGGTTGGTCTTAACTTACAACAACGAGTTGGTCGATGCAGTTTATTTCGCTACCAGTGGGGGAATAACTGCAGATTTTAACGATGTCTGGGACGGTCCCGGACGGCCTTATTTGCAAGCTACCATCGACTCTCCTAATAATATTTGGAATTTAGCCGCTAATAGTTTGGCCGACGAACAAAATTTCCGGCGGTTTATGAGTATTAAAAAAGGCTTTAACGAGGATGGTTGGTTGGACTTCCGCTGGCGAGAACAACTCAGCTTGCAGGGGATAGCGGGTAATTTAAAAAGTTATTTGAAGGAGAAAAAAAGCTCTTTTGCTAATTTAAAAACCGTTACAGAGCTGCGAGTTTTGGAGCGATCGCGATCGGGTCGAGTCTTAAAAATGCTGGTAGAAACCGACCAGGGCCCGATTTTGCTCCACAAAGATGAGGTCCAAAATGCTTTATGGGCCCCTTGGAGTACCTTATTTTATCTCGACCCCCTTTATGACGGACAGAAAAACCTGCAAGGTTACGCCTTTATCGGGGGCGGGTTCGGCCACGGAGTCGGTTTCAGCCAGATAGGTTCGGTAAAATTAGCCGAGTTGGGTTGGACGAGCGATCGCATTCTTCGCTTCTACTTTCCAGGAACTGAAGTCCAACCCCTCAGCGATGAAATTACTTTTTGGTCGCCCTAGAATCTGGATTGCTGGCCTTCTCTTGACGAAACAGAAGAGAAAAGCCCAGCAATCGGCCATCGGCTCTTGCCTTAGTAGAGATCTTCTTCTTTGTGAGTTTCGATGGTGCAGTCGGAAGTAGGATAGGCCACGCAAGTCAGCACATATCCAGCTCCGATCTGGTCGTCATCCAAGAAAGATTGATCGGACTGATCTACGGTACCGGCTGTGATTTTACCCGCACAGGTAGAGCAAGCACCAGCGCGGCAGGAGTAAGGCAGGTCAATGCCCTGCTCTTCTGCTTCGTCCAGAATATACTTGTCATCTGGACACTCAATAGTGGTGTTGATTCCTTCTGCTTCGCTGATTAAAGTAACTTTATAGGTGGCCATTTTATTCTCCGATGGGAATTGATAAGTTTAGCTAATACAAATCTTTAGGCAAGATTAGCCAATAGATTTGCAGTCGTGTTTTGTACATCTCTGATATTAAGGGAAAAAGTCTGGTTTGTAAAATAGATCTGCCAGATATATCGAACGGTTTTTGTTATAAAAAATTCTAATTTGATACCGATCGCTTATAGTTCCCCAGATTTGGACTTCGATGCCAGAGACTTTAGTCCCAAAAGCTTTATCCTAGAGGATTAGGCCTCGTCGGTCAAGAAACCGGGTAATTCCTGCCAATACCTTCGCCATTTTGCCATTTTCATCTGGGTGGGCTGCTGCGAACCGCAATTAATCGGGTTCTAGACCTCATCATTGGGGTTAAAAAGGCCACTATTCGGGTTTTAGACCTCATCGTTGGGGTTAAAAAGGCCACTGTTGGGGTTAAAAGCGCGTTTGCTCTCCTAAAAAAGGCCACCGTTTTACGAAAAAAGGCCACCATTCTCCCCAAAAAGGCCACTGTTGAGGTTTTTGATGCGAATGTTGAGGTTTGAAACTCTAATGATGGGGTTGAAAGGGCGATGTTGCATCCGCAACGCTGCGCTCTCGCGCACAATTCATCGGCATTTTTCCTGCAGCTGCGTTGGTATTGTCCAAAAAACCGGGTTTCCGAGCCCCCCTGGCCCAAGCTCTGGGGGCAAGAAGGCCGCTGATGTTAACTAAGAAAAATAAGGAAAAGAATGATTAGTCCTTCGAGTACTAGAGCCATCAATCGGCCCCTGAGAATAGCCATGGCGGGCACGGGCAACGGGGCCAAAGCAAGGGCTGAGGCTTTAAAGGCGGACGAGCGAGGGTTATTGGTGGCGATCGCCGGTCATACCCCGGAGAATACAGAAGAATTTGCTCGAATCTTCCAAACAGAGGTGTCTCCGTCGTGGGAGCTACTGGTAAAACGGGACGATCTGGATTTGCTGGTAGTCTCTTCTATTAATAAGGAACATGGAGCTATGGTGCGGGCCGCTTTGGAAAATAACAAGCACGTCGTCGTCGAATATCCCCTCTCCCTAGAGCCCGCCGAAGCAGAAGAATTAATTGCCTTAGCAAAGGCCAAAAACAAACTGCTCCACGTCGAACACATAGAATTGTTGGGCGGCCTCCACAACGCGATTAAAAAATGGTTGCCGGCCATCGGCAAGGTATTCTATGCCCGCTACATAACTATTAGTCCCAAACATCCCACTCCCCGTCGCTGGAGCTATCAACCTTCGTTATTTGGTTTTCCTTTTGTGGGTGCCCTGTCTCGCCTCCATCGGTTTACAGATCTATTTGGGGAGGTTGCCAGGGTTAGCTGCCAAAGTCAGTTTTGGCAGAGGTCGGAGGATTTTTATCGAGCTTGTTTGTGTAATGCCCGGTTACAATTTGCTAGCGGCGTTATCGGCGAGTGCGTCTATGGCAAGGGGGATACTTTCTGGCAGTCGGAGAATATGTTTGTTCTTTACGGGGAGGAGGGCGCTTTGATTTTTACTCCCAAGGAAGGGCAGTTAATTAAAGGGGAAACGACGGAAACTCTAGAAGTAGGAAGTCGTCGAGGTTTGTTTGCCAAAGATACGGCGATGGTAATAGAGCATTTACTGGAGGGAACTCCTTTATATGTGACTCCCGAAGCAAGTTTGGCTGCTTTGAAGGTGGCGGATGCGACTCGGCGATCGGCTGAAAACAACGGCGAAACTATTTTTCTCCTGTAGGACGCGCACCGCGCACCTTGGACCCCCTGTGAAACCCGGTTTTTTGGAACAACCGGGTTTTTGTTTGAGTCGCTCTGGTGCAAAGCTCCACATTAAAATAGTATAAATTTTCTCAAACCTCTTGACATCTTCTCAAAAGTCGCATACACTATTGTTAGAGTTGGAAAAGGTGGGTGCCGATAATATCTAAAATCTAAATAAAGGAGAAAATAACCATGGAAGAAGAGAACGAACGGTTAAGTATCATCTCCACTGTGGATTCTATTAATATAAAGCCGACCGTCGCCAAGGAAACCCTAGCCCAAGGACTAGAGGTTGTTAGGGAAAATTTAGCCGATTTTTTGACATCTCCCGACTTTGAAACCAAGATGCGGCAGGCATTCGGTGAAAAGTGGCAGCTAAATTTAGGCAAAAAAGTAGTAAAAGCCTTGGCCTCCGGCGAGCAGTTGCCAGAAATAACCGTGGTACCGACAGAACAAATGAACGGAGTTAATGGCGGTTTTGACTCTGTGACTGGTACGATTTACTTGGCGAATTCTGTTATTGCCCATCCTACTGATATTACTACCACAGATACTAATGATGTCATTGCGAGCAAAACGAAGCAATCTCCAAATCTAGTTGACATCCTCACCGAGGAATTGGGACATTATATCGACAACCAGTTAAACGAACAAGACTCCCCGGGAGATGAGGGGGAGCTGTTTGCGGCGTTAGTTCGTGGGGATGAGTTGAGCGCGGAAGAAATTGGACGGTTGAAGCAAGAGGACGATACCGTAGAGATTTTGGATGGAGAGGTTGAGGTTGAAGCTAGCGAGTTTGCTGTAGGGGAGGGTCCGAGCTCGGTGGCAGTAGGAGACTTGAATGGTGACGGGAACTTAGATTTAGCAGTTGCGAACTCGGGTTCTGACAACGTATCGGTTTTGTTAGGAAATAGTGATGGTAGTTTTGGCAGTGCCACTAACTTTGGTGTAGGAAATTCGCCTCAGTCAGTAGCAGTAGGAGAGTTTAATGGGGATGGTTTCTTAGATTTGGCAGCGGCGAACAGGTTTTCTTATTACGTATCGGTTTTATTAGGAAATGGTGATGGTAGCTTTGGCAATGCCACTAATTTTAATGCAGGGTATGAGTCTCAGTCGGTAGCAGTGGGAGAGTTTAACGGGGATGGTTTCTCAGATTTGGCAGTGGCGAGCTCGTTTTATGAGGTATCGGTTTTATTAGGAAATGGTGATGGTAGTTTTGACAGTGCCACTATTGGTGTGGGGAATCAGCCTCAGTCAGTAGCAGTAGGAGAGTTTAACGGGGATGGTTTCTCAGATTTGGCAGTGGCGAGCTTGGGTTATGATGGCGTATTATCGGTTTTCTTAGGAAATGGTGATGGTAGTTTTAACAATGCCAGCGATTTTAATGTAGGGTATTGGCCTATATCAGTAACAGTAGGAGAGTTGAACGGGGATGGTTTCTCAGATTTGACAGTGGTGGACTTCTATTCTGATGACATATCGGTTTTCTTAGGAAATGGTGATGGTAGCTTTGGCAGTGCCACTAACATTTATGTAGGAGGTGAGCCTCAGTCAGTAGCAGTAGGAGAGTTTAATGGGGATGGTTTCTCAGATTTGGCCGTAGCGGGCTTCCTTGATGATGGCGTATTATCGGTTGTGTTAGGAAATGGTGATGGTAGCTTTGGCAATGCCACTAACTTTGGTGTAGGGGGGGGTTCTAATTCAGTAGCAATAGGAGACTTTAACGGGGATGAAGTCTCAGATTTGGCAGCTGCGAACTTTGTTTCTGGTAACGTATCGATTTTGTTGGGAAATGGTGATGGTAGCTTTGGCAATGTCACTCCCGAACCGGAACCAGAACCGGAACCGGAACCAGAACCAACCCCAGAACCAGAACCAGAACCGGAACCAGAACCAGAACCGGAACCAGAACCAGAACCGGAACCAGAACCAGAACCAGAACCAGAACCCGAACCGGAACCAGAACCAGAACCGGAACCGGAACCAGAACCAGAACCGGAACCAGAACCGGAACCAGAACCGGAACCAGAACCGGAACCAGAACCGGGGCCGGAACCGGAACCGACAGGGGGAGATGACAATCTCCTGGGTACTCCAGGAGACGATCGCATTCTCGGACAAGAAGGCAACGACACCATCCGAGGTGCCGCAGGTAACGATACCTTATCTGGCGACGAAGGAGACGATCGCATAGTTGGCAACAAGGGCAACGATCGCCTCTTCGGTAAAGATGGCAATGATATTTTGCTAGGTCGCGAAGGCAACGATCTCCTCTTGGGCGGCGGCGGCGAAGACACTCTCGAAGGGGGTATCGGGCGCGATCGCCTCAACGGCGGTGCTGGCAACGATGTTTTAACCGGCGGCGCGAGCAAAGATGCCTTTATCTTCAACACCAATCAGCCATTTGCTACCGAAGATATTGGCATCGATACCATTACCGATTTCCAAGTCGATCTCGATGTGATTATCTTAGATAAGACCACCTTCGCTGCCCTCGAAAGCGATGCCGGCAGTCGGGCATTTAGCGATGAAGGTGTCAAAGGATTCAGCATTGAGGCTGAGTTTGAGGTAGTGGATGCTGAAGATGCCGTTGCTACTTCCGATGCTTTCATTATTTACGAGACAGAAAACGGCGGCTTGTACTACAACGGCGATGGCGAAGCAATTCAGTTTGCCACTTTAACTGGTTCCCCAGAACTCGAAGCAGACAATTTCTTCCTGCGCTAAAGCTTAAGCAGTAATGCCAAAAACAAATTAAGGAAAACAAAAAGGGTGCTAGACCAGCACCCTTTTTGTTTTCCTCGATGTCTGCTTTTTCTATCTCATTTCTATTAGAGTTGCTAGAGGGACGGTTGAGCCGCTCTTGTCGAATGACGGGAGCACGTCAGTTTTGTAAAAATATAGCAATTCGTTTAGGGGTTATCAAAAAGTTGAAAAAATCAAACCTTCTGTCTAAAGGCAAAGCTTTTCCCTTTTCCCTTTTTGCCTTTTCCCCAACTCTTGCCAGATGAGCTCTTGCCTCTTGCCTAAAAGCGAGATTGCTTCGTGCCTCGCAACGCTTCGCGTTTTTTGGTTCCCTTCAAAGGTGACGTGCTCCCCGAATGACTGACTGTTTGGGGTTCGGCCTGCCGTTCTATTTTATTCTCGGTTTTGCAACGTTCCCTTGGAAACAAATTTAGTGCGACTCGTTGGGCCAAAGAAGCCACTAATATCAGGTCACGTTAAATTGCGAAAAATAATTTAACGCTAATGGTCCTCGGTCAGAAGTCCTCGGTCAGAGGTCAGAGGTCAGAAGGCTTTGAGGTATGAGGTTTGCGAGTTAATTATGGTTATTTATTGCGGCTTGATATAAGCAACACAGCCCGTCCTTAATTATGGCAATAGCCATTTGAGGATAACTCGCGTACCTTGGGGATTAGATTCCCCTCCCCTCGGCTAGGGGGTGACTTCATGGCTCAGGTTTGAAGGGCTAGCAACCCTCTCTCTCGGTGCAGGGGCCAAATACGGATAAAGCCAAAGAACTATGGCTAATGCTGTTAGAGAAGTCCGATCTGGTTATGCACAAGAACCCTAATTACTTACTCATCCTCATCTATAACACTCTGACGATCCAAAATCAACAAATTCCTCAACTCGTCGGCATTCAACTCCGTCAACCACTGTTCCCCGGCCCCGACAACCTGTTCGGCCAACTCCTTTTTGCTCTCGATTAAATCGTGAATTTTCTCCTCCAACGTTCCCTTGGAAACAAATTTATGCACCTGTACGTTGCGAGTTTGACCGATACGAAATACTCGGTCCGTTGCTTGATTTTCCACCGCCGGGTTCCACCACCTGTCAAAGTGGAAAACGTGATTCGCCCGCGTTAAGTTTAAACCGGTGCCGCCGGCTTTAATAGATAAGATCGTTATCGGCGGACCCTGCGGATCGTTCTGGAAGCGATCTATCATCTCTTCGCGCTTGTTTTTCCGCGTGCCACCGTACAAAAAGAGGATTTCTCGACCCAGTTGTTGTTCTAAATAAGGCTGTAACAATTTCCCCCACTCGGCAAATTGGGTGAAGATTAACGCCCGATCGCCCTCGGATAACAATTCCTCTAACATCTCCTCCAACCGTCGCAACTTGCCCGACGCCCGTTCGTTAAGAACCGGCTTTGTTTTCTTCTTCTTATTTTTTTCCACCTCCAGCAACAGCGGATGGTTGCAAAGTTGTTTGAGTTTCGTCAGCAAGGCTAAAATCTTGCCCCGCCGCTGGATGCCTTCGGAACTTTCGATATCTGCCAAATACTCGTTAACCAATTTTTGATAGATGGCAGCTTGTTCTTTCGCCAGAGAACAAAAGACCGTATTTTCCTGCTTGTCTGGCAAGTCTTGGATAATTTCTTTGTCGGTTTTCAGGCGGCGTAAAATAAACGGTTGAACCAGCGATCGCAACGTCTGCAAAGAATTAGTATCCCCATATTTCTCGATAGGAGTGGCAAACCGACGCTGGAAAAACTGCCGCGAACCCAAATATCCGGGATTGAGAAAATCCAAAATCGATCGCAACTCCGATAACCGATTTTCCAACGGCGTACCAGTTAAAGCAATTTTAAACGAACCTTTTAACTTCCGCGCCGCTTGAGATTGTTTTGCCTCCGGGTTTTTAATATTTTGCGCCTCGTCCAAAACAACAAAGCGCCACTCAACCGCCAGCAAAGTTTTCTCGTCTCGCTGCAACAAAGGATAGCAGGTAATTACCAACTGTTTGCCTTTAATTGCCTTGACAAAATCCTTACCCTAAACTCTCTCAAAACATTACCGCCAAACACATAATCCCCTACCTCCAAATCTCTCTTCCAACCATCGCTCTTTTGTAACTTGTGGCGGCGGGTAATGGTAATGCTGCTGCCGTCTTGGAGTTTAACTCGACGCAACTTCTCCCGTACTTGCTGCCGATACAACCGTTCGATGGGTGCCCGAGCCATTTCCCCAGTTTCCTCATCTATAGAATAGACCCATAACTCCAGAGTTGGAGAGGCCCAGAAACCTTCGCCATCAAATTCCTCCTCTGCGGCGGCATAAGTCTGCCAAATATCCTCGGCCTTCAACGACATACCGTTAATTAAAACCCGGGTATCGCGAGAAATGCATTTTCCCAATCCCATGTCGGGAGCCAAACACGCGCCCAACCCCCACCGTTCCATAAACGCCAACCAACTAACGCCGCGCTTTTGATAAGGTCGCAACTCTCCGTGGAAACTTTCGGGAGTGGCGATCGCCTCCAAGGAAAGGTTATCGGTTAAAGCATTCAACAATTCCTCCAACTGCCCGCTAGCTTCAAAATTAACTACCGGCAACTTCTCTATCGCCTGAGTCTCCCCACTCGCCAACCGCAACGCATCCTCCACCGACAGCGACATTTTATCCTTGCCCTCCTTGAGGAAAGCTTTCGCCATCTGAATATCTATCGGTTGCAGTTCCACCCACTCGCCGTTAATCTCCACCAAAGGACTCTGTTGTTTTACCAAGCGATCGAATTGAGCCTTAGTAATTTTTTGACCCCCCAGAGACAGCTCCCACTGGAAATCTAACAAACTGTGCAACCCCAACTTTTGATTTCCCTTCAACTGCGGCGCCCGGGCCCGAACGCTCAAACCCAACCTGGATGCCCCGCCATCTCGGGAAGCCAAACTCGGCGATTATCCCCAACCCGCTATCGCTAAAGCGCCAACTGGCAGCTTTTATAAACTCGTCGCGCCTCGACCAAAAATTCTGGGTCGTCTATAGCTTCTAAAAGGAAATGCAAATTCCAATCTTTCGACCCCGTTAATGGCGGGTTGAGGCGGAAACAAGCGCGATCTAAACTTTCTCCGGTTTGAGACTGGAGGAGGGGAGATTTCCAATTATTTAGGGCAAGCTGTGCAAAAGCAGAGTGTGGGGAGTGTGGGGAGTGTGGGGAGTGTGGGAAGTTTCGGGCTGCCAAAAAGTTGATTCAAGCAGTCGGTTTGACTGTACGAATCTTTCCCCCCACACCTCCGGTCCCTCCCACCCTCCCCACCCTAAGCGAGCTTTTTAGGTTTATTCACTACTACCCTATTTAATAAAGTTGCTAGCTGTTGGGTTTCTGGGGCCGCAGTTAATTTTTGAGTTGATTTCCTCGCCAGTGCTTTTAACCATTGGCGAACCACGGCCTGTAAAGATGTCGTGGGGAGCATCCCATATTTGTAAAAAGACCAACAGATCGACTCATATTGTCAGTTGGAGCGTGGTTAGTTGTTAGTTGCTCAACTAACAACTAACACCAAGAACAAACTGACAACTAACACCAAGAACAAACTGACAACTAACAACTAACAAAAAGCATCTAATTCTTGGCTTTCTTCTTGCATTGCAGTGTACCCGATGTCGCGCCGGTGGGAGAGATTTCTGCCGTTAGTTCTCGCACTCGCGCATCTATGACTTTATCGAGGAAGTTTTCCAACAATTCGTCCCTGGATTTTCAAGTAATTGTTGGGGGAATATTTTCTGTTTTTATTTGCCAATCTTCGGGGGATAAAGGTAGTTTTATTTCTTCCAGATCTGCCCGACAGGAAATTGGCATTTTTCGGGCGAATTTGTCAAGTATTCCTCGGTCTGTGACGCTGTCGATGAGAGGCAGCCAACTGGGAATAAAGCTATTATTAGAATCTGCTTCTAAGGAGGGTAAAAATTTCGGGAGCAAGTCAGTTTTGAAGTTTTCCCAAAGACTTAACGCTTTTTGGTTCGGGGAGAATAGGGAATAGAGAATGGGGAATGGAGAATAGTCCATGGGGCCATCGTTCCCTTTTGGATTTTGAGCTTAACCTGCAACGGTTTCCTCGGGAGCCGTTGCACCATAGAATCATGGTTAGGATTAACAATTCCATCTTCCCTATTCCCTATTCCCCATTCCCTATTCCCAAAAAGCATTTACTTTTTGGTTCTCTTCAAAGTTGACGTGCAACCAAAAATTTCTTTCTAGTTAATAAGTCTAAACTCCATCGGGCAATATGAGACTAGAAGCGCAAGTCGCCGCCGACGAAGGAATTGTTAGGGCAGATGTGGCTGAGGGGGAGAGATTCGAGGAAGGCGATCGCTTCATTTAGATTCAGACAAATTCCTTCTATTTCCCAAGGATAAAGGTAGAGGTTATCGCTGTTTTCCGAGGGTTTTTCCCCAGAATAAATCGGATAGAGTTTCTCTTGGGAAAGCTCCGTCGGCAAGGCGATTATTTCTATAGCTGCTTCCTCAGATTTGCTTTTGGTTGTTTTTTTCGATTTTTTTACCTCCTCCCACCCCGACAATTCCGCTTCGGTCATGGCCTAAGGATTTGTGGCAATAGTGCCTCCTTCAACTCCATCTTTTTCTGTCAAACGTCGCCAAGTTTATCCCCAAATAAATAAATAGCTTTCCCCTGTTTCTACTACCCAAAATCCGTGTAATATAGCCATTGTCTATGGGAGCATCTCAGAGAAAGCAAAAATATTTTTTTACCTCAAATCTCAAACCTCAAACATCTCAAACATCTCAAACCTCAAATCTCAAACCTCAAACATCTCCTACCTCCCGCTTAAGGAGGTCCTCCTACCTCCCGCTTAAGGAGGTCCTCTGACCTCTGACCTAAATCGTCAAATTCTTGGTTTTCTTCAAAATTGGGATGCTCCCATTGTCTATTGTCTATTGTTAATCTTTAATTGTTAATTGCTAATTGTCTCTTGTTAATCATTGCTAATTGTTAATTTTTACCTGAATTTTGCCCGGGTAAAAAAAATAGCTATTCTGGGATTATTAACATTACCCTTAACTACCTTTATCGACTCAAATAACCGCCAAGAATTTAGAGCTTATCTCCAAACATTCCTCCCAGAAAAAGCTACAAAAGAAACAGAAATAAAACCACCAAAACCCTCCCCCCCACCAAGAGAATATCAAAACTTCGATGTCGTAGTTTACGGAGACGAACTCCCGGGAATTTGTGCCGCTATTTGGGCGAAAAAGACCTTAGGAAATAACGCCCAAGTTGCCTTAATTCGTCCCAAGGCCGCCGACGCGCAATTGGGAGGTTTATTAACTAGGGGAGGTTTGGGCTATTTAGACTTCGATAAAACTCCCGGTTGGTATTGGCAGCCCCACAGTCAATGCTTTAACGAATTTCTCGACAAAGCCCAAATTGTCGAAGCTTGCGTCGAACCGGAAAACGCCCATCAAGCGCTGCAACAAATGTTAGCAGAAGCGGGAGTTATTCTGATTTCAGAATCGACTTTAACGCCTGCAGTGGAGGAGGGAAAAATAGAATATGTGGAGGTCAAAAATCGCAACCTTCGCATCAAAGCAACTGCCTATATCGACACTACCAAAGATGCAGAATTAGCCAGAAAAGCCGATTTAGAATATTATCTCGGTTACGAATCCCAAAATCCCAAACTCCGCAACGAAACTCTGGCAGTTTCCATGGTTCCCATAGTAGAAGGTTTGAGCATTTCCGACTTGAGAAATGTGGAAGCGGATATTCTCTACGACTATGGAAAGATGGCAGAAATAGAGGACAGCATCAGAAAAAATCAACCCGGGGCGAGGTTTTGGTTAAATAATTTTTGGCAGCCGTTATTTCAACGCTACCGAGACGGATTTTATCAAAAAAGTATTGCTCTGGGGGCGGCCTATCATTTAGAGAAAAATCGGGAGCATCTCAATGCAAGAATAAACCCAAAATTTGAACGCTTTTAGGGAACGGGGAACGGGGAACGGGGAACGGGAAAAGAGGGAACGGGAAAAGAGGGAACGGGAAAAGAGGGAACTCTTAGCAGAAAAAAAGTATTTTTGGAAATATGAGATGCTCCCGAAAAATCAACCTTTTAAAGTAGGTCGAATTTTGACGGTGAATATTTATCAAGGACAAGGAGTCGGAGTCGCGGCAGGTTTGGCGGTGAAGTCGGGGCGACCTTTGAATGGGATTACTTCTGGGGAAGTGAGGCAAACTTTGGACGGTTTGACCGGTTTGACTACTTATCTTCAAGGGGAGGATACCACTTGGGGAGTTGATTATAGCGAGATTAAGTGATTGTTCGTAGCGATCGCCTTGACTTGATTAATTGGAAAGGGGGGGAAATCGGAAATATTCCCCATTCCCCATTCCCCATTCCCCATTCCCAAAAAGCGGAATTGCTTCGCTTCAAAGTTGACGTTCGACCTAAACAATCTCCTCAAATTCCTCTTTAGGTTCTCCACACTTTGGGCAATTTTCAAAATCAATAACTGCTGTAGTAAATCCACATTCAGGGCAAACATAAAAAGCCTTACTTTCTCCTTTCCATGCTGCCAAATTACTGCTAGCTTCTTGGTAATATTTAGCGTGTTCTGCTTCAGCTTTCATCGCCCATTGAAAAGTGCGAACTGCCTCCTTATTTCCTGCCTTGTTAGCTTCTTCAAGGAATTGGGGATACATGACATCCCGTTCGTAAGATTCCCCTTCAATACTAGCTTGCAAATTTTCCAAAGTAGATTTTACTAATGGGGTTTCAATTTCATTTTGGGGCGTTCCTCCCATCTGACGAATAACTGCTGCATGGTTATCCCGATGAATTTCTTCTGCTCTTGCTGCTGCCCGAAATAGACTGGCAACCTGCCCGTATCCTTCTTCTTCTGCTTTTTCAGCATAAGCTAAATAACGAACGTGGGCGTTAGATTCCCCATTATAAGCTTCTTGTAAATTTTTCAGAGTTTCTGGCTCTTCCATCGCAATTTGAACGACCGGTTGCTTTAGTTTAGGGCTGGCAAAACTAGGTAATGTTTTAATGCTAATTGCTAAAGGAACCAGACTTACTAATGTTAGGGAAATTGCCGCTGCCGCAGTGGTAATCTTCTTTGTGGTTGTTGCTAAGTTTTTCATGGTTGTCTCCTGATGTTTTTGTAGGAAAAATAATGGAACTTGGAACGGCTAAGAGCTGTTTATTTTAGCTCTTGCCAGTATGCTAAATTTAGCCCTGCCCCTGGGAAGGGGCAAAACTAAAATTGCAACTTAAGTGCTTTTTAGTTTGGGTGGGCCGGGTTTTATTTCCCAACCTACTTTTAGGATAGAAAAAAAAAGTAAAGAACTCGGAAAGAAAACTAACTATTTTTTCGGGAGCGCTCCCATATTCTATTAAAGTAATTTTTGCTGTATCAAAATATACAAAAAGTTAAAAAAGAGGCGATCGCCACTCAGGGAGGATTAAGAAACCGGGTTTCGCACGAGTTACCCGGTTTCTGGAGGTCTCAACAATCGTCCCCCACCCAAGATTTCACATCGTCGAAACTCCAAGGCGAGGGCGGACTGGTATTGTAGTTAATAAAATAGTCGTAAGCCAATTGGTCGTACAACTGGGATACCAATAATTGCAAATCTAATATCGGTTCCGCATCAGATGCGAGAAGGGGCAGGGGGAAACTGGGAATGCGATCGCCTACATTAAAAGCATACAAGTCTGCCGTCGGACGAGTATCCCCGCGACTGATTAATATACGATAGTGACTCGATTTGCTGTTATTATAAACTGGCATGGAAGCTCCACGCCGTAACAAATCTATCTCCACTAAATGAGTCACGCTCTCTAAAATTTGCTGTCGTTTGCCTAGATACTTTTGGCGACCTTCTCCTACTTTGTTAGCGGGAGAGAGAAGCTCGATAACTGTCACAACTTCTTTAGTGGCAGCATCTTTAACCTCTATATACGATTGCCGCACTTCTTCTCGCAAGGGAACTCCTACCTTTATCGGTCGAACTGACGGAGCTTTAACCGCAACTGCTGTAGGTACTGTAGCGGTGGCATCCCGGTTTTTGTGTGCGCTAACGTCCGGTCTGCCAACAGTTACCGAGGTCGAATCGCCGGTTCTATATACCCATTTGTCGGTAACGACTCGATATTTCGGCACTAGGGATGGAACGAGGGTTCTCGCTATAGCGGCAACCAATTGGTTGTGAAAATCGGACCAATATTCTGCCTGTTCGAGATAAGGGTTCATTCCTGGAAATGGATTGGGCATGACTGCTTTTGCGGTAGTGGATTGAATCTATTGTAACAGACGCGGTTTCTTCTGACTTATCATCCCAAGATTTCATCTACCAAAATATTAACGCCGGGCAACCGTTGAATAGATAAACTTTGCCCTCAAGGATACCTGCTTGAGGTATTTGGTGGTACTCTTTGACGGTAAATTGTCGTTTCAGCAATTAGACTGACATAAGAAGCTCCAGTTAAGGAATGGTACTGTTTTATTATAAACGAACTGCCAATCGCGCTCCGCGATTACTACGAACGAAATCTGAAATTATGATAAAATTTTGGTCTATTTGGCATTTATCGTTTAGAATTTTAAAGACTAAACCTTAAATTAAGGAGAAACGAATGAGTCCGGAAACCCTAGTCAAACAAGAACCAACGTCCTTTAGCGCCGAAAGCTTCGATGCCTCGGTGATGAAAACCTACGGACGTTTTAACCTCGCCCTCCAGCGGGGCAAGGGATGTCGCGTCTGGGATATCGAAGGTCGGGAATATCTCGACTTTGTGGCCGGTATCGCTACTTGCACTCTGGGACACGCACACCCGGAGATGATAAAAACTGTAACGGAACAAATTAACACTCTTCATCACGTTTCAAATTTGTACTATATTCCCGTTCAAGGTGAATTAGCCCAATGGCTGACGGAACATTCCTGCGCGGACCGCGCCTTTTTCTGCAACTCCGGGGCCGAGGCCAACGAAGGGGCGATTAAACTGGCGCGGAAGTACGCTCACGAAAAACTCAATATCGATAATCCGGTTATTTTAACCGCCCATGCCAGTTTCCACGGACGCACTCTGGCAACTATCACCGCCACCGGACAACCGAAGTATCAAAAAGGTTTTACTCCCTTAATGCCGGGATTTCATTACGTTCCTTATAACGATATTGGAGCGTTGGAAAGCGCGATCGCCGAATTAGACAAAAACGAGCGCCAGGTTGCAGCTATCCTATTAGAAGCTCTCCAAGGGGAAGGCGGAGTTCGTCCCGGAGACGTCGCTTACTTCCAGAGAGCCCGGGAGCTTTGCGACGAAAAAGGCATCCTCTTAATCCTCGACGAAGTACAAGTCGGCATGGGTCGCAGCGGCAAATTGTGGGGCTACGAAAATTTAGGTATCGAACCCGATATCTTTACCTCCGCCAAAGGACTCGGCGGAGGCATCCCCATCGGCGCGATGTTGTGCAAGTCTAGCTGCGATGTTTTTGAACCGGGCAACCACGCCAGCACCTTCGGCGGCAACCCCTTTGCCTGCGCGGTGGCATTGTCGGTTTGTCAAACTATAGAACGGGAAAACTTGCTGGCAAACGTTCGCGAAAGGGGCGAACAGTTGCGGGCAGGTTTGGAAGCGATCGCCGCCAAACATCCCCAAAAGTTCGTCGAGGTGCGCGGTTGGGGTTTAATCAACGGTCTGGTTTTGAGCGAAGAATGGGAGGTTGCTTCCGTGGATATCGTCAAAGCGGCGATGGCAGAAGGTTTATTAATAGTTCCCGCCGGCCCCAAAGTGTTGCGCTTCGTACCCCCATTAATCGTAACTGCCCCAGAAGTTGACGAAGCTTTGGCTGCTCTGGAGAGAGCGCTGTAGAACAGGCATCTTGCCTGTTACCCATTCCCAATTCCCCTCTCCGTAGAACAGGCATCTTGCCTGTTCCCCATTCCCCATTCCCCATTCCCCAAACTATGACAAACACTACCAGAGAACGACAAGAACAACTAGCAAGATGGTTGCATCTTCTCGTAGAAACCCTTCGCCTCCAAGGCGGGCCGACTTGGGAAGCGCTAGTGAAGATTGTATCGGAAAAAACAGCAGCGATCGCCCTCGACGAGATCCCGTTACAAGCGATCGCCGAGGGCGGCGATGCCCTCCGACTTCGCTTTGAGTACGCAGTGCCCCCCCACTCGATAAATTTTCGTAGCGATGGCGATACCCTCCGAGATCTCGTAGCCGGCAGGTTAACCCTAGATGGGGCCGTAGCAAATGCCAGAATTTATGCCCGTCACAATTTTGAGGAGTTGTTAGGTATCTACGAAGTGGTAATGCGAATTTTAGCCGACAGTGCCACCAATCCCCTATTGCAGGAACTGTGGCTGGAGTTCGACTCCTCCTGGCCCTGCAGTTCTACCACTGGCAACCTGCCATCCCCCCTCGAAAAACAGAAACCGACCTGCGGTTATCTTATCCAGAACCTCTCAGAAGACGTGCTGGGTGTCGAGGTAATTCACAATTAACAATTAGCGATTAACAATTAATGCCAGACTTAATCGAAAAGCGAATCGAAAAGCGAATCGTATTGACGACCTTCGGTTCTTTGGGGGACTTGTATCCTTATTTAGCGATCGCCCGAGGTTTGCAAAATCGAGGTCATCGCCCCCTTATCGCCACCAGCGAGAGATACCGCCAAAAAGTCGAAACTGCCGGCATCGAATTTCATCCAGTTAGGCCCGATAGCTTGCCCGACATTGAAAAAGACTGGCAATTTCTCAGTGCCATGACATCCCAGGGGCGATCGCTCGAATACGTCGTCTGTTATATGTTAATGCCCCACTTGCGGGCAAGCTACGCCGACCTGATTGCCGCCTGCGAGGGAGCGGATTTGCTGGTAACTCATCCCCTCACTTTCACAGGTTCTCTGGTGGCGGAGAAAACCGGCATCCCCTGGGTGTCCTGTATCCTCTCCCCTTCTTCCTTATTATCTGCCTGGGAGCTCCAGGGTTATCTTTGGACTGGAAATATTCCCCTATCCCCTTACGAAAAAAGTCAGATAGCAGCGATGCAGGATGGTATCGGACGGCATTTTCAGTGGCGATCGCGTTTTTGGACTGCCCCTTGGCGGCAGTTGCGCCGGGAACTGGGTTTGACTCCCTGTTGCGATTCTCTGTTTGGCGGCATCCACTCGCCCTATTTGATTTTGGCGCTGTTTTCCCAAGTGTTAGCAGCGCCCCAACCTGACTGGCCGCCGCAAGCTCGGGCAACGGGTTTTCCTTTTTACCGTTCCCCAAACTCGGAAGATTTATCTGGGGAGTTGATGCGGTTTTTGGATGGCGGCGAACCGCCCATCGTTTTTACTTTGGGCTCCTCGGCGGTGTTGACTCCGGGTAACTTTTATCTGGAGGCTGCCGCTGCCTTGCGAGAGTTGGGCTATCGGGCCGTTTTGCTCGCGGGGCAGGAGGCGCGGAAATTGCCGCCCGAGCTACTGCCAGAGGGAACCATTGCCGTAGAGTACGCCCCCCATTCGGAACTGTTTCCCCGGTCGGCGGCCATCGTCCATCATGGCGGAGTCGGTACTACTGGGGAGGCACTGTTGGCCGGTCGCCCGATGTTGGTGGTGCCCGACGACTTCGATCGCCCGGATAATGCCGCCCGGGTGGTGCGTTTGGGCGTGGGGCGGCAGGTTAGTCGCGATCGCTATTCGGCAGCGGTGTTGGCGGAAGAGTTGAAACAGCTTTTGCTCGACCCCGTTTGCGAAGAGCGGGCCGCCACTATCGGTCGCTTGCTCCAGGCAGAGGATGGGGTTGGGACTGCTGTGGATGCGATCGAATCACTTTTAGCGAAAATTGCTAATTGCTAATTGCTAATTGCTAACTGCTAATTGAGCATTACCCATTACCCATTACCCATTACCCATTACCTAATTGTTACATGAAAGCTACCTTAGATGCCGGAGAACTAAATGTCATTGCCAGATTTATTCGTTCTGGGGATGTTGTCTTTGATGTCGGTGCCTATATCGGTCAGTGGAGCGAAGAGGTTTTAAATAAATGTGGGAGCGATCGCCTCCAAATACATAGTTTTGAACCTCACCCCCAAACCTATCAACAATTAGTAGGCAATCTCGCCCCAAAGATTACCTCCGGGCAGGTTTTCCCCAACAATTTCGCCCTGTCTAATTCGGAGGAAATTAAAACTATTTACGATTACCAAAACAGTCGTTTTCTTAATAGTTTATACCGTCGCAATTCCGAAGACGAAAAAGCTTATCAAATGGGAACCCCCCGAAAGTTTCCCATCCTAGCTACCACTCTGGATGCCTATTGCCAGCGGTGGCAAATTCAACGAATTAATTTCCTGAAAATTGATGTGGAAGGTAGCGAGTTAGATGTCTTAAAAGGAGCAACAAAAATGTTGCATTCTGGTAAAATAGATTATCTTCAGTTTGAATACGGTCAGACTTTTAAAGATGCAGCAATTTCTTTAAAAGCTGTTTTTGAATTTCTCCAACAATATCGCTATTCTTTGTTAAAAATATTGCCCGATCGATTAGATTTGATACGGGAGTTTTTCCCAGAACGCGAAGACTGGCAATGGTCGAATTTTTTAGCGGTTAACGAGCGTTTTATTTCTGGGGTTTTGGGAGAGTTTCCCAAAATGTTCGATTTGGCAAAACTTTGCCGGGAAAATTCAATTAAACCTCGGGGAATTATTCATATTGGCGCTTATGAAGGAGAGGAAATTAACGCCTATAAAAAGATGGGAATAGAAAAGGTTTTGTTTGTGGAAGCTAACCCGGAAGTTTTCCAGCGCCTCCAGAAAAAGATGGCGACAATGCCGGAAGTGGTGCTTGCTAATTATGCCTTATGCGATCGCGATGGTTTTGTCGATTTGCACGTCGCCGCCAACGAACAAAGCAGTTCTATTTTATCCGCCAATCAAGACAGCGACCAAAGCATTTTTACCCGAGAAATATCCCGAGTAACTGTTGAGGCAAAAACTCTGGATAATCTCTTAATAGAATTGAAATTGTCGCCAGAGGATTTTAACTTACTTAATATCGACATTCAAGGAGCGGAATTATTAGCCTTGCGAGGGGCGAGCAATGCTTTAAAGTTTGTAGATGGAATTAATCTCGAAGTTAATTACGAGGAGATTTATCGAGGTTGCCCCTTAATAGACGACATCGACGAATTTCTGGAAAAATTAGGTTTTCTGCGGGTAGCGACCACGACTCCTTACCACCATTCTTGGGGCGATGCTTTTTATGTCAAAAAACCGACTATTACAATGTCAACCCTTGGCAAAAACGGCGGCTTTGCCAATCAACTTTTCCAGTACGGTTTCTTGAAAACTTACGCCAAAGAACATAATTTGCGAGTAGAAGTTCCAGACTGGATCGGACGGGAGATGTTCGGGTTAGACGATCCGCATCTGGGGCGATCGCTCCCCGCAGTGGCAGAGAATATAGAAAGCGATTTAGCAACCTCGCAGATTATTAATTCCCCAGAAGCTTTAAAGAACGTCGATTTTTGGGGCTATTTCCAATATCCCACCGCTTACTATGCCCGACATCGGGAATATTGGCGATCGCTCTTTCAACCGGTGGCGGAAATCGAAGAGAAAATGCAGCCCGCCTGGGAACGCCTCGCCGCCAAAGGCAAGACGGTAGTAGCGATTCATTTGCGCTTGGGAGATTATTTTTATCTCACCCCCCATTGGATCGCTCCTTGGGAATGGTACGCCGAGTGGTTGCGGGGTTTCTGGGAGACTCTGGAGGAACCGATACTTTATCTTGCCAGCGACGAGGCAGAGAAGGTTTGGCACTATTTCGCCGAATATCAACCGATAACTGCCCGAGATTTGGGAGTGGAGTTACCGGGAGCGGAGTTTTACCCCGATTTTTATATGTTGAGTCGCGCCGATGCGCTAGGAATCTCCAACAGCACTTTTTCCTTTGCCGCTGCCATGCTCAACCGACGGGCGAAATATTTTTTCCGCCCCCATTTCCCCTCCCACAAGTTGATTCCTTTCGACCCTTGGAACGCTCCCCCTTTGTTTAGGTAAGGTTTTGGGTTGTACTAGAAACGGGAAAGAATTGCGCTTCTCATACTCATGCTCGCGACGAGTACTCAAAAATAACCTTTTTTCTTCGAGTCAAAAAAGCGCATTTTCTACCCGTGTCGGGTATAACTATAGCGTTTTCAAATGAGATGTAAACAAGAAAGGGCTATTTGCTACTAGCAAAAAGTCACTGTTACCTTCCCCCCTCTAGCAAGAGTGCCTTTTGCCTTTTGCCTCAAGCGTCAGACTTTCGGACACATCTCAAATAAAACTGGTATAACTAGCGAATGTGGGATACCGACTCTAGCCAAAACCCCGACGCACCGGCTTTTTCTTCGCTGTCGGTAACTGTTGATAGGGCAGCCGACATTTATGCGGCTCCTCGTTGACATCCAGAAACTTTATCTGGCTGTTCGTCTCTATCCAAACCACCGGATTAGTTCTGTTTTCTCCGTGCAACGCCCGGTCGGGACTGTAAACGACGCGGCAAGGTCCGGCGATTTCTACCTCGTAGCCGTATTCCTTGCGTTTTCCCTGTTCCACCACAATGACCGGTTCCCGGAGTTCGGCCAACATCTGACCATTCTTTCTTATCTGATCCTTATTAATATAGATGTTCGTTTTCGACTTGCGCTCGCTTCGATACCAGAGACCTTTCGGACCTCGTTTGGCCTCGATGACTTTCGGTACTTCATTAAATAAAGGAATCTTCCAGAAATACTTGCCCTTGTAGGCCCCCTTTACCCGCCCTTGGGAAAGTAACTTTCTCAGTCTTTGGGGCGATATCTGTAATAAACTCGCCGCTTTCGAGCTCCCGACATATTCTCTAGGCATTTTTACCTCCTCTAGGTAATTTTACTCTTGCGCAATAGTAGTTGGCAAAAAAATAAAAGTCCAAAATCGATTTTTGAGTCGAGGTTTTGGGTTGTCTACTTATTTTATTAGAGGATAGCATAGTTAGTAGCGATCGCTGGGAACCATCCCAAAGGGCAATTTGGTAATGGCCATTCTTCCCCATTCCCCATTCCCTATTCCCCAAAAACATAAACTCGCTTTCCAGCGTAAGTCCCCACCAAAACCAGACCCTCGTCCAAAGCCAGACATTGACCGAAATAATCGTTGCGCTGTAAATCCGGCGGTTGGAGTTTAGCGATTTGCCGCCAACCAGAAATTTCCTGACGAAAAACATAGACGCAACCTGCATTTGGCTTCCCCGGAGCGTCGGCGTGGTTCGCCGCGACTAAAGCTAAGTCTCCCCGGAGAGCGACGGCATGACCGAACCTGTCATCCCGCCCCAAGTCCGGGGGTTGGAGTTTCTGCACCTCGCGCCAACTGCCATTTTTCAACTCAAAAATATAGGCGCTGCCCGTATCGGGTTTATCCGATGCGTCCGCCCACCGCGCTCCCACCAAAGCTACCCCACCGTCGATGGCCACCGCACGACCGAAGCAGTCGCCGCTCTTCAAGTCCGAAGGTTGGAGTTTTTGCCGTTGCTGCCAGCAGTCGCCCTCCAACTCAAAAACATAAACGCAGCCTCCAGAACTTCCTTCAATAGTAGAAGGTGCCCCCACCAAAGCCGTGCCGTTAGAGTCCATCGCCACTGCAAAACCGAAGTAGTCGTCGCGCTCCAACTCCGGCGGTTGTAACTTCTGGTGCGGCAGGGAGCGATCGCTTATCCGATGGAAAACATAAACCCTGCCCGTATCTGGTTTGTCGCCGAAGTCCGCACGAGGAGAACCAACGAAAGCAACCTGACCTTTGCAGGCGACGGAGAAACCAAACTCGTCGCCCCGCTGCAAGTCTTCTGGCTGTAGTTTCTGATGCTCGACCCACTGACCGCCCTTCAATTTATGGAAAATATAGGCGCTACCGGCATCCGGTTTATCGGCAACGTCCTTAAAATAAGCTCCCACCAGAGCAAAATCGCCGTCCATAGCTACCGCGTTGCCGAAATAGTCGTTGCGCCCTAAGTCCGACGGTTGGAATTTTTGTTGTTCCTGCCAGTTGCCTTCTTCTAATTGGAAGAGGGCAGCGCTGCCCGCGTTAGCTGCCCTCTGCCCGGGAGTCGCCCAAGCGCCGATAAGGGCTGTACCGGCATGGAGGGCGACGGCATAGCCGAACCTGTCGTCGCCGTCCAACTTCTGTATTAGTTCCAAAGTTCCCTTGGTGGGAGTTGGCTGCTGTAGCTGGAAACTGCGAATGGAATAGGCTATTTGTTGGCGGTTTGGCGGTAAGGGCAAGTATTCTCGGGCGCTGGCGAAACCGCCGTTTTTGACTCCCACCGCCGCCCAAGATGCGCCGTAGTATAAGAATAAGCCCCAAAAACTGCCGATGGAGGAAAAGGCTTTGGCCCCAGGCTCCGACCAGCCCAAACCTGCCGCGTCTCCTAAAACGGCGATCGCCACTATCCTGCCTTGGGGCAAGTTGGCGATAAATCCAGCAAAGGCCCCTACTGCTTTCGCGTCGCTGCCAAGGTCGAAGTTTTGACGGTTGAGGATATCTCCGTTAGATTGGTCGAATACCGCGACGTTAAGTCCGCGCTGGTATTTACCGAAGCCGATTTCTCGACCGTTTTTGGTTATTTTGGCGTAGGGAGCGGCTCCCAGTCGAGCGGTCCAGTAGCCGGCAGATTCTACTGTAATGGTTATGGTTTGGGTCATAGCAATTAACTATTAACAATTAACGGGAATTAACCCTTGACAATAACTTAGCAAATATGCTATGCTTTGCGGCTGGATGAATGACATCCGCACGGTCCATTAAAAAAAAATGAGGAGAAGATTATGAACGATTCAGAAACGGCGAATACTCCGCCAAGTGTTGCCACTCCCGAAACTGTTCCGACAGGGGTGGAGTCGTCAAATTCCGGCGTACTTTTATTTTTAAAGGTACTGGAATATCTGTCCTTAGCAGCGGCGATCGCTTTTAGCATTAGCAGCGTTTTTTTTCCCGAGTACCCTAACTTGAAGATTGGTGTGGCTATTGCTGTTAGCGCTTTTATTTTTTTCTGGCTGGTCAACCTTCAATTAGGAAGCTACTATACCAACCGCTTCAAACAGTTGAATATTACCAATAAAGCCCTCTTGCGCAATATTGCTTTATCCGAAGGTCAAGAAGATCGCCTAACTCCGTTGGTGGAAAATGCTTTGGCCTACTCTCAGGAGTTGATTGACGATTATAAGGGGGTTAGGACGAGCGCTCGCAGTATTTACTATATTTTGCAGTTGGGCACCATTGTTTTCTCCGGGGTAACGCCAATTTTAGTTCTGGTGGATAAATTGGATGCGGGCGTGCCTTGGTTGAAGTGGTTGCCCGTTATCTGTCCGGCTGCGGCTTCTATTATTGCTAGCGTTGCCACTTCCTTTGCCTTTCAAGAAAAATGGACTACGGCAAATAAGGTGGTCGAACAATTAGAAGCAGAACAGGAGAAATTTATTTTGGGTGCCAGTCCTGCTTATCAGGATTACGATATTACGGGGGCAGCCGATCGCGAAAGAGGCTTAAAAATGGCGATCGGCAATTATATCTCTAAGGTGAATAGCATTCATCTGAAACAAATAGGAGATATACAAGAGTCGCCATCAGGGAAGAAAGCAGATTCCTCCGAGTCTGAGAACAAAAAAGAAGCTCCAGAAAAGAAAACTCTAGAAACGGTTTAAGTTTTGAGACCGCTTTAGGGTAATCAATGCATAGCGATCGCCTCTTTCTTATAAATAAAGAAGGGGCGATCGCTCTTTATTTGGGAATGGGTAATGGCTATTACCTATTACCTATTACCTATTACCCAAAGCGTCACGCTTTTTCAGCAAGCCTTAGTTAAAGGATAAATTGTCGAGACCGATAGGATCGTTTCCTACCAATTCTAGCCGTTTAATTCCCTCAATCTTGCTCAAATCAAAAGTAGTCAGGGCAGTGTCTCTCTTAAGAGAACTGGGGAAGTTTTTGGAATAGATGCTCCCTCCTTTAGCGTCTGTGGCTTTTACGGTGATTCCTTGACCGGAGTCGATATCGGCAACAAAGAAACAGACGTTATTTACCGGCTTGCTAAAATCGATCGCCCGGGTATAGTTGCTCGATCGATAAGCAGCAGTGCCGCCGCCGCCAGTCAAAAAGCGACCGTTAAAGTTACCTCGATCCGAGGCGATTACCTGGTTGCTGCCTGCTTTGCCACCAAATCCACCTTTCCTGACTCCAACCTGAGCAACGTTGAAGTTATCAAATGAAACCTTAACTCCGCCACTGGAGATTGGTTTCGCCGCTGCATTTAACGACTCGGCAGAGTTGAAGTCAATCAGATTAGCCTTGGCGCCTTCGGAACAAGGAGCGTCGGGAGCAACGCTTTGTACCAAGCTCACTGCATCGATGAAGCTACCCAGAGCGTCCGAGGTTTCGTCGAGGTCGTCGAAGCTCAGACGAGTCTTGTTGTCGGTGGCTTTGAGGTAATAAGTATAGACCTGCCAATCGGTATCGGCGAGACTTTCGCCGTTTTTATCCAGTTTGACAACAGTGGTATCTCCCCAACTGACGTTCAGTTTGTTATCGGCGACACTGGGACGGGGGGAGAAGGCGAAGGTGAGTTTGTAGGTTTTGCCCGGTTCGGTGGGGATGTCTTGATAGATGCCGCTGACTTCGAGCCCGTCGAGTTCTACGAGCTGTCCGCCATCGTAGGGCTTGCCGGCGATTCCTTGCTGAAATTCAACGGCAGGGCCGGCGGATAACTGCCACCCCGGAACTGATTCCGGGTATCCTAATAATTCGACGGTTGGTTCTTCAAAACTGCCGTTAACTACTAGGTTTTTTGCTGCCGCCAGGGCCGATGCGGGAGAGATGCTGACGCAGGTTAGCACCAGCAGGGCTGACATGACCCACGGTAGTATTCGTTTCATCTAAAACTCCTTTTCTTGGCGTTTAAATGCTTGCGTGCAGGGTTGTCCTTTTGGGAGGCTCTGCATTGTTCGACGATTCCACTCTAACACAAAAAAACTAACTGTCAAGAGTTTGGGAAAACAACTTTTTGGTCCTTTTGTTGTCATTCCAAAGAGAGCGAGCGCCCCCGAGAGCGGTATAGTTTGACGGGTGCGATCGCTGCCAAATTCGATTGCGCGTTAGCTGTCACCAAAAGAGGCGATCGCTCAACCGATAGAGATTACAAAGAAACTTGAACGTCAACGATTAGATCGCCAATTCCAAGGGCGCGAACGGTCACGTCATCGCCGCTGCCACGTCCCGAGTATTTGAAAGTAACCTCGGTTGTTACTTCCGAACCCGGTTCGACATTTTCAAAACGATCTGGGTCAATGCCTCGAACGTAACCGTAGTCGTCGTTTACCGCCACAAGAGTCAAGTTTTGGTTTACCACCTTTAACGCTTCCTGCACGGCCATAGCCAAATTGGAACTGTTAGCTGCTAGCTCGACTACAGCCCCTACCCCTAACTGGCTCACCAAGCCATTATATGTGGCTATTTGATCCTTTGTCACCAGGAAGATGGGAACCATATTCGCTTCATTGATTGCCTGCTTCGCCTGGGCCACAGACGGATAGTCCTCATTCGGATCTATAACCGCGTCTCCATTGTTCGGCGCGTCTAGTTTGTCATCCCCTGCCTGCCTGTAAGCTGCATCTGTAGAGATAATGGCAACCCGGCGAGTATCTTTGCGGAATCCTAACTCAGATTCAGCCCGTAAAGCAACTTGCATCAGAGCTGATAATGATGATTCTGGGTAATCCTTTCCAGGTCCGACGATGGTTAACTTTGCCACTGCTTGCTCGAATACACCCTCGTCCTTCGTCAGAGGCAAGCTTGTCTTATAAACATAATAGTCCTTAGCGTAAGCAGGTCTTGCATGACTCTTCTTATCTGTGAAGCTTGCCAGGCCAAAATTGGTATTGGGTTGGACGGCACGCAGTTGTTTCACTAGATCTGGAATCACAGTCTTGAGGTTTGGCAAGTCATCTTTGAAGGAACTGGTCAAGTCTTGGGTCAGCATCAGATCCAGAGGCAACGTGGCTGCTTTTTCGGGAATCGGAATTATGACTGGGATACTGAATGTTTTTTCGGAGGAAATTATGACTTCGCAGTCTTTACCCGGCAGGCGACAAACAAAAGGTTCGATGCTGACGGCATCGATGAAAGTGCCCAAACCGTCCGAGGTTTCGTTGAGGTCGTCGAAGCTCAGACGAGTGCTGTCGCTGGTGGCTTTTAGGTAGTAGGTATAAACCTGCCAATCGGTATCGGTTAGACCTTCGCCGTTTTTCTCCAGTTGGGCGATGGTGGTATCTCCCCAACTGACGTTCAGTTTGTTGTCCGCAACGTTCGGACGGGGGGAGAAGGCAAAGGTCAGTTTGTAGGTTTTGCCCGGTTTGGTGGGGATGTCTTGATAAATCCCGGTGACGGCATCGGTGCTGTCGAGTTCTACAAGTTGTTTCCCATCGTAGGCTGCCCCCGCGACTCCACCTTGAATTTCGATGGCCGGACCTTCCGATAATTCCCAACCTTTCAAGGAAGGTTTCCAGTCTAGTGGTCCATAGACGCTTTCGGCGACAGGCTCTTCAAAACTGCCGTTTACTACTAAGTTGTCGGCAGCGAGTGCCGATGGTTGACTGATATTGACGCAAACTAATGCCAGTAGGACTGACATCACCCACGGTAGTATTCGTTTCATCCTTAAGTTGTTACGAGCTTTACCGATTCCACTCTAACACAAAAAAACTAACTGTCAATACTTTTTTAAAATTTTTTCTAGCGCTCTGTTGCCCGTTGGGCGGGTTTTTTAGACAATAAAACTCTACCGCGATCGCCCCCGTCAATTTCGACTGGTACGCTGCGATCGCGTCCCAAAAATGTCCAAACATAACTGCCGTTAGGGGACCCGAGGCGATCGCCTCCGGCGAAACCGAAGGCTGGTTCTGATTAACAGCCAGGCTGATTTGCTGCTAAGGTTACGGACACGTTATCTAAAACCCAGTCTGTAGAGTCAAGACGACCCGTGCTGCGATCGCTAAACCGCAGGGTTGCGCTCGGGCTGTCTGCAACAAAGCTATAGGTTGACTTCTGCCAAGACTTGCTAGTTGCTTCAACAGTCCGATCCACAAGAGTTCCTTTACCATTGACTTGAACCTGAGCCTTGCTCGATGCGGCCCCATTGTCCCCATTCTCGTAGGAATAGAAAGTGAGGTCGTACTTAGCACCGGGAATGGTAACAAAGCTTTGAGAAAGAACCCCTTGAGGCGGTTTGCCCGCTCGATTAAATGGAGCTACAAAACTGCCTTCTTTGGAATAGGTATCAAACTTGTCACCAGCCCAATCTACGCGCACCACCGTATCCGAGCCGCCCGTTAGCGTCCAATTAGCAATGATGCTGCCAGTACCGTTACCGGTACCTTTTTCAAAACTACCGTTAGCGAGAATATTAGAGGTAGTAGCACCGGGCTTTTCTACCACGCTAACAGCATCAATGTAGGAGCCCAAACCATCGGAGGTCTCGTTTAGATCGTCAAAGCTCAGACGAGTGGTACTGCAAAGTGCTGGAACCTCGTAGGTATAAAGCTGCCATTTTGGTTCCGAGAGACCTTCGCCGCTTTTATCCAGTTTGGCAAGCGAGGTCTTTCCCCAACTCACGTTTAACTTGTTGTCCGCAACATTCGGACGGGGAGTAAAAGCAAAGCTAAGTTTGTAGCTTTTGCCTGGCTTGGTGGGAATATCCTGATAAATTCCACTTACTCCATTACCGTCCATTTCCGCGAGTTGTTCCCCTTCGTAGGGCTTGCCCCCGATTCCATGTTGAAGTTCGAGAGAGGAGCCTTCTTGAAACTTCCAGCCTGGAATTGAGGCGGGGTAATCTAAAAAGTCAATTGCCGGCTCCTCAAAACTGCCATTGACTACTAGGTTTTCGGCTGCGAGTGCAGAGCCTTGACTGATATTGACGCCAACTAATGCCAGTAGGACTGACATCACCCACGGTAGTATTCGTTTCATGGTCTCGGAATTGTAAAAATGTTTACGGTTTGCACTGGGGAAGGCAACGGGTAATTTTTATCCGTTACCCATTAATTAGGGTTTGCTGAAGAAACCGCGATCGTGACGCTTTTTGGGAATTGGGAATTTGGAATTGGAAACTAATAGTTATATAAGCGTTCGAGATAGTTTTTCTCAAACCTCAAAAACCGCCCAACCTTGAAATTCAAAAGCTTTTGCCTATTTTCAACAAGGCCCCGCCGAGATTGTAATGCAATTCCCAATTCCCCAGAAAAACTAAAATTTATTCCTCTGGCCTCCCCCTTTTTAAGGGGGACGGGAGGGGGCTCCCATTCCCAAAAAGCAGTAAGCTCTTGGATTTTTCAGCAAGCCCTAATTAGGGTTTGCTGAATAAACCTAAAAAGTCCGCTTAGTGTGGGAAGGGACCGGAGGTGTGGGGGGTGTGGGGGGAAAGATTCCTACAGCACCCACTAACGGGTTCGACGAGCTTTTTGGAAGTCCCACACCCCCCACACTCCCCAACTCCCCACCCACCCCACACTCTGCCTTTGCACAGCTTGCCCTAATTACCTAAAAAGATACAATTAACCCTCAGCCACTACATCGTAAATAGCCACAAAAGGTTGCGTGGCACCGTTGTTAGTACCGGCGATCGCCAGACTGCCCTTAATATCGACGCTGTTACCAAACTTGCTTTGAGCTATCAGCTCTGCCGGTTGTTCCTTCTGCTTGGGCTGCCATACTCCATTACTGTCTTTTTGGAACACATAAATCGCGCCTGCATTAGCCAGAGCAGCAGATTTGCTTTGAGGGGCACCAACAACTGCCATTTCGCCGCTAACTGCCACAGACCAACCAAAAAACTCGTTAGCAAGTAGCTGCTCCCTCGGTTTCAGCTTCTGCTTTTGCACCCACGTCCCACCTTCGAGTTCAAAAACATAGACAGCCCCGGCATTTGCGTTACCGTCATCTTCGCGCTGATATGCTCCCACCATCACCACATTACCGTCGATAGCTACAGAGTAGCCAAAATAATCGCTAGCTGCCAGCTCCGGTGGTTGCAACTTCTGCTTTTGTACCCACTTGCCTTCTTCCAAGGCAAAAATATAGGCAGCCCCCGCATTGGTTTTGCTTGGAGCCTCTGCCAGGTACGCTCCCACGACCGCTACATTACCGCTAATTGCCACGGAATAGCCGAACTGGTCGGCTGGGGCCAAATCTGAGGGTTGCAGTACTTGGATTTGTTTCCACGCACTACCTTGTCCTTGGAAAATATAGGCGGCGCCCCCTTTGTTGTAAGTGTTGCTCGCACCCACGTTGGAAGCACCATACGCTCCCACGATCGCCAAATCCCCATCCAGAGCTGCCGAATAGCCGAAATAATCGTACTGCACCAAGTCCAGCGGTTGGAGTTTTTGCTTTTCCACCCACTTGCCATCTTCTAACTCAAAAATGTAGGCCGCACCAGCATCTGTCTTGTAATAGCCAGTTTCTTTCTCAGTCTGATTCGCTCCTATAATAGCCGTCTTTCCGCTCAGTGCCACAGACTGACCGATGTTGTCCGTCGCCGCTATATTTTCCGGCACGAGTTGTTGCTGCGGCTGCCATTGGTCGTAGTCTATATTGAGAATGTAAGCGCAGCCCACATCCTGTGCTGGAAGAAAATCGGTTTTGGAAGCTCCTACCAAAGCTACACCGTCTTGGATAGCCACGCCAGTGTTGCCAAATTCCTGTGTCGTCTCCCGCAGTCGCACTACCTGTTTGAACTGCAATTTTTTCGGGACTCCAGGAGCTGGTCCGGGATTGGTTACATCTATGACTTTGCTAGTTTCAGCGTCTGGGTATTTGGTTTGTTCGCTGTTAGTACCTGATTGTCCCTTGACACCGATTAAGGCCCAGCCCCATAGCGGTTGTACTAAATCTACTTGCGTGCTGCCTATGGATTTTAAGGCTTCTTTGGCTTTGTCGCTCAAGCCTTCTGCAGGAATGGCAGTGCCGTAAGCGGCGATCGCCACTATCTGTCCGGCAGGCAGGGCGTTGATGTAATCTGCTAGAGCATCGTCGGCGGGTTTAGCTGTAGTATTGAAGTTGTTTTTAGACACAACCTGGCCTGTGGTCTGGTCGAATACTGCCACGTTTAAGCCGATGCCGTAACCGTCGAAGCCGATTTCTTTGCCGTCAACTAAGATTTGGGCGGAGGCTACCCCGTAAGAGTTATAGCCGTCCGATTTGACGGTAATTGTTTTCTGTACCATTTGGTGCAACTGTAAAAATGTTGACAGTTTTCACTCTAACACAAAAAAAGTAACTGTCAATACTTTTTGAAAAGTTTTTTCGAGCGCTCTGTTGCCCGTTGGGCGGGTTTTTTAGACAATAAAACTCTACCGCGATCGCCCCAGTCAAATTCGACCGGTACGCTGCGATCGCGTCCCAAAAATTATAACAATAGCTGCGGTTAGGGGACCGGAGGCGATCGCTCCCGGGCCCCTTTGATTTTGCGATTGTCCATTATCAGCTCGTGGCTCTTAAGAAAAATAAGGCAATATCCCCTAAACAACATACTCGGCATAAATCCAACCCTCACCGCGCAGCAACTCCCCGTCGAGCCAAAAACTCACCTCCACCTTACCGCTGACCTCTTCAATAAAACTATACTGACACCCCTGATTATCCGGCACCACCAACTCCATCGCGCTATCGAAACGCACCGACACCGACAAGCGATCGCGCTCGTCCGCCGCCTCCACCCGCAAGCTCTCCGGCATCGGCAAACTGCGATGGGCAAACACCGAGGCCATCACCCCCGGCAACCGCAGGGGCAATACCGCCTCTGCGGTCCATTCCCAGTCGAGCGCCAAAGTGGGCCCCAAAAAAATCTTGCGCAACCGGTTCCCCAAATAAACAAAGATATAAGACAACCCCCATTCGGAATGCTCCTTATTAGTACGTCGGTCTAAAACCAGAGTCAAAGTGCGACCGTCCCTGCAAGTCGCGAAAGCCACAAACCACTCCCAACCGATATCCTCCCCCCAGCGAAACCGACCGAAGTTGCGATCGTGATAGCAAAACCAGTCCCGGTGGATGGGCAAACTCGCGCCCCCAACCGACAACTCCCCCGCCACTCGCAAACCCGGCACCAAACCCCAACCGATAAAACCGCTGCCAAAAGCAGAATCTTCGGTTACTAACAGAGGAGTCGCTTCCGCCTCCCCTTCAAAAGCGATCGCCAACCCCGCCCTCTCATCCCGCGCCGCCAGTCGCGATCGCCTGCCATCTATTTCCAGAGAAACCCCTCGACCTCGCAACCGCAAAGGCTCCCGACTCACCATCTCCCCCTCCCACTTCTGGGGGTAGGCAGTACCGAAAGTCGCCACGGCAGTTTCTAGCGGGAGTTCGGTTTCTATAATCTCCCTCGGAAGGGTGACGATAAAACTCAACTGCATTTCCCCTCCTGCAGGTCTGCCGCTGAGAGTCAAGTTTGCCAACACCCGCACCCCGCTTTTTGGCTCCATTAAAATGAAATGATACCAATCCTTCCAGTCCAAAGGTGCCGACCGATCCTCCATGGGAAGTCGCAACCGTTCGATGCTAGCTAAAGTTAGTTCGTCCATAGTTATAAGTCTGATTTTGTGCTTTCCATTCTCCCGTAGAACAGACATCTTGTCTGTTCGATATCTATGAGATTGCAACCTCGCTGTCATAACGATCGAACCAAGAATTTAACTCGTTTTCGGACCGCCTCGCTTCGGACACAGACAGTTATCTGTGAGATTGCAACGTCGCTGTCATAACCCTCGAACCGAGAATTTAACTCGTTTTCGGGCCGCCTCGCTTCGGACAACGAGAGCAGAAATCATCGCCCCAGAGATTTCGACTCGCCAAGAACATCCGCTTCGGGAACTTCGGGCGGGGCGGGGCGAGTTGGGGGAGCTGGTGCTAAAGCGGCGAGCGCTTCTAAAATTGCTGCAACCCGGGGCGACACTACCGCCAACCCCAAAACGATGGCCTCAAACCAGCGATCGCCATTCATTCCCAATTCCGCAGTTAAAGCCTCCCTGGCACTATTATCGGGAACCTCGGTCGAGAAACCCGGTTTTTCCAAAAAACCGGGTTTCTGAAATACCACATCAACCGGCAGCAAACTCCACAACCACTGCTCCCAAAACGCTAACATTCCCCCCTTGCCCGTTTCCGCGCCGATGGAAGTAGCGAAGGCGGCAGCGGCAGACTGACTAATCTGCAACCAGCGAGGTACTTTTGCCGATGCCAGGACCACCACGCCATTTTTAAAAAAGCGAGTGCGACTCAGGCGATCGCTCAACTGGCTACCTGGTTCGCTGCCCCCATACTCCTTTCCTACTTGGGCGATAACTACCAATAGTTCCACCACCAACCACCGCACCGGCAAATAGTTAGCTCCCGGCAGCGCCGTCGCTAAAATATAACCCGCTTCTTGCGCTTTGGCATCGGCGGCAGCAGTGGGAGTTGCCGCGTCGGCGATCGCTTCCAAAGTCTTACCGATGCGAGGCGACACCGCCGCCAACCCCAAAAGCAGGTCGCCAAACCAGCGATCGCCATCCAGCCCCAGTTCGGCCACTACTGCTTCTGCTAAAAATGGCGGCACGAAAATCCGTTTGCCGATTTCCTCCGCTTCTACGTCGGTTTCCACCAAACTCAACAACCATCGTTCCCAGATATAAAGCAATCGTTGGGTTCCCGGCGTCTGACTGCCGCCCCCCAAGAAACTGTTAGCGATGGCCAAACTTTCAGAAATCCAACCCGGGAGTTGGGCCAGGGCAAGAGCGATCGCCCCGTTTTTAAAAAACCCAGTCCGTTTTAATCGTTCCTGCAGCCTGCTGCCGGGTAAAGTTCGAGAGCATTCTTCTCCTTTTTGAGCGATAACAATTAACAGTTCCGCCACCAAAGCGCGAGTGGGTATCTTATCCAAATCGATAACCCCCGATATCAGCCCAAAAATACCCGCCGTAGTCGAATCGAAACTATGGGAAAAGTACGAGTTACCGTCCCCAGAAACGGGAAAGGTAACGGACAGGGGTAGCTCTACAACTTGAGGTTCCCCGGCAGAGATAATTTCAAATTCGATGGGAATAGCTTCTTCCTGGATGCTCGGAAATCGCAACCAAGTTTTTAAGTTTTGCCCGGGCAAGACCTCCTGGGGCAGGGAAATAGTCATTTTTTGACTGGCATCGCTGCCAGAGAAGAGATAAATATATGGCGGTTCGAGGTTTTGGTTTGCCCCGAGAACTAAATCGCCGTTCCCTCTCATATCGTCCAAAGTAGGGCGCAGCAGCATCGCTTCGCCAGTACGGTTGCTCAGGGATATTTGCAGCACTAGAGTCGAACCCGGTGGCAGTTTTTGTCGGAGTTGCGGGAGTGAGTTTATATTCATTACAGTTTGCTAAATTGTATTACTTTTGCATGCTTGCCTCTTGCCTCTTGCCTTCTTCGTCACAGATTGCGATAAATCACATAGTTAATCAGTTGTTTGAGAAAGCGGCGGTCTTGCAAAGACGAGCCCCATTTTTCTCCCGGTTGCAAGGGCGTTTCAGCTTGGAGAAAATCCAGAGACTCGAAGATATTATCGGCTCGATCGGCGAGAGACCGAGCCAGGCTCCAAGCGCGATCGATACTGCCGCAGCGCTTCATTTCTTCATAAATAAATTCAACTTGTTCGGGGGTTTTTCGTTCTCGCGGCAGGGCTAGTATTTCCAGGATGCGATCGCTTTTGTTGCTGTGGGCGATCGCGTGATTCAACATAATCGTGCGTTTGCCCTCGTAGATATCGCCCCCAATTTCCTTACCGTAGGTTTTTAGGTCTCCCTGGAGGTTGAGCAAGTCGTCTTGAATCTGAAAAGCAATCCCCAGAATCATCCCAAAGCGAGTTATCTGTGCCAGGGGTTCTACTAACTCGCTGAGATTTCCCGTTGGATGTCCGATAATCAAACCGATCCGCAGGGGAGTCATAAAAGTGTACCAGCAAGTTTTCTTGACGCACATCGTAAAATAGTCTTGGTCTGTGAGGTATCCCGCGTTATCGGCAACCCAGTCTAATTCCATTGCCTGCCCTTCCACGGATTGCTGGGCCATAAATTCGATTTCGTGTAGCACGTTGAGAGTTTTTTGCACGCCGATGAGCGACAAATTTTCCAGTAGCATCCCCACCGCTAAAGCGTTAGTGGCATCGCCGACGTTAATCGCCCGAGCAATGCCGATGGCGTGGTGCAGAGTTTCTTTACCCCGCCGCGACTCCGATCCATCTTCGATATCGTCATGTATTAAAAAAGCATTGTGATATAATTCTAGCGCCGATGCCGTCGTTAAAATCCTATCTCCCATTCCCCCAACCGCACGTCCCGCGCTAATACACATTGTCGGTCTTAGCATTTTGCCCGCACGAAAAGGATAATCTTTTAGCATCTCGTATAGAGGAGCGTACCCTCCATGAATCTCTCGCTTACAATCGATAAAATTAGCGATTTTTTGTGTTATAGCACCACGAGAATGCTGCAAAGTTTCGTTAATAATAGTTTTATCGAACTTCGGTTTCTGCCGCACCGACCGAGCTGTAAGACCCCCTTGCACGTCCGGCGGTTCTATGTTAAGCCCGTTGGGCATTCGGATAGCAGTTGTTGTCCCCACTAACTGCTCCTTGTCTTTATCTGCTTGATGTTCCTTACTTGCAGGCACTGTCATTACCAGTGTCCCACCACCGTTACCATTGCCGATTTTATCTCCGTTGCCGTTGCCGTTACCGTTACCGTTACCGTTACCGTTACCGTTGCCGCGAGATTGGCCTCTCCGTGCTATTAGGGCCGTTGCCTGGTTGCCTTGGCAAGGTGGTTTTTCCTGGCCCTGTCTGTTTTTCTCTTTGATGGCAGTTCCCGCCGAAGCCATGAGAAGGTTGCCATTGGCGCTTTTACCCTTGTAGGAAAATGCTTGTAGGTTCTGGATATCTTCCCTGCCGTTTTCAGGATGAAGCGATGGCCGACTTTGAATAAGCCTTGAGTTTTCATTCTTCAGCTCTATTTCCTTGGGATCGTATCTTAGCCACATTACAAAAATGAAGCCCACAAAAAACAAAAAGATCGCAAACATTGAGTTTTCTATTGTTCAATCCTCATCACAACAAAACGAAGCATCTCGTATTTGTAAAAGACCATCCCAGAACTGGTTTTAGTTCTATATTTTTCTTGAATATATGGGCCATTTTTTGAGCTAAAATCTGGCTATTAGTATTAAGTCCAAAATAGCTTTCTCCGATTAGCAGATGGACATATGCTGTCAAACCAGGCCTAAAAACAAGATTTTTCTAGGAATCTAATTTTAATAATTGAGATACTGTTTGCCACTCATAATATCAGCCAACTGCAATTTTACAAAATTTTTTTTCCTGTATTTTTGAGTAAATTATTTTCGTTTTTTAATTTTTATTTTCATTTTTTTAGGGCTGATTTACTAATCAGTAATTATTACTTGAATGCTGTGACTAATTGTATGTATAGCAGTCCTATTTGAGTTATGTCCAAAAACCGCACCCTTCGCGGTTTTTTAACACGGCTAAAATAGCATTGCTGTAGATGAGATGCTTCCCAGAAACTCATAACCCTACCTCTTGACAAAAATCAAATTCTGTGATAAGAGGGTATGGGAATGCGAGGTTAAAGTAGTGTTTCCTCTCCAAGGAACCCAATTGCCCTCGACTCCAAGCAGTTAACTGAAGTCTTAGAATATAAAAGAAAAGAAAGTCTAATTATTTGTCGAAAATTAGTAAAGGGCCATAACTATGACATCTTATGCAACCGCCACAGCTAGAGCGGAAATGAGCGAACTGCGACGTCTAAAAGGCATACTGCCACCAGAATTACAAAGTTGGGTCATGGTGGAAAAGAGCATAGACGTTAGTCCGCCATTAATCCGCAGCGAAGAAATAGGTAAAGACCAGGTAGAAATCTCTATAGATTTGATTCGTTGGGAACAACTGGCCATAGACCAGCGCAATTTATTATTTTGGCATGAAGTGGCCAAAATCCAAAACGATACTATCCCCAGAGATGGTTGGGAAATGGCAGCTTTGGCCATCGGTCTTGGTGGCGCAGTCGGAGAGCTTTGGGTACAAGATGGATTATTATTAGTCTTGGCCCTGGCTCTGTGTGGCGTTTCTGGATTTAGACTCTACCAGAAAAATAATGGCGAAAAAACCTTGAAAGAGGCCATCGAGGCCGATGAGAAGGCGATCGCTCTAGCAACTCGCTTCGGTTATTCCCTCCCCAACGCTTACAAAAGTCTCGGCAGCGCTTTAAAAACTTTAGTAGAGCAAACCCCCAAAAAACGCCAGCGGGCTAAATACGAGGCCAGACTCCAAGCACTCAAACGCAGCGCCTCGAAGGCCAAATCCCGCGTAACCGGAACCCGCGACAGTTCCCGTTCCGAAAGCATTTATAACTAAAACAGGCAAGATGCCTGTTCTACACAGGCAAGAGCCCTGTTCTACACAGGCAAGATGCCTGTTCTACATAAATGCCTAATTTTGGATTTTGGGTGGCTCGCTCCAAAATCCAAAACCCAATAAAAAAGTTTACAAATTCTTTACAAACAAAAATTTGAGGAAGTGGATGCCAGTAAGACAAAATATGCTTAGGAAATCAGTAAAAAAAATCAAACTTCATGGTTAGTCAAATCCCAGAGGCACAGTTCCCGGTTACTGTCCGCGAAAATATTCCCTTTGTTCGTATCCCCATTCGCTTTACCATACTTCAGGCAGATGCCTTTAAAAAAACCTGCGAGAAACTATTTTTAGGGGAGCCCCTTCCCGAAAAAATTGTCCTCGATTTTACCGAAACTAATTTTATAGATAGTTGCGGCATAGGTGCTTTGGTAACTAATGTCAAAATAGCTAAAGAAAAAGGCAGCGAAATAGTTTTACAAAATGTCAATTCTCAGATAATGGGAGTTTTTTCTCTAACGGGATTGGATGGAGTATTGGCCATCGAAGAATCTCCCGAAGATAAAGAAAACCCCACTGAAAAATCGGACCGCAAATCCACAGACAACTGCCTACCCGTAACCCATCCTTCCATGCGTTCTTGGTTAAAACGTTTTATTGATGTCTTAGGGGCCTTAGTTGGTTTGGGAATTACAGCTATTTTATTCCTGCCCATAGCGATCGCGATCGAAATAGATAGCCCCGGTCCCATCTTCTTCGGTCAAACCCGTTGCGGTTGGATGGGAAAACGCTTTAAAATGTGGAAATTTCGCTCCATGTGCCTCGATGCCGAACAGCTTAAAAACACCATTCCCAATCAAGCCACAGGTGCTATTTTTAAAAACGATAAAGACCCTCGAATTACTAAAGTCGGCAGTTTCCTCCGCCGCCGAAGTCTCGACGAACTCCCCCAATTTTGGAACGTTCTCAAAGGAGATATGAGTTTGGTCGGCACTCGCCCCCCCACCCCAGATGAAGTCGAAAGTTATGAAGTTCCCCAGTGGCAGCGTTTGGATGTTAAACCGGGCATGACTGGAGAATGGCAGGTGAACGGTCGTTCTCAAATTAAAAATTTTGAAGATGTAATTCGCTTAGATTTGAAATACCAAGAAAATTGGAGTCTGAGTTACGACTTACAGTTAATTTTCAAAACAGTTACCATTCTGTTTAAGAAAAATAGCGGTGCCGTATAATTATTTAAGGTTTCTTCCCTCTAACTGCCATTAACTTAACTCCTATCCAAGCTGAAAAACTCGAAAAATTAACTCCTCTCGATTAAGTTCTTTAACTCCCCCAAAATCTATAACCAACCAACATAGTTTGTCAGAAATTAAAGATAAAAATTCTTCCCCATTCCCAATTCCCAATTCCCCAAAAACAAAATAAAGATGCGTATTCTCATTTATTCTTATAATTATCATCCCGAACCTATTGGCATCGCACCCCTGATGACGGAATTGGCAGAAGGTTTAGTAAGACGCGGTCATCAAGTTCGAGTGGTAACGGGAATGCCTAACTATCCCGAACGTCGAGTTTACGACGAATATCAAGGTAAATTTTATTTAACAGAAGAACGAAACGGTGTCACTATTCAACGCAGTTATGTACGCATCAATAACCCCAAACCAGGCTTAATAGATAGACTCATTCTCGACGGCAGTTTTATTACTACCAGCTTTTTTCAAGCTCTCAAAGGTTGGCAACCCGATGTCATTTTTGCCACGGTTCCACCCTTACCTATTTCTCTACCAGTAGGTTTGTACGGAATGACTGCCCGTAGCCCTATCGTCTTAAACGTTCAAGATATCGTCTCGGAAGCAGCGGTTCGAGTTAAATTAATTAAACAAGACGGTTGGGTGATTAAAGCTGCTCGTAGCTTGGAAAATTTGGCTTATAAAACAGCAGCTAAAGTTAGCGTTATCTCGGATAGATTTGTAGATAAATTACTAGAACAAGGAGTCCCAAAAAGCAAAATTGTCTGCATTCCTAACTGGGTTGATGTTAATTTTATCAAACCTTTAGACAAGCAAAATGCTTTTCGCCAAGCCCACCAACTTCAAGATAAATTTGTAGTTTTATATTCTGGTAATATTGCCCTCACTCAAGGTTTAGAAACAGTTATTCAAGCAGCAGCTAATCTTAAGGAAATATCGGAGATTGCTTTTGTTATTATCGGCGAAAAATCTGCCCTGGGTAATTTGCAGAAGTTTTGCGAAAAATTCGAGGCAAGCAACGTTTTACTTTTGCCTTTTCAACCCAGAGAAAAACTTCCAGAGACTTTAGCTGCTGCTGATGTGGGTTTAGTAGTACAGAAAAAGCGGGTAACTGCTTTTAATATGCCTTCAAAAATTCCAGTTTTACTTGCCTGCGGTAGGGCTATTGTTGCTTCGGTTCCCGAAACCGGTACGGCCATGAAAGCGGTAGAAAAAAGCGGCGGCGGAGTGGTAGTTCCCCCAGAAGATGCCGATGCTTTAAGCGCGACAATTATGGAATTGTATCAAAATCCTGAAAAAGTAGAAGCTTTGGGGCGACAAGGCAGAAAATATGCAGAGGAAAATTATGCTTTCGAGGCTGCTTTAGATCGCTACGAGGCTTTATTTGCTGAAATTGCTGTTGCTTCCCCCCGACCCTCGGGGGGATAATCCTACTTACGACCTACCGACTGGGGAGGCTGCCTTAACGCATTGTTCTACCAAAGGCATCACCTTATCGACATCCTGCCAGCCGAGAATTTCTGTTACTTTCTTTTCCAAATTCTTGTAAGTTTTGAAAAATTCGGCAATTTCATCTAATCGGTGGGGCGCGATATTGCTCAGAGATGTAACGCCAGCAAAGCGAGGATCTTTATCGGGAACGCAGAGAATTTTCTCGTCGCGATCGCCCCCATCAATCATTTCTAACATTCCGATAGGGCGGGCCGGGATTACGCAACCTGGAAAAGTAGGCTGGTCCATTAATACCATGCCATCCAGGGGATCTCCATCATCGGCTAGGGTATTCGGGACGAACCCATAATCGTAAGGGTAATGAACCGACGAATAAAGAACCCGATCCAGAGCAAAAGCTTGTAAATCTTTATCAAACTCGTATTTATTTTTGCTCCCGGCGGGGATTTCGATCAAGACGTTAAGTATTCCCGGTTTGGGCTGGGCTGGAATCCTTAATAAATCCACAAATTATTCTCCAAGCTAAAGTATTTTTAGGATTTCCCATGAGAATTTACTGGTGCAACCTTGCAACCTTCGGCTCTGGAAAACCCTCTCCTTAAAATTGTCACAAATTTAACCAAAAGTCAAGCTAAAAAATAGTTTTTAGAGCTCGGCTCTTTTTATCTCGGCAAGGTGTAATTAGTTGGCTGCCAGAGATTAACTTGGCTTGGAGAGTAACGAGCGATCGCCAACAAAGGCAAGACCAAAGTCAAAAGAGCGATCGCCCCTCCTACAATATTCGCGACATTTATCGGAGATTTCTTCCTTTTTTTGCTGAAAAGTTGGAAATAACTAGCAGGCTGACTATCTGATTCCATTTGCGCTAAAAATAACGGGAAATCCTAAATACGGTAACAATAGACACACTACCAACCGACGAGATACCAAAAACTACAAACTTTTTTGTGCCGCCGTGTTTTTAATTTCCTGTGCTGTTTGCGCCAACATTAGAGCTTGTTGACCCAGACTTGCTGGCAGTCTTGGGAGCTCCGACAAAGATACCCGAGATAACTCCAGCAATGTTTGGCGAACTTCCTCGACCCATTCGCTTTCTTGGCCCTGCCAGCTGAAATTATTATTCCCTAAAGAATTTTGCTCCTGAATATTTTTGGCTTCTTTGGCAAGAGGGATTGCCCTTCCAGGAATATTTTCTGGCAATTGTGGCTTATCTGAAAGAGACGCCTTAGCGATCTCGATTAACAGTTGGTGAACCCGATCTACCCACTCTAAATCTGAGTAGTAAGAATTGAAAGAATCATTCATAACTAGCGCTTTTTTATTTTTGATACCTTAAAACCGTAAAATACTTTTCTTGCTTGGAGAAGCCTTTATTTTTCTGTGAGATTCCATACTCCGTCCCAAGGTTGTGAAGGCGGTTCTTGTTGGAAAAGCTGACACCGACCGATGTGTAATTTAGCTGCCTTGTTGCCCGGGTCTATTTTCAGAACCGTTTTAAACTCCCGTTCTGCCAATTCAAAACATTCCTTAACACTATCAGGACTCAACTCCTGCTCGTTTGAAGGCTTCAGATAATACTCCCGTCCCTTGTGATAGTGTTCGATAATCTCCCGCTGTTTTTTAGTCAGACGTTGGCGAATTGGACCCTTGCGAATGCCCACAAGTTCGTAAATTCTGACTGGTAATTTTTTGCCCTTAACAGTAATCAAGTCCAATTCCCTTACCCAGAGACGATCTTTATAAAAGTTGTAAGTACTTTCGCTGATGACAATATCCGTGCCATACTGCTTGCTGGTTCCTTCTAGCCGAGAGGCGAGGTTAACGCCATCTCCAATAGAAGTCAGCTCCATGCGCTTACTAGACCCTATATTACCACTTATGACCTCATCTGAGTGGATACCAATACCAATACTGATGGGCATTTTGTCCTCGGCAACTCGTTCTTCGTTAAAAGCTGTCAAGCGCTGGCGCATTTCTACGGCTGTTTGCATGGCGCACCACGGATGATCTTTCAGCGGAGCCGGAGAACCAAATACAGCCATGAGAGCGTCGCCGATGTATTTATCCAGAGTGCCCCCGTATTTAAACACGGCATCTACCATCTCTTCAAAATAGCCGTTGAGCATTGCCACCACATCTTCGGCGGTCAGCTTTTCTGTCAAAGTGGTATAGCTGCGAATATCGCTGAACAGAACCGAGACGTGCTTGCGTTTGCCACCCAAACCGGTATCCCCGCTTGCCAACAAAGACTCGGCAACTTCTGGAGTCATGTAGCGGTACATCAGATTTTTTACCTGTTTTTCACCGCTAATGTCTTCCATCACCACCAGAGCCCCGTTAACTTTGGCAGGCTCTACCACATCTGCCATTGAGTTAATGGACAAGTTAATGCTTTGAGGTTCTTGATTTTGTTTTGGGAGCAAAGTTTGGTCTGGGTAATATTGCTGGCGGTCTTTATTATCCGTCGGATGTATGGACGCATCGAACCATTTAGCAAAATCCCCTTCTTTGATCTTGATTAATTCCCGCAGAGGTTGACCTTCTAATATTTCCGAATCGTCAAGGCCCAGCAAGAGTTTAGCTCGTTCGTTGGTAGCAATAACCTTACCTTGCCTATCGGTGGAGATGACTCCGTTACTAAGACTCCGCAAGATATCTTTTTGTCTTTGTTGTTCTTGTTTAACCGTATCAAACAACTTGGCATTTTGTAAGGCAACTCCGGCTTGGATGTTAAAAGCCTTCATAAAATCCAAATCGTTGCGATTGAAACTAGCCTTCCATTTGTCAGGAGCTTCTGGCCAATTAGCGGGGTCGTAGTCGGGAAATTCTCCTGGTTTTGTCTTATTAATCAACTGAGTAACGCCGATTAACTCTTTATCGGCGTTAAAAACTGGCATACAGAGCATACTGCAGGTCCGATATTTTGTCTTTTGGTCTGTTTCTTTTGCTTTCTCTGACCTTTCGTCATCATAAACATCAAAGGGAATCAACAGGGGCTCTCCAGATTCGGCCACCATTCCCGCAAAACCGGCTGTCCTCGGAATGTGAATTTCAGTTAACTTGTCGTTAATTGGAATTTTTGTCCACAACTCGTTTTTCTCTTTATCGATCAGCCACAAGGTACTGCGGTCGGCATCCATCAGTTGCTTGGCCTGATCCATAACGTTTTTGAGAGTATCCTCTAAGTCTAAACTGCTCTTACTCAAAGAGCTAACAGCGTTCATCAGTGCCGTGGCCGCTCTTTGTCTTTGGGTTGCAGCATAGAAAGATTTAGAAGATTCCAGAATTAACCTTATTGACGGAGCAAATTCGCGAAATACTTGTTCGTCTTCTGCTGTAAATCCCCCTTTATCTATTTGTTCTTCTAGGGTTTCTCCTTGTTTGTGTTCTGGCTTTAACTTATTAATTAACTGAACTACTGCCACTAGCTCCCCTGTATCTTCATTTTCTAGGGGCATTACCAGCATAGTGAAGGTGCGGTAATGGTTCTTTTTGTCGAATTCTTTAGCTGCATGAGAGCGGGGATCGTCGTAAAAGTCGAAAGGAATATTAATTACTTTCTTTTCGGTGGCACATTCTCCTGCGATACCCGCACCTTTAGGAAGTCTCAATTCTAAAGGTTTGCCATCTTCTCCTTTGGCGACTATTGACCAGATTTGATCTCTATCTTCATCTATGAGCCAAATTGTTGTTCTGTCTGCGTTCAACAGTTCCCCTGTTTTCAGGGTTATCGAGCGCAACATTTCATCCAGGATAGCATCAAACCCTTGGCTGTCCAAGATATTGTCCAGCATGGTTAGGGTTTGATTTACGGTTTTTAGTTTCTCTTCAACGTCCTTAACTACTCCTACAAAGGTATCTTTAGTTAAAGGGGCCAGAAAATTTGAGAAACTTTGCCCCGCACGTACCAACCCGCCACCGGGGCTACTGTCATTATTTTGAGTCTTGTTATGGTTAGTATTGTTTTTTTGAGCTGCATTGCCTATGGAGTTAGTCGTCGTTGAATGGTGTCCGTTTTGACTGCCATTTTCTCTACTACCGTTTTTTCTACTGCCGTTTTCTAAGTTAGCTGGAGATGTTTCTGTTGGTTTTTCCCGGTGCAGGAGCCCTTCTTTTTCAGCCACAACATCAACAGTTACTGTAGCTGCAACATAATCGTCCATATTAGTTTTGTTAGAAGATGCATGTTTCATAAACTTTTATAAATTGTTTTATTTAAGCTCTAGTCTCTTCATTCTTCCCCGGGCTGGCTGAGTTTTTTTTCTGGGTTGTTGCTCTTGGCTGCATCCCTTTATTAAATAATTAATTACCCCAGCCATTTACTATGAGTTTCCCCGGCTTAAATACTTTTAAAGTACCTTGTTTGGTTATCTCTAAGATTAATTTTTGGGGAGCATCTCGCATCTCATTGGGTGCATCTCAAGCCAAGAATCAAACCAAGAACGCGAAGGGTTGCGAGGTAACGAAGCCATCTCATTTTTGGCACAAGGCAATTGTTACAGAAAGTTTTTTGGCAAATCCGAGCTCTTCCCCATCTCATTTTTTTCAGTTGTTAGTAGTTAGTCGCCCAACTAACTACTAACAATTTACTGGCCCTTGTTTTCCTGCTACCCATCTCAGTTTATTTGTTGTATTTTTTACCAAGAATGTTAATTTTAGCTGAATTTTACTAGAGTTTAAAAGGAGCCAGGTTAATTTTTAGTTAAATTTGCTCGGGAGCACCTCATATTTGTAAGTCGTCAAAAACGACTAGGAACGATTACCGCCTTCCCCATTACCGCGTTCCCCATTACCAAAAAGCGTTAAATCTTTGGTTTCTTTCAAAACTGACCTGCTCCCAATTTGCTCTTGTTTTTTGAACGTCTTTATGTTAAGTCGAAGAACGAGCTACTTTTCCAATTACTAAGGTTTGCCTCGTTTCTCCCTCTCGGCATTACCCCGTCTGCTGCTCTTAGCTTCCAGTTGAGCTACAGCATCTCTTCGAGTGGCAGCTTCTACTAATAAAGATTCGGCAAAAGCCAGGCCCTCTTTAGCCGATTTACCGCTGGCCAACTGGGCCAACTCTTCCAAACGCTGTCCTTCTTCCAACACTTTCACCCTTACTACCGTCCGCACTTCTGACTCATTATCAATGATAGACTCCCAGGAGACTCCATTTAATTCTTTTGTTTGAGAATTTGGCTCGGTTTTTTGGCCATTTGGGGCCGAGATGTTTGTGCCAATAACTTGTTTGTCAACGCGAACATGACGGTCTGCCATTGCCGCTACCAAAGGTTGGTGGGTGACGCACAATACCTGATGCTTGCGGCCTAACAAATACAGTTTATCAGCGATCGCCCCGGCTACTCTCCCAGACACCCCCACATCTATTTCATCAAATACCAGAGTACCTGCCTTATCTATCTGAGAAAAACAAGCTTTCAGAGCTAATAAAAACCGACTCATTTCTCCTCCAGAGGCGATCGCCCCCAAAGGTTGAAGGGGCTCTCCCGGATTGGGACTAAAACAAAAGGTTATTTGGTCGGCACCGGTAGCAGTTGGGGCACTAGGTTCTATCTGGACTTTAAATTTAACTTTTTCCATTGCTAATGGTTTTAATTCTTCGACCAGATTAGTCTCTAATTTAACAGCCGCCTCCCGACGCTGCAAGGTAAGCTCGCTACATTTTTCTTTTAATTTGGCCTGGGCCGCTTCGTAAGCTGACTCTAAAGCTTCGAGAGATTCGCCTCCTTCTTTTAATTCTTTAAGTTCGGCTTGTATGCTGTCATAATAAGCGATCGCCTCGGCCAAACTCGGCCCGTATTTGCGACATATTTGTTTGAGTTCGCTAATACGCTCTTCTACGAATTGCAACCTTTGGGGCTCCGCTTCTAACTGCTCTCCATAAGTGCTAATTTCTCTACTGGCTTCCACTACTTGAGCTAAGGCGTCGCTTACCATTTCTAATACTGGTTTTAATTTGGAGTCGAACTCGACCATATTTGTTAAAGTGGCCTCTACTTCTCCCAATAAATCTGCCACTGCGGGAGCCTGGCTATCGCTTTGATAAAGGTATTGATAAACTAGGTAACTTTGCTGTTGGAGTTCCACCAGATGACAGAGGCGCTGGCTTTCTTGTTTTAGGGTTTCTAATTCCTTGGCATCGCTGAGATTGGCTGCTTTTAGTTCTTTGGTTTGATATTCGAGCAAGTCTAGTCGTTGGAGGCGCTCTTTTTCGTACTTGCGGCGGTTTTCGAGGGTAGTTTTGGCTTTTAAGGCGACGCTATATGCTGCTACTACTGCTGCTTTGGCTGGGGCCAGGGCTGGGGGGCCGTACAAGTCCAGCCATTCTCTTTGGAGGTTGGCGAATCCCATTTGGACGGTTTGGCCTTGGGCGGTGATTTCGACGAGGCGATCGCGCAATTCCTGCATTAGCTTGCGGTTGACGAGGACGCCGTTAACGCGGGAACGACTGCGCATGGCTTTTTGGGGGACTGATATTTCGCGACTGCAGATTGCTAGGGATTCATCTACTAATTCTATTTCTTGACTTTCCAGCCAAGTTGCCAAGTCGGGGCCTAGTTGAAAGGTTGCTTCGAGGAAGGCTTTGTTGCTGCCGGTTCTAATGGCTCTTTTATCGACTCTACCTCCCAGAGCAACATCGAGGGCATCGAGGATGATAGATTTGCCCGCACCTGTTTCCCCGGTAAATACGTTTAAACCCGGGCCTAATTCTAAGTTGAGACGGTCGATGAGGGCGAAGTTTTCTATTTGGAGGGATATTAACATGAAGTGGGACTAAGGGTTGGTGTTGATGGCACTGGCTCCTTCTTAGTCTAGAGCTTACTTCGATTGACTTGTGGATGAGAGTTGTTAATTTTGCGGGCCATACACATTGGGGCCGATTTTGCGGCCCCTTACCTATTTGGTTAATTTTCTTGAAAATTCCTTGACTTTAAACGCAAATTGTGTTACTAAAAACGGCTGTTAATCTTAAAGGCCCCCGTAGAACAGACATCTTTTCTGTTCCAAACAATGTGTCCGTAGAACAGACATCTTTTCTGTTCCAAACAATGTGCCCGTAGAACAGACATCTTTTCTGTTCCAAACAATGTG
>CAZSTZ010000019.1:0-49542 GCA_964609515.1 uncultured bacterium | reverse complement strand
GCAACCAGAGCGTCTCTTGGTTTTTTGGTAACTTGTGAATTACCACTAAAGCCGTTCTGAAAAACTTCGGACAAAAATAAATGCCCGGCAACCAGTTTTCTAAATCCAGTTTAGCACCAAAACCTCGACCTGTGTCAGTGGTTAGTTGTCAGTGGGAGCATCCCATATTTGTAAAAATATCGAATATTCGGTTTTTTATCTAATGCATCCCTTTTCCCTTCTTGCCTTTTCCCCAACTATTGCCTATTGCCTATTGCCTCTTGCCTAAAAGCGTTTAATTTTTGGGTTTTTACAAAATTGAGATGCACCCGTTGTCAGTGGTTAGTTGTTAGTTGCCCAACTAACCACTGACAACTAACAAAAAGCGTTTAATTCTTGGTTCTCTTCAAAATTGAGATGCACCTTAATTTCTCCTTCCAAAGATGGGGCAAACCAAACATCTACTTGTCTGGTTTCTGCTCGGACTTCTAAAGGCGCTTTTACTTCTCCTAATGGCGAGAGTAATTCCTCTAAAAAGTCCTTGGCAAATTCATCGTAGGCAAAACGGGTCATTGTGATGTTTTAGAAATGTTTCTACGGTTTTTATCGTAACATAAATCGGCGATTAATTATTATTAATAACTGGGAAAAGTGGCGCTATTTAATAATTTTAATAAAAAGCAGTTACTCCTACCGCTTCGCTACATAAGTTACGGGGTTCTTGTTTTTAATTACCTTCCCCTCCTCCACCGCTCTTTTTAACCAAATCCTTAATTGTCCGACTTGTACTTCCAAACGTTCGGCAAGAACTTTATCCTCTAGAGGCCGTTCTAAATTGCGGAGTATAAACGGTAAAACTGCTTCGTAAATGTCTTTGGGGCCGCATTCAACAATCGGCTGAGTTGTTGGAACTTCCGGCGGCGCCTCTTCTACTTCCTCCTCCACGGGCTCTTCCAGAGTGGCAACTATCTCCTCTATCTCCTCCGGTAAAAACTCGAAGGCTGCCTCCTTTTGCACTATAGAAATCTCTTCATCTAACAATTGCCACAAACGCTTGTTCCAGGGTTCTTTGGGAAAAGCGATCGCTCCCCGTTTCCAGAGCTCGCGGTTTCCTACTGGTACGTTTCCTTCCAGACGGACGAACAAAGGCACGTTTTTAAGATTTGCCAGAGCATCCAGGGCCCCCGACCAAGTGCCGCCCTTACCAAAATCCGAACTCACTACCAAAGCGCGATCGCCCAAAGCATAAATATATTTATTGCGTCCGATCGCGTTACTCACCGTAAAGCGAACGTCGGCACCCCAAGGAGAAATCAAAGTCAACCTGCCCTCCCGGATGCTTTGGCGATATTTTCGGGAAACCGCCGCCCTCGTCAAACTGTCTGGCAAAATGCCTATAGCGGTTCCGCCGGCCTCCACCGCCGTTAACATGGCATTAATATCGACTCCCCGCGCCCCACCGGAAATTATTTGTACTTCCTCCCTGGCGCAGGCAAGGGCAACCCTTTGAGTATAATGCAATCCTTCTCCGTCTATTTCGCGAGAACCGACAACGCCCAACCCTCCCCAAGATAGTAACTCCTTCTTGCCGATACCGTAAAGAATTGGGGGAGCTAAATCTTGGAGGTTTTCTGTGAGAGATTGAGGATAGTCTCTGTCGTGGCGTCCGACTATCCACACTCCTTGACTCGCCCATTTTTTGACCGCAACATTTAAGGCGATGCCGCGTTCTAGCAAAGCGATTATCCTTCTATTTTCTGGGCGATCGCTCTTGGTTGCCTCTAACTTATTGCGTCCCCCTGCCGCGAGTAAATCCTGCGGACGCATTTTCACTTCCCGCAACCAATCCGCCAAATTGTTATATTCTGTCAGCGTCAGAGGTTTTGCTTCTCCATAACGATTTTGTTCCAAACTGGCGCATAACAGTAAAATTGCTTGAGTGTCTGCTGATAATTGACGTTCAAACACTATTAATAATTAACAATTACAACTGATAATTCCAACCTGACAGCAACAAGCCCACTGCTAACAAACTGCCAAAACAGGCGATCGCCAAATTAGTCATATTTGATTGACTCGCCGATGCCATTGCCGTATTCAGATCTGCTGTCTTCAAACGCTCGTAATTTTTCACTGCCACCGCTGTTTCTGGCAGGGAGGAAATTAAACTGCCTAAAAAGTAATGTAAGCCGGCAAAAATTGCCGTTCCAAAAAGATTGCTTAACGTCCCTTGATAAATAGTCGTCCAGGCTATAAACATGGTATTTAAAACATAACACAATCCTATTAGTGCCGCAGTTCCCAGAAAAAACTTAAGCCAACTCGGTTCCTCTTCTCCTTCGGTGATATCTTCAAACAATTCGGGGCGTTTTTTCTTAAATTTTGCCTCGAAAATTAAAAACAAACTAATGCCCGCAAAACACACAATAATTCCGAGCAACAACCAGGGCCAACTTCTGGGAATGACTTCATCTGATAAGGGAGTAAATTCCGATTGGCCTGTTATCAACCAGTAAGCCGTTGTTGCAAAAACAAACATTGTTAAAGACATCCCTAAATGCCATATAAAAATCTTATTTTCTTTCTTAATAAGTTGAATAAAATTTTTAATTATCTCGAATTTTCCGAAGAATAACCACTTGCCAATAACAATTAAAGGCGCCACGATAAACATGAGGTAAATGTTAGCAAAATTCGACCCTAATGGAGTTGCTATTCCTCCCAATCTTCCGATGCTCAGAGATAGCAGCATTAAAAATAATTCTGGGTTATTGGTACTGGAATTAATTACTAAAGTTCGCTGGTCTCTCCCCCAATATTTCCCTGCCAAACCGGCAGCGGAGTCGGTCATCGTATCTGTAGCTTTGGGGATTAACCACAGACAAAATATTACTCCTATTACTGCTGATATGGTTAGGAAAATAGTTTCGTTGGTGGAATCGTGCAGTTTAATGATTAAAGTTTCCATATTAGCAATTAACAATTAACAATTAGCAATTAAATATTAACAATAGACAATAGACAATTAACAATTAGCAATAAAATAGGAGCCAGCAATTCCCCATTCCCATGCATCGGATAACAGGCAGGATGCCCGTTCTACTTGGTTCTTTTCCAAGGTGACTTACTCCCAATAAAATATACCATTTCACCTCAGTTATTGGTACAGTGAAATGGCATTTTTTACCTCCCTCCCACGCCAAAAAGCTAAAAGAGTTTAGCGAATTTTGTTTGTTATCTGCCGGTGGGCAAACCAGGGAGAGTTATGCCTTCGACTCTTTGGCGGTATTCTTCTACTGCCGGACTGAAGTCGATGGGCAAAACTGCTACGACGTTATCGTGGGGACGCGGTATAATTACCCAACTCTCTAGGGTTGCTCCATAAGCTTTTTCGACTGCGGCAATGCCGGCATCCATTGAGGTTTTTACCTCGGAAACATCCCCGCGAATTTGGACGGTAAATCTGGCGCTACCAACCCTGATATAACCGACTAAAGTTACCCTGCCTGCTTTTACCATTGCGTCTGCTGCTGCTAAAACGCCCGGGAAACCTTTTGTTTCTAGCGCCCCAACTGCTTGTTGTGACATTCTATTTCTCCTGAAAAATTAGTTTTTTAATGCCCCGAATTATTGTAGTAATTTTAGTTACTAATTTGGCCCAACTGTAACTAATATTTTACTTGGTCTCTTAAGAATTAGCCTGCCTGTAAAACCCGGTTTTTCCAAAAACCGGGTTTCTGAGATACCTTAAGAATTTGTTGCTACTTTCGAGAAAGTTTAAGACCTAAATTGTTCGCTGGCTTCTGTGTAATGAATTGGTAGAATGGTTTCGATGTTTTCGGGGGGGTTGGGTATGATGTACCAACTGTCAATTATGCCACCGAACACTTTTTCTGCCGATTCGATGCCGGCGGCTACTGAGGGGTTAACCTCTGAAGTGGGGCCTCGAACCGCTACGAGAAAGTGGGCCTTTTCTGCGATGCCGTAATAGACGAGGGTTACTCGGGCGGCTTTGACCATTGCATCGGCGGCGGCGAGAACTGCGGGAAAACCGATGGTTTCTATGACTCCAACTGCTTCTGGCATCGGAGAACTCCTCCTTATTGGATAATGGGTAATGGGTAATGGGCAAAGGCTTGAATTGTCACTACTGGTTTACCACGAAGAAAAAGATTTGCCGAACGCTATCGCGTTCCGCTTCGCTAACGCCTAACTTGCATTCGGTGGGAACACGTCCAAATAGCACCGCTTTACCCCTCGTAAACTTTTAACTATCTGGTTTCAGACCAAGGTTTCTTGTGGTCGAGTTCGATTAAATCTTCATGCCCAAAGGGTAGAATTCGATTAAATCTTCATGCCCAAAGGGTAGATAATGCCCATCGTCTTTTTTGCTTCGATAGTAGCGGTGATAGGAGTTTAGATGACGAGGTTTATTTCCTCATGTCTTGTCATCACGGGGCTTTTCGCTAAATGGCCATTGGCCAACTGATAGCCCCCAGGTCCCACGCTCTTAAATGCAACACAGTCTGTTAAGACTTAGGCTGGTCAGCTACCTAAAGAAATCAAGACAGGAAGCCCCGTCTATCCGCGAGTGGGGTGCTGACTGCCAACTACTCGAAGGCATAATTTTAATTCTAAGGGTTAATGGCGATCGCTACGTCAATTATTATCTTTTTAGATTTTAGATTTGTTGGCCTTGCTGTTCTTATCATAGAATGTTAATTAAGTCAATAGGTATAAAAGCGCTTTTATTCCCCTTCTATTTGGAGGCGATCGCTCTTCAGGGCGAACAACCAATTAAATAAGGCTTTTTCTAATTATTTATTGGCGTTCAATTTTGGGTAAAATTCGCTGAAACCGGAGGGGTTTTCTCAGAAAAATTGCATAATTCAGTTGTTTTAACCCAAGTTCAATTTTCTGTGACTTCTTTAGAGTTGTCTCTTGCCTAAATTGTCAAACTTTTGTACCTTCTTAGAAAGGAAATTGCTATAATTGATTGGCATTTTTTCCCCGTATTTGAATGGTATTATTGAAGCTAGAGCCAATCCGTTCGCAGGTTGTAAAAAGTTAAAAAAAAACTCCAAAAGTCTGGCCCATTCCCAATTCCAAATTGCCAATTCCCAAAGATGTTAAAAATAAACTATAGCCAAGCCATCGGCAGCAGATTTTACCCGTGCTTTAAGATGGCATCAATGGATTCCGATGATGTTATAATCATGTCTAATCCCTCTTGAACCCTTTTTTCAGGGAAAGTACAGAGGAGCGCCGAACCAGAGAAGTGAGACTAATATCTAGACAAACGGCATTCCGTTTCTTTCTCTTATTCCTGTTTGGGTGCGTCGAAAACTGAAAGTAAAATGGTACGAGATTAAAAAAGTTTTCCGTAAAAATACCATAGATGGAGAAACGTAATGAACGGTAATTTCGATGGCCCCATTCCAGAAGACGACCCCATAATTTTAGTAAGAGAAGGCCACCAATTATGGGAAGAAGGCCAACAAGAACGAGCGATCGCTATTTTTAAAAAAGCAGAGCGAATCAATCCCGAATACACCCGCGCTTGGATAAACCTAACTCTTGGCCAGAATATTCTCAACCCCACCCCCAAAGAAATATCTGTCCGAGAAAAGCCTCAAAAACGCTCAAAAATAGACCTTACTAAAGCAGCCATAAATATTTGCGATAAATTAATTGAATTGGATTCTAATAATTACCTAGCTTGGTATTTAGAAGGAGACGCTCTGTTAAAAATCAAACAATATCGAGAAGCGATCGCCTGCTACAAAAAAGCAATTTCCATAGACCCTTTTTTATCTAGCGGCTGGCCGGCGCGGGTGATGAAGCTAAAAAATATGCAATTAAAAACAGAAGCGATCGAACTCTGTTCCGCAGTGTTTTATGCCTTAAAACAAAAAGTTGACGACTCCAGCCAACTAAATAGCTACACTCGAAAAAAATTTAACAAAACCAGGATAAAATTAGAAGAGATTTTGCTAAACTTTAAGCAAGAGTAAGTCTGGTTGCAGGTCAACTTTGAAGAGAACCAAAAATTAAATGCTTTTTGGGAATGGGAAATAGGGAATTAGCAATTAATTAGCAATTAACAAATGGAAAAATACGATATCATTATTATTGGAGCCGGTCATAACGGCCTTACCTGTGCGGCCTATTTATTAAAAGCAGGATATAAGGTTTTACTTCTAGAAAAACGCTCCGTTGTCGGGGGTGCAGCCACTACCGAAGAACTAATGCCCGAAAAAGCCCCCGGTTTTAAATTCAACCTCTGCGCCATCGACCACGAATTTATCCATCTGGGCCCGGTGGTCGAGGAGTTGCAGCTAACAAAGTATGGTTTAGACTATCTCTACTGCGACCCAGTAGTATTTTGCCCCTTTCCCGATGGCAAGTATTTTCTAGCACATCGTTCTGTAGAAAAAACCAGGGTCGAGATTGCGAAATATAGCGATCGCGACGCCCAAAAATACGTCGACTTCGTCGCCTATTGGCAGCAACTAACTCGGGCGATCGCTCCCCTTTTCAACGCTTCCCCCAGCTCCATCCTCGATATCGCCGCCAGCTACAACCTCCACAGCCTCAAAGATGTATTTGCCGTGGCCGGCAGCATGGAAAAAGCACTAGATTTTGTGAGGAATATGCTCGTCAGTCCCCAAGATTTAGTCGAGGAGTGGTTCGATACCGAACTGGTAAAAGCTCCCCTAGCGCGACTGGCAGCAGAAATCGGTGCCCCACCGTCTCAAAAAGGTTTGGCAGTAGGCGCGATGATGATGGCAATGCGACACCATCCAGGAATGTCTCGACCTCGCGGCGGCACCGGTGCCCTCGCGGCAGCTTTGACTAAATTAGTACAAAGTTTGGACGGTGTCATACTTACAGAACAACAGGTGGAGCGAGTATTAATCGATAGCGATCGCGCCGTGGGAGTTCGCGTCAAGGGCAACAAAGAATATTTAGCAGCCAAAGCCGTAATTTCTAACATCGATGCCAAGCGCTTGTTCTTACAGTTAGTCGATGCCGCCGACGTGGATGCTGCCGATCCGAACTTGCGATCGCGACTGGAACGCAAAATAGTTAATAATAACGAAACCATCCTCAAAATTGACTGCGCTTTATCCGAACCTTTGCGCTTTGAAAAATACAACCATCAAGACGAATTTCTCATCGGTTCCGTATTAATTGCCGATTCCGTCATGCATGTAGAACAGGCCCACAGTCTTTGTATTTTAGGACAAATTCCCGACAGCAACCCGTCGATGTATTTAGTAATGCCAACCGCGTTAGATCCCTCAATGGCACCCCCAGGAAAACATACGCTGTGGATAGAATTTTTTGCCCCTTATCAAATCGCCGGTGCGGAAGGAACCGGTTTAAACGGTACCGGTTGGACGGATGAATTGAAGCATAAAGTAGCAGATAGGGTAATAGATAAACTAGCAGATTACGCCCCTAATATTAAAACTTCAATTATTGCCCGTCGCGTCGAAAGTCCCGCAGAATTAGGAGAAAGACTCGGCGCTTATAAGGGCAATTATTATCATCTGGACATGACCCTAGACCAGATGATTTTCTTCCGTCCTTTACCAGAATTAGCTAATTATAAAACGCCCATAGAAGGATTATTTTTAACCGGTGCCGGTACCCACCCGGGAGGTTCTATTTCTGGGATGCCGGGACGCAATACTGCCCGCGCTTTTATCGCCAGTCAGCAACCTTTAAATCGCGCTTTTAAAGGGTTTAAAAAACTGTTAAATGGGTAATTGGGAATGGGGAATTGTCCATGGGGAATTGTCTATGGGGAATTGCTATAGTAATTTCAAATCAGATGTAAACGAAGGATGGGCTTTTTACTATTCGATAATATTCCTCAACCCTCCACAAACGTTGCCTCGGTTCTTTGATTTTTAGCATGGCTTTTATCTCAATTAACAATCAACAATTTCCCCATTCCCCATTCCCCATTCCCCAATTTAATATCTAATTCTCGGGTCAATATAGGCATTTAAAATATCAATTAAAATGCTAGCCATTACCACAATAGCTGCAAAAAAGACCACAATTCCTTGCACCGTAGGATAATCTCTCAAACTAATTGCTTCGTACAGTCGATTTGCCAATCCCGGCCAAGAAAAAGTTACCTCCGTTAAAATAGCTCCACCTAACAAAGCAGCAAAAGTCAATCCCAGAATCGTAATTACGGGAATCATCGCATTTTTGAGAGCGTGGGCGAATAAAATTCTTATTTCTGAAATTCCCCTCGCCCTGGCAGCTTCTACATAATCCGATCTGAGAGTTTGTTTGAGGTTTACTCGCAGGATTCGCTCGAAAATTCCGCTAATAAGAATCCCTAAAGTTAGACTGGGAAGAACTAGAAAATATAAAGCAGTAAAAAGTTGGTTAAAATTAAAAGTTAGGAGACTGTCAACGACGTACAAACCGGTAATAGCTGGAGGCGCGGGGACCGATAAAGGATAGCGACCGCCAATAGGAAACCACCGTAATTGTACAGCAAATATTAATTGTAAAACCATCCCCGCCCAGAAGGGAGGAACCGCATAAGTAACGATGCCAAATAAGCGACCGAAAACATCGAAAATAGTGTTAGGTCGGGAGGCAGCGATGGCTCCGATAGTAATGCCAAAAAACAGAGCGATCGCCATACTAAATACCGCTAATTCTACAGTGGCGGGAAAGTAATTTTGGATGATTTGCCAGACTGACTCGCCGCGACTGGTAATCGAATTTCCCAAATCAAAACTCAACAAGTCTTTCATATAGTCTAAGTATTGTGCCAGTAGAGATTGGTCCAAACCTAGTTGCGAGCGCAATGCCTCTTTAGCCCTGGCCGAAGCTTTGGGCCCGAGAATCGCATCGATGGGGTCTCCGGGAGTGGCCCTTAACAGCAAAAAGACGATTGTGGTAATTGTCCACAACATTAGAGGGGCCAACATCAATCGGGCCGCGATGTAGGAGTAGAGAGCTTGAGAACGAGACATGATTTATTTTGGGAATAGGGAATAGGGAATAGGGAATAGAGAATTGGGAATGGGGAATTGGGAATTGGGAATAGAGAATAGGTAATTTGCTAATTGCTAATAGTGGGATTTAGCGATCGCCCAATTCGGCGATTCGGTAATTCCTACTTTCCCATTTGCCAGCTAATTATAACAGTAAAAATTTAAAAATATGTGTTGGAGATCGTAGGTTATCCCAAATTGCGATCGCTGTCGTTGGTTTGCGGAATAGGAGATACTGAAATTGTAGGCTTACTTGAAGGGGAGCATCTCATATTTGCAAAAAAACTTGCCGAACCAATTAACAATTGACAATTAACAATTGACAAACTTGCAATAGAGTGACAATTATTAAACTGGATGAAACCGACTTGACAGCCTAGAGGATAGCAATGGTAAATTGGCAAAAAGTTATGACTAAGCCGTCTTTTTTCAAGCTTACCTCTTATTAAAATAAAATCGGCTAATTTGCCGGATATTAAAATTTTTTTGAGGAAGTAATTGATAAAGATGCAAACAGGAGGAGAGAAAATCATGGAGGCCAACCAAGAAGTTAAACTAATGCAAGAAGAACGTTTAGAAGAGTTGAAAGCATTAACGAAGGTAATGCTCGTTAGTATGCTCTGGCACGGTGCCGGTTTGCTAGAGTCGGATAAAGCTCGCAACAAGCAGGAGAATGCTAACCCAGAAAAAGCTCGAAATACCAAAAATCAAAATCCTTCAGAGTCGTAATTTTTGGGAATTGGAAATGGGGAATTAGGAATGGGGAATTGGGAAATTAGCAATTCCCCATTTCCATTATTGAAAATAATCTTTAAGAATGCGGTTGCGTCTCGGCTCTTCTAATTTACGCAATGCTTTTACTTCTATTTGGCGAATTCTTTCCCGAGTTAGATTAAAGGTATCGCCTATTTCCTTAAGAGTTTTTTCGCGACCGTCGTCCAAACCAAATCGCATTTCCAAGACCAGTCTTTCCCGATCTGTTAGAGTTTTGAGTACCCTCTCTATATCTTCTCGCAAGCTTTTTTCTAAAACGTAGTTCTCCGGGGTTTCTTCAGAAGATTCAAGGGAACTAATCCACGAATAATTATTAAATTTAGATAGATTATAGTCCAGAGATAAAATTGGTTTCGAGCATTGAATAATAAATCGCAGTTTCTCCGTCGTCATTTCCATCTGAGTAGCCACTTCTTCTTCGCTGATGTGGAAATTTTCTCTGGACATTAATCTAATAGTTTTCTTGAGGTGGGAGACAGTTTCGTGGAGATAAACTGGCAAGCGGACTATACGAGAAGAATCGCAAATTGCCCGACTAATTGATTGACGTATCCACCAGATGCCGTAGGTAGAAAATTTATAACCTTTTTGATAGTCAAATTTTTCCGACCCTCGAATTAGCCCCACAGTTCCCTCTTGAATTAGATCTGGCAAATCGAGGCCGCGATTTTGATATCTTTTAGCAATTGATCTTACTAATCGCAGGTTAGAGACGACCATTTTTTCCCGAGCTAATCTGCCTTTTTGGAGGCGATCGCGCAATTCTGACTGGTTCATTTTTACCCCTCGGGCCCATTCTTTTTCCTCTGGTTCTCGCTGCAGTTGTTTTGCCAGTTTTTTTCTACTATTTTTTAATTCTAATAACTCTTCTATTTGCCGCGCCAGCTCTACTTCTTCCTCGGCCCGCAGTCGAGAAAAACGATGAATTTCCTGTTGATAAAGCCGCAAACTATCTTCTGAATATTGGGCGTTGGGAGGTTCTTCGTCTAAGTCGTAACCTTCTAAATCTTCCTGTTCTAATTTTTTTTTGCCCAGGCTAGCTTCTTGATGGGCGGCAATAATATTTTCTAACCAGTATAAGTCGTAATAGCTAGGATTTTGGCAATCTATTTGCCACCATTTAATTTTGACTTTGTGGCTGCTGGTGGCATCGGTTTTCTTTCGAGGACTTGCTATGACTAATTGACGGTAGTTTTCCGTGGCAATTAGCAAGAAATTTTGGTCGGCTTTGCAGAGACTATTGGCAATAGTTAATAGGCGGTAATGAATGGCGCGATCGCTTTTAAATTCTTCCGGGCGCAATTCTAATAATAATATTTTTAATTTGGGGCTTTCTGAGATGTTGATGAAGCGAGCGTCGCAGATAGCTTCGTCGCAGCGAGTTGGCAATTCTAGTCTGTCAATGTCTGCTTGTTCGATTTCGACGTTGTTACCTAGTTTGTCAAATAAAGCCGCTATTTTCTCGGGGCTATCTGCTTTTTTTAGATCCTCTAATTCTAATACTTGCCCTATCATTTAAACGCTTCCCAACAATTAATAATTAATAATTAACAAAAAGCGACAATTGTTTGGTTCCCTCGATCGCCACGACCCCCTTCTTGTTTTTCTGCTTTTATACCACATTTTTTTTTAATTGTCAAGTTATTTTCCGATTTAACCAGAGCTAGGGCGTTAGTTGGGCCAGTTCCTAGACTTTATTTTAATACCATTTTTTAAATAATATGTCAAGACTTCAAGAGAAAAAATCTCCAAGGCCCCCCTTGTCCCCGCAAGTCTGCCGAAGAGGGAACGATCGCTGCTAGTATTAAAATTCTTGCAGTCAACCACCAAGTCCGCTCGGGAACATCAATGAAACAATTTTCAGCAGCTCCGTCCAACTTTGCCGACCTCTTACAAATAGTAGAAGATAACAGCGCCATCGAATTAGCTTCGGGAGAATATAAAGGACCGTTCGCGATCGCCTCCTCCATTACCATTACCGGCACTGGGGCAGATACGATAATCTTCGCCGCCGACGAACCGGCCCTCACAGTCACGGTGCCGGGAGTCCGCCTCGAAAACTTAGCCATCGAACGCACCGTCGGCGGCGACAGGGGCGCAACGGCTCTCTTTGCCGAACCGGAAACCGCCCCCACCCTCGAACGAGTGAGATTAACGGGAGTTGCCGAAAACGTCCGCTGGGAAGGGGCGATCTGGGATTTGCCGACAATTATAGACCTGCAAGAAATCGAAACCGATCGCTCCCTGGCAATTTCCCGAGAAGTGCAACTGGCGGAACCCTGCGAAGTAATTTGCGAACTAGACTGGTTGCAAATCAAAGGCGATCGCCTCTCCCCTGGATGCCCAACCTTGGAAATAATCCTCAACTCCACCGGCATCCCCCCAGGCACAAACCTCTCGGGTTTTATCTTTCTGGAAGCTGGCAGCGAGAAACGAGAAATAGAAATAGCGGCAAAAATCGTCGCGCCCAAAGCGCTCGCCCTGCCAACAGCAGAAAGCGACACCGACAACAAACAAAAATTGACAGCCCTACCCTGCCAAGACTGGGGATACAAATTTGTCGGTAAAACAGTAGAAAGTTTCATCCGCCACCTGGGAAACGAGAGCGACCTCAAAAAAGACTTTGGGCAGAAACGAGAACGAGCCGAAAGCTTGATGTCCCGGCTTTTGGGCAGCGAAGGGCAATTCTTCTACGTTCGCCGCCAAAAACAGGGAAAAGAAGCAGACGAAGAAATCTGGGAACTCACCCTCGCCACCGACGACGGCGACGATCGATGGCCGGCCAAACTGAGGGAACGGGACAAAACCTTAAGCTTGACTGTCGCAGTTAGCTGCGACGGTTACGGCGGTTTGCGGATAATTGCGGTGCGCTTGCTCCTGCCCCACCGAGGACAGCCGGACGGATTTACCGTTCGCTTTCGCCTGCGCTTGATTCCCGAAAACCAGTATCGGCGCGGCATCCCGAAGTTAGCGTTAAAGCGCATGGAAGGAGCGGAATTTGCCAGCGATCGCCTCCCCACGGAAGAACAGTTGCAGGGTTGGACGACTTTTGTCGAAATCGAACGCCGCCAGGCCGAACAGCGGCAATTTTGCGTACACTTCACTTCTCACAACTACGGCACCGCCACTAGAAAAATTACTTTTGAAATCGACGGGACCTCGGCGACTCTGGATGGCGGCGCGGAAACTGCCCTTGCTGAAGACGACTTCCGCCGCCGACTTTTCCAGTCGCGCAACGAAGACATCAACTTTTTCCACGCCAACGCCGATATCGGAGAACGTCGCGATCGCCAAAAATTAGGTTGGGTGGAAGGCATCCAGTGGGAGGAAAACAAAGTGCGAGTGATGCTCGACTCGGAATTGGGCGATCGTCTCGCCAAAGGAAAAAGCAAACTCCCCGCCACCGGTTTCCTCTTTTTTGAAGCTTACGGAGAAATCGCCCAAATCAAGCGCAAACAAAGAGCTTTAGAAGATTTAAAAAACGGTCGTTCCCAGAATCCTTATTTGGGAGAGTTTTTCTTCGACGTCACCAGCGCCCGCCTGCCGAAAAAAACCGTCAAACTCGAACCCCGCGATTTACTCCTGCCCTCGGCAAACCCCCAACAAATCGCGGCGGTGGAGACTGTGTTGGCAGTTCCAGATTTAGCTTTAATTCAGGGACCGCCGGGGACGGGCAAAACTACAGTTATCGCCGAGATTTGCTACCAAGTGGCTCTGCGGGGCGGGCGAACTTTAATCGCTTCTCAGGCAAACTTGGCTGTTGACAACGCTTTGAGCCGTTTGGTTCACAGTCCGATTATTCGCGCCCTGCGCCGGGGCAAGGCGGAGAAGGTACAGGAAGAGGGGGAGGCGTTTCTGGAGGATCGGGTTATCGGTACTTGGTTGAAAAATACGGCGGATGACTGCCAGAAGGAGCTTTTGGGGCGGCGGGAACGGGTGACGCTGTTTGGCAAGTTGTTGGCGGCGAAGTCGAGGTTTGCCGGTTATCTGGAGTTGGAAGAAAAGGAACTCGGGCAGCAGGGGGAATCTCGCTTTCGCCTTATTAATATAGAAGCAAACCGCAAAAGTTTAACTGCCGAACTCGCCGACATCCAGAAACAAAGCGAGAAGTTAAAATCTTTAATCTCGGACTTGGATAGATTGTTCGGTACCGATGGAGAAGTTGACTGGGAGGACGACGAAATTACCGAATTTCTGCCGCGCCTCCAACCTCACGCCAAGGGCGAACCTGCGGTGGAGGAGTTTTTAGAAAATATCCGCAGTGCCAGAAGTTTTGCTCGCAATTTAGGTTTGGAAGTTCCAGAAAAAGGTGCCTTTGCTTTGGCAGCTTGGTTTGCGGAAGATATTCCTTTTTATTTGGGGCGTTTTTCCGAAGGTTTGGAGTTAGCTAAAAGTTTGGTTGCGGCGATGCCGGTTGCTTTGGAGGCGATGGAACTTTACCAACAAGAGCTAGCACAGTTTCAACAGTTAGAAAAAGAGTACCAACAGCAGCAGCAAAGTTACGATAGTTTGCAGCAAAGTCTCCAGAAATTAGAGAAGAAAAAAGCAGAAGTAGATGGAGTGGTAGCTGCTGCCGGCGCTTGGTTGAAAACTGGAAAAAATACTATTTATCAAGTTTTGTTCCGATGTTACCAAACAGGCGAGGCTTTTAAAATTGATTCTCTGGGGCTGCCGTCTGCTTTGGTGGCGATCGCTCGTTCTCATAATATCGAAATGCTGCCCAATTTCGGAGACATTCCTATTAATAAGTTGCCAGAATGGAGCTTGCTGCAAACTTCCCTCAATGCCGAAGCTTCTCGGCAGTTTGCTAACGTTAAAGGAAAGAAATATCGTTTTAACGAGTTTTTACAAATTAACTTGAGTCAGCCTCCGTTGGTTTTGTCTGCCAAAGAGCGATCGGACTGGCAAAATCTAGCGGCGCGATTTGGCAATTATCCAGATTTAGAACCGCAGCAAAGGGAAGGAATTGTCAAGCAAACTCGCCTGTTTTTGAAAAATATCGAAGCCAAATATGCCGCTGCTTGGCAACCGCAAAACATCCAAGAAACCTTCATGCAAATTATGGAGAATTTCTTCGAGATGATTCTGAATAATTCCCGTCGCTGTTTGGCTCCCATAAAAGCAGAAATCGAAGAAAAAATGACGGTTTTTAAAACTCAATTGCAAGGGCACGAAACCTGGCTGGCGGAAAATAAGCAATCCCTCGCAGAACTGCAAGAGAAGTTATTAAAAACTCGCGAGAGTGCCGAGAGTAAATATGCAGAATTTAGCGAACTTTTAGAACAACTGACCCAGGAGCATATTTACCCGGAAAAATTGAGATTTTTAGCTAAAGAATGCATCCAGCGCGAACCCTTAGAGGTTTTAAAACAGGAAAACCATTTTGCCGATTTGGTGAATTGTTGGGAAGATAACATCGGCAAATTGGAAGAGGTAGTTTTTACTTTTGACCCTTTAGCGATTATCTCGGTTATTAGAAATAACCTCGGCAATAAAGAGGAGAAAAATGCGGAGCGAGTTAAGGATATTAACTGGCAATTCCAGGAGTTTGAGACGGAAACTGCTCGGATAAATAAGACTCTGGAAGAGGGGCGATCGCCCGAATTAATTGCCGAACGCAGTTGGTGGGAGTCTGCCTGGAAAGAGATACCGGATAACCTCAAACCGGAAGTATCCGCCAAAGGATTATTTGCCCTAGAATATTTGAGGAAATTCCAGACTCAATTTGCAAGCTGGCAGCAGGAATTAGAAGGAGAAGAAAATTATCTCAACCGCTACGAAAGTTTCGTAGGAGATTGGGTCGCCAAATTGCGGCAACCCTCGGAAAAAGATAGTAACGATTTGAGGAAAATCTATCTGGATAATGCCAACGCGATCGGTATAACTTGCGTCCAAGCGGCCAGCAAAGATTTTGCCGAAGAGTTCAATAATTTCGATGTCGTTATTATCGACGAAGTTAGTAAATGTACGCCCCCAGAAATGTTAATTCCGGCCTTAAAAGGTAAGAAATTAGTATTAGTGGGAGACCACCGCCAGTTGCCGCCAATGCTCAACCAACAGACCATCGAAGAAATTGCCGAAGACATGGAAAGTTCTAAAGAAGAGTTAGACTTTTTCGAGGAGTCTTTATTTAAAATTCACTTCGAGACGGCGTCGGAAAAAATCAAACAAATGCTAACTACTCAATACCGAATGCACCCGAATATTATGGGAGCAATCAATCAGTTTTACGACCATCGCCTCCAGTGCGGCATTGTGGAACCGGATAAGGAAAGGGCGCACGGTTTGGCAGGAGATTTAATTAAAGACAAGCATCATATTGTCTGGATAAAGATGCCCCAAACTGAGGGATTTTTGGAGGAAAAAGAGGGAACTTCTCCTTATAACGAAAAGGAGGTAGAAGTTATGGAGAAATTATGCGTTAAAATGGAAGCTGCTTGGTCGTCGAAAGTGGCGGCGGGTTTGCCGAGAAAGGAGGTAGGAATTATTACTTTTTACAACGCCCAATTGCGTTTAATAGAGGAGAAAATCAACCCGGAATTATTTCCGTCGTTACATATTAGGACGGGAACCGTCGACCGTTTTCAAGGCATGGAAAGGGAGGTAATTCTTGTTAGCATGGTCCGAAATAATCTGGAAGGAAAAGTAGGATTTGCCAACAAACCGGAACGGGTTAACGTTGCTTTTTCTCGGGCGCGGGAGTTGTTAGTAATTGTTGGCTGTCATTCCTTATTTACCCAGCATTACGGTAAAGTTGGGAGTATGTATTCGGAGGTTTCTAACGTGGTGCGCCGCCAAGAAGGACTTTTTGACTTCAGCGATCTAAGTTCGTAGTAACGACTTTAGTCGTAGTTCGTAGTAACGACTTTAGTCGTATAGGATTAGTGGGTAAGCCATGAGATTTGGTTACGAAAAATCCCGCGCCAGAAACCTGGTTTTTTCAAAAAACCAGGTTTCTTAATTTTCCCGTTTTTTTGACAGCTTTAAGAGCGATCGCTTTTTATCTTTTCCATATCGAGTCTCAACAACTGATTAACCAGTGTAGCTACCTCCAGCTCTCTTTCTTCCGCGAGCTTATTGATAAACTCGTTAACATCCTCGTCGAGATAAATTGGAAAATGAAAAATTGCATCCCGACGATAAAATTTGCCTTTCTCTGCTCCAGAAAAATCATACTCTGATTTCATTAGTTCATCTCCCGATATTTTTGAGTTTCGTTATTTGTTGCTTTGCGGGCCGAGATAATCCGAATTTTACAAGAAAACTCATCGATCGCCTCAAAAGTATGCACTACCACTCTTAATACGCCACCGCTATCTATGCCCATAGTAATCCACCGATCCTCCTCCACGCTATGTTCTTCATCATAAATGGATAATTGGTTAGAATCGTAGAAAACTGTTGCAGCCTGACGAAAGCTAACCCGATGTTTGCGGATATTTTGTTGTTCTTTAGTCGGGTTCCAGTCAAAGAAATAGTTCAACCTTTAGTCCTCCGATATCTCCTCACAGTAAAGTTCTATTGCCTCTTGGATGTTAGTTAACGCCTCTTCAATACTGTCTCCTTCGCTAATACAACCGGGAAGCGACGGAACGCAAACGGTATATCCGCCTTCCTCGCTTGATTCTAATATTACTTTGATGTTCGTGGTTATACCTGCTAACCGACCTGTTTATTTTAGCACCAAAATCAAGCGATCGCCCCCTCGTAGAACAGGCATCTTGCCCGTTCCGTAGAACTGATACCATTTTAATTGCGAGACGGTAATCTCATGGTCTGCGAGACGGTAATCTCATGGTATGCGAGACGGTAATCTCATGGTATGCGAGACGGTGTGTATCGATTTTAATAAAGTTATGAAAGACTTATTAACGCTTTCGGTCAGAGGTCAGAGGTCAAAAATGTTCTCTTTCATATCTTTAACAAATTGGTATTACCGCCTGCTAAAATAGATTTGTTGTTAGCTAGCAGTTGCTATTATGACCCCAGACAAAGACAAAGAGAAAGAGAAAGAAATCGAATTACAGCGAGACATACTCTCCGGGCGGAAATTCTCCCTGGCAGATGTTATCGGCCAACAGGGGGGAAGTTTTCTCAAAGGGGAATCCCCAGTTCCACCCATGATGCAGGCAGTGACGGAGATTAACGCTTTTGTCGCTTCCCGCTTGGGGGATTCTTCGGGGGCCTTACAGGCCGTGTTGCAAGATTGGGTGAGAAACGACCAAGGGAAAGTGAGCAGCAATCTTAATTCGCCCATGCTAGCTTTGCGACTGATAATCGAGGAACTTTTAAACAACCAGGAATTGTATTACGAATTTGTGAGACAAGTTGATTTTAAGTGGGGGCAGATTTACGGCGAACGTCCTTACTTCCAACGTCCGGGGCAACCGGCCCACCCCCAAGACGAGTACACTCACCAATCGGTAAAGGAACGACTCGTCGGTTTGCTCAAACTTATATAACAAGTCTGTTCGTAGTAACGACTTTAGTCGTATAAATCGCGCTTTGCGATCGCTACGAACAGTTTAAACTCGTATAAATTACTAAGAAAAATCCAGAGGTAAACTATGAAAAAAGTTGAATTGCACGAATTACCAAACCAAGTATTAGTGACGGGAAAAGAAGCCCTAGCAGTAGAGCAAAATGGTAAATTATTGGGATATTTTTATCCAGTAGTTAAACCCAATAAAGCAGAAGCAGATGCCCTGTAGGACCGCTTAGATAAAGGGTTGGATAAAGCAGGGGCAGAAAGGGATATGGATCGATTAGAAGCAGAGGCAAGAAAGCGAATTTCCAGGGTTCCTAACGACTGGGAAATAGTTGCTTTAGTCCTAACTTTATCGGCAGCAATTTGGACTGAAGATGCGGAATTTTTTCATTTATTCAGCAGACCCTAATTAACCCGACTGTAGCAGAACCCTCGATTTTAACATCGGGATTTCCCTGACAAACCGCGTAAAAATCATCCTCAGTTAGTTCTAAAAGGGACTTTAAATCTGGTATTTTAGTTTTCATATTTCTTGAAAAAATCCCTGTAATTCCAATTTTATACCAATTTAATAAAGTTATGGTAGAGTTTTTAAATCTTAAGCCCCCCAAGATATCGGGGGGTTGGGGGGCTCTAAGTCTTTCACATCGGGAGCATCTCAATGCAAGAATAAACCCAAAATTTGAACGCTTTTAGGGAACGGGGAACGGGGAACGGGGAACGGGAAAAGAGGGAACGGGAAAAGAGGGAACGGGAAAAGAGGGAACTCTTAGCAGAAAAAAAGTATTTTTGGAAATATGAGATGCTCCCTTTCACATCTTTATTAAAATGGTATTAACTAATCTTTTCTCGTGGATGCGATCGCCTGCGGTAGCTCTAATTTATCCCCAACATCTAAGAGTTTATTTCGTTCTCCTCGAACTTCTTCCAGCAACTCAAAAAACATCGTAAAACCCGTCTCTTCATTAGTAGTATAAAGCAGAATAATTCGCGCCCAAGAAGCCGATGTACTCAAATTAAACTTTTTCTGCAACCAAGGCTGAAATTCTTGAAATTCCTCTTCTTGTTCCGTAATAGGAATGTCTAAATCTTCCTGGGATTGATTGTATCCACACAAAAACATAAACAGATTAGAAACCGATGGATAGCCGAGATAGAGCCCCGGTTTCTCTCGAATTTTATTCAGTAAATCGTACAATTGAGTCATGTTAAATGCCGTTAGCCTTTAACCATTTTTTAATCGCTTCGGCACATTCAGCATATTGAAAAATTTTAAATAGTCGAATAATCTTGGCAATTTCTCCTTCGATTTCATCCAAAGAAAATAACGAGAGATTTGACATCTATTTTCTATCCAGAACAACCCACCGCAATCTTCCAAATATGAATTTCCCCGTAGAACAGACATCTTGTCCGTTCGCTATGTAATTAATTTTGCGTAGTTACTTAGGGAGCATCTCAATGCAAGAATAAACCCAAAATTTGAACGCTTTTAGGGAACGGGGAACGGGGAACGGGGAACGGGAAAAGAGGGAACGGGAAAAGAGGGAACGGGAAAAGAGGGAACTCTTAGCAGAAAAAAAGTATTTTTGGAAATATGAGATGCTCCCGTTACTTAGCAAGCACTTTAGTCTTTAAAAAAACAATCTAAAGCACTAAAGTGCTTGCTACAAACGACCTAAAAACTCTCCCCAACGCCAAAATGAATCCGACTATCGCCATTATCGTTAAAACCGTAATCCACCCTAATCGGCCCCAATGGCGACTGAATGCGGATACCCGCACCATAACCAAAACCGCTACCCGGTTTATCCCGAACGCCACCGGGATTGCCGCGAACGCTACTTTGAGAATCGAAACTCGTACCCCCATCCACAAACAAAGTGCCCCCCAGAAACGAGAACAAAGGAAAACGATACTCCACAGTTCCCAACAAAAAAGTCCTCGCCGCCGCCAAATCTCCCTGATCGTACCCCCGAACGCTATTCACGCCCCCCAAAGGAAACGCCTCATAAGGTGGTAGATCGCCTACGATATGACCCGCTTGAATGTTAAACGCTAGGGCCTCGTAACCCTCAGAAAAATCCGTAAATTCCACGGGAACGTAAAAGCTGTAGCTCGCCCGCAGCCGATTCATAAGAATACCTGCCTCACCTATAGGAATAGACTGTTCCGTACCGAACCTCATCAGTCCTCCACCAGTAGGTTGTAACCGATTGTTGCGAGTATCGTTAACTATACCAAATTGTACCGTCAGCAGGTCGTCGCTTCCAGAATCGTCCATACTCAACCTGTTACCTAATTCGTCTCTGGAAACAGTATCGCCGTCGGCATCTTGAATCTTAATTTGTTCGTAGCGCAAACCCAGGGAGCTGGTCCAGTTGGTCGGCACATAAGGATTTCTATTCAAAGGACGAATAAAACTAATTCCACCCCCAGTACGCACTACCCTGGGGCGATCGCCATTAGCCAGTTCCACCTCGCGCTCTCCCCCATCAAAAATCACCGAAATCGATCGCCTTCTAAAAGCATTCAGAGTATAAGAAGTCCGATAAGGATCCCCAGCAATCCAAGGATCGCTAAAACTCACATCGAACAACAACAACCGTTCCCCCACCTGCACTTCTAACCCTAAATTCTGATTGTTACCCCCCAAATTTTGCTCCTGGTAGCTCGCAGTTCCAAACAAACCGCTAGCAGAACTCACGCCACCACCCAAAGCCAGAGAACCCGTACTCCTCTCGACAACGTTCACGATGACAATAGCCTTATTAGGGTCGTCTGGTGCCGGTTCCAAACCCAACCGCACGTCCTCAAAAATCCCTAAATTAAACACCCGCCTCAAATCTTTTTCAGCTATTTCTCGGTTAAACACGTCCCCCGGTTCCAGTTCTACTTCCCGCGTAATAATAAACTCCCGAGTCCGACCTTTAATGGGGTTGCCTTCCTCGTCCGTTGCCTCTCCATCAGAATTGAGAAAGCGCACTTGAAGTTGCTCGATTTCACCTTCCGCTACCTGTATAGTTACCGTGCCATCATTCCCTACCTCTGGAGCCCCCACCACCTGCGCCAAAACATAACCGTTTTCTTGATACCACCCATTAATTTCTTCTACCCCAGTTTGAAAGCTCCGCAGGTTGAGGATATTGCCGTATTGCGCGTCGAAAGCACCCTCTACTACCTCTCCCGGCAGCACTTGGTCTCCTTCTACAACCACAGAACGCAATACCGGGTTCGGTTCCACCTCAAAAGTTATCCGCACCCCCAAGGGAGTATCTTCCGGAGTGGCGCGAACGTTTTGGAAAAAGCCTGTAGCGAAAATGGCGTTGATATCTTGTTGCAATCGCGATCGCGTCGTCGTGCGTCCCGGTTGGGTGCTGATGACTTGATAAACTCGATCTTCGAGTTCTCCTTCTACCCCCAGGACGAGGACTTCTGCTACCAGCACTTGAGGTTCCCCTCCCCCAGACTCCCCGGGAAACTGAGCTATTTCGGAATGGGCCTCTTCTGGCTGTTGCCCCTCTATAGCTAGACCGTTCAATACTGACTCTGGGACTCTAGTAACGGTCACAACTTCTTGGAATTTGTTGTCGCCATCGGCAGGTTTTGTTTCTAGTGGGCGATCGCTCTGCCTTTTTGTTTCGGCGACAGTTTCGGTATCGACTGTCTGGCATGATGCCGCATCCGATAGTCCTAAATTAATTGAGGTAGCCAACAGTGCCACCAACACGGGAGATAAGCGCATATTTATTTTTCCTACACACCGGGGAACGTAGAACAGGCATCCTGCCTGTTCCCCATTCCCAATCAAGAAACGCTGTAATTTTAGCACCAGTATCGTCTTTTCTAAACTTCCCGAGCCATAATTCGCTCTAGAACCTGTTGATAGGCCGCTTCTATATTGCCCAAGTCCCGACGAAAACGGTCTTTGTCCATTACTCGTTGTTTGGGGTCGCTTTGGGATTGGTCCCAGAGTCGGCAAGTATCGGGACTGATTTCGTCAGCTAGAATTAAATTGCCCTGGCCGTCGATACCAAATTCTAGTTTGAAATCGACCAGAGTAATGCCGCATTCATTAAAGAAGGCACTGAGAATATCGTTGATTTGCAGGGCAAAGCTTTTTAGTTGGTCTAGCTCTTCGGGAGTTGCCAATTTTAGGAGGAGGAGGCGATCGCGAGTTAAGAGAGGATCTCCCAAACTGTCGTTTTTATAGCAGTATTCGACAATAGTCGGTTCGATGGGCGTCCCTTCGGCGATGCCAGTTTGTTTGCACAGACTGCCCGCAGCAATATTTCTAACGATGACTTCCACTGGCACAATTTTTACCCGTCGGACTCGCATTCGATTGGGGGCCGGACAGTCCATAAAGTGGGTAGGGATGCCCTTGGCCTCTAATAGTTGAAAGAGGCGGCTGGAGATGGTGCAGTTTATTTGGCCTTTACCGACGATTGTCCCCCGTTTTTGGGCGTTGAAGGCCGTGGCATCGTCTTTAAAATGGGTTAGCAATATTTCTGGATCGTCGGTGGCATAGACGATTTTGGCTTTGCCTTCGTAAAGTTGGCGATGGTCGGACATGATTGTTTTTAACGTTAGTAATGGGTCAACTATCGATTATAAATGCCAAAATCTTAACATCAAAAATTCATTTTTACTTCAGTTTGATACTTTCTAATTGTCTTAATATTAAGCGATCGCCTCAAAGAGAAAGCCAACATTTAGAGAACCAAATTAAAAATTGACCTTTGAGATTTCTCAAACTCTTCTTCTGTTACCAACGGTAATTTATTACTCAAATATTCATCTGTAATTCCCATATTTAATGCCACCGGAGCCGCACCATCTACTAGCTGAGGATTGATAGATGTTACCCTAAAATCTTCGTCATCTCCTAAAACTAATGAGTGGGCAAGAACGTTTACTTTATCTGCCCATTCTCTAACGTCTGTTGATTCGTAATCGAAAGACAGAATATCCTCGTAATGCTCTTGCCAATCTTCAACTGTTTCTAGTTCAAAATCAGAGCCATCTGAAGTAATGTCAAAGGCAATATCTAAAGGTAAAGCTATTCGACGATAAGCTCTCTCCGTTAATCGACGACGATAGGTAAAGTAAAAATAATTTTCAAAATACTCCTTAGTACCTTCCGCCTCCTCTTGGTGCTCGATGTCTGATTCTATTCTATCTATTAAAAAAGCAAAGGGCAAATAAACAGTTGCTTCTAAAATATGAGTCAATGTTGGCGGTGGAATTTCAGGTTTTAGCAGTGCTGACAGACAAAAATCGATTAAATAAACCTTTTGTTTGACATTAGCATTATCTAAAATAATACATCCAGTTTCAATATCATAATCCGATTTTTCTAAGTTTTTGTCGGCAAATTCAAGCAACAAATCCACATAATTTTGAGTTATTTCCACATAAAATTTAGCCCTAAAACCCTCTAAAATAAATGGCTCTCCCGGGTATATTTGCCACATAAATTACTCCTATCCTTGTCAAACAAATTGATAACAATAAAAACCTCCCACCCGAAGGCAGGAGGTTTTTTTTAATTACCTAACAGACTAGGCATCAGTCAATTGTTAAAGATTAACCGAACTTCCCGGCAGTTGAGGCAATTAGGAAGGCCGCGTAAGTTATGACATAACCCACAGTGAAGTGAGCCAAGCCAACGACGCGGGCTTGAACGATTGACAGAGCAACGGGCTTGTCCTTCCAGCGAACTAGGTTAGCCAGAGGAGTGCGCTCGTGGGCCCAAACGAGAGTTTCGATCAGCTCTTGCCAGTAGCCGCGCCAAGAGATGAGGAACATGAAACCAGTAGCCCAAACCAGGTGACCTAAGAGGAACATCCAAGCCCAGACAGACAGGTTGTTTGTCCCGAATGGGTTGTAACCGTTGATTAGCTGAGAAGAGTTCAGCCAGAGGTAATCGCGGAACCAGCCCATCAAGTAAGTAGAAGACTGATTGAATTGGGCCACGTTACCTTGCCAGACGCAGAGATGCTTCCAGTGCCAGTAGAAAGTTAACCAGCCCAGGGTGTTTAACATCCAGAACATAGCTAGATAGAAGGAGTCCCAAGCTGAGATATCGCAAGTGCCTCCACGACCGGGACCATCGCAAGGGAATGCGTAGCCGAAGTCTTTCTTATCGGGCATGAGTTTGGAACCACGGGCATCTAAAGCGCCTTTGACCAGAATCAAAGTAGTGGTGTGCAAGCCGAGAGCGATCGCGTGGTGTACCAAGAAATCGCCAGGGCCGATGGTTAAGAACAGAGAATTGCTACCGCTATTAATAGCTTGCAGCCAACCATCTAACCAGACATTACCGTAGTTCGGCCAAGCCGTAGCAGCAATACTATCGGAGTTGGACAAAAGCACGTCCATTCCATAGAGCATTTTGCCGTGAGAAGCCTGGATGAACTGAGCAAATACCGGTTCGATCAGAATTTGTTTTTCGGGAGTACCGAAAGCAACCACAACATCGTTATGGACGTACAGACCTAGAGTGTGGAAGCCTAAGAACAGAGAGACCCAGCTCAGGTGAGAGATGATGGCCTCTTTGTGTTGCAACACCCGATCCAACACGTTGCCTTTGTTTTGCTCCGCGTCGTAATCGCGCACCAAGAAAATAGCACCGTGGGCAAAAGCACCTACCATGATGAAACCAGCGATGTACTGGTGGTGGGTATAAAGTGCTGCCATCGTGGTGTAATCCTTAGCGATGAAAGCGTAAGGAGGCAAGGCGTACATATGCTGGGCCACTAGAGAGGTGATTACCCCTAAAGAAGCCAGAGCCAATGCCAGTTGGAAGTGCAGGGAGTTGTTGAGGGTTTCGTACAGCCCTTGGTGAGGAAGGTTGAATTGGCCTTCGCTCTTACCACCAATCAAACCGGCTTTGGAGTCCAGCATTTCTTTGATGCTGTGACCGATACCGAACTGAGTCCGGTACATATGACCTGCGATGATGAAGATGACCGCGATCGCCAAATGGTGATGGGCCATATCAGTCAGCCACAGAGACTCGGTTTGAGGGTGGAAACCGCCCAAGAAAGTTAGGATTGCAGTTCCTGCACCTTCTGAGGTACCGAAAACGTGTTGTGCTGTATCCGGGTTTTGAGCGTAAACTCCCCAGTTACCCGTAAAGAACGGAGCCAAACCTGCGGGATGTGGCAGAGTTGTCAGAAAATTATCCCAACCAACATGCTGTCCGCGAGATTCTGGGATGGCAACGTGGACCAAGTGACCCGTCCAAGCCAAAGAGCTAACGCCGAACAGCCCTGCCAAGTGGTGGTTAAGGCGAGATTCAGCATTTTTGAACCAAGCCAAGCTGGGGCGATATTTAGGCTGGAGGTGCAACCAACCTGCAAACAGCATCAAAGATGCTAATACCAGGAGGAAAATAGAACCCTGGTACAGGTCGTTATTGGTCCTCATGCCGATGGTGTACCACCAGTGGTAAACACCAGAATACGCGATATCAACTGGGTTAGAAGCACCCGCTTGGGTGAAGGCATCTACGGCTGCCTTTCCGAATTGCGGATCCCAAATCGCGTGGGCGATGGGACGCACGTTTAGAGGATCTTTAACCCACTGTGGGAAATTGCCTTGCCAGGCAACGTGGAACAGGCTGCCTGAAGCCCACAGGAAAATGATTGCCAGATGACCGAAGTGAGAGGCAAAAATCTTTTGGTAAAGATTTTCCTCCGTCATGCCATCGTGGGTTTCAAAGTCATGGGCAGTGGCAATCCCGTACCAAATCCGACGTGTTGTCGGGTCAGCTGCCAGGTCTTGGCTAAATTTTGGGAATTTTGTCGCCATAAAACTTCTCTAGAGATAATGAGCAAGTCTCGCGGTTTATTGGAGATTTGAGATGGGATGGAGGATGGAGGATTGAGGAAAAATCAACCCCCCATCAAAAATCTTAAACCCTATTTAGGTCATCCTACTGAAATTATTCGAGCTAAGAAGAACGCCCAGGTTGTGGCTATTCCTCCTAAGAGGTAGTGGGCTACCCCTACTGCCCGACCTTGAGTGATGCTCAAAGCACGAGGTTGAATTGCTGGAGCTACCTTTAATTTATTATGCGCCCAAACAATCGATTCGATCAACTCTTGCCAGTAGCCGCGACCGCTGAACAAGAACATCAAGCTAAAGGCCCAGACAAAGTGAGCTGCTAAGAACATCAAACCGTAGGCCGACAGAGCCGAACCGTAAGAGTTGATTACCTGAGAAGCTTGCGCCCACAGGAAGTCGCGCAACCAACCGTTGATGGTAATTGCACTTTGAGCAAAGTTGCCGTAAGTGATGTGATTCACGGTTCCGTCTGCTGCTACAGTGCCCCAAATATCAGACTGCATCTTCCAACTAAAGTGGAAAATTACAATTGACAGGGAGTTGTACATCCAGAACAGACCTAAGAACACATGGTCCCAACCAGATACCTGACAGGTACCGCCACGACCGGGACCGTCGCATGGGAAGCGGAAACCTAATTCGCTCTTATCAGGAATTAAGCGAGAGCTACGGGCATAAAGAACGCCTTTTAGGAGAATTAAGGCCGTAACGTGAATGGTGAAGGCGTGGATGTGGTGAACCATGAAGTCCGCCGTACCCAGCGTCATTGGCATCATCGCTACTTTGCCGCCTACTGCTACTACATCGCCGCCAAAAACTGGACTGACTGATGCTAAAGCTCCCGGTGCCGTATTACCAGCTGCTACGCTGTGTATGTTTTGAATCCACTGCGCAAAAACTGGCTGTAGTTGAATCCCCGTATCGGAGAACATATCCTGAGGACGACCGAATGCCCGCATTGTATCGTTGTGGACGTACAATCCAAAGCTGTGGAAGCCTAAAAATATGCACACCCAGTTTAAGTGGGAAATAATTGCATCCCGGTGACGGATTACCCGATCCAAAAGATTATTGACGTGTTGGGCCGGATTGTAATCCCGCACCATGAATATGGCCGCGTGGGCACCAGCACCAACAATCAGGAATCCTCCAATCCACATATGGTGCGTGAATAGGGATAGCTGAGTTGGGTAATCAACTGCAATATAGGGATATGGTGGCATTGCATACATATGATGGGCCACTATAATGCTCAGAGAACCCATCCATGCCAAGTTCCAAGAAAGCTGGCAGTGCCAAGAATTTGTGAAGATTTCATACATCCCTTTGTGGCCTTCGCCTGTAAAGGGACCTTTATGAGCTTCCAAAACTTCCTTAAAGCTGTGGCCTATTCCCCAGTTAGTCCGGTAAAAGTGGCCGGCTACGATGAACAACACTGCCAAAGCTAGGTGATGGTGTGCTGTATCGCTTAACCACAAACCACCTGTTACTGGGTTTAGACCTCCTTTGAATGTCAGAAAGTCCGAGTATGCTGCCCAGTTCAAGGTGAAGAATGGAGTTAACCCCTTGGCAAAGCTTGGATAGATATCTGCCATCAAACTGGGATTTAAAATCCACTCGTGGGGTAGCGGAATATCAGCCACGGTAGCTATGGTTTTGCCACCTACTATTAAGGGTTTGCCTGCATCGATCGCGTCCAAACAAGCGTTTATTGGCAGGGACACATGAATTTGCTGTCCCGCATAACCCAAACAGCCACAACCTAGTAAGCCTGCGAGGTGATGGTTCATCATCGACTCCACGTTCTGGAACCATTCCAGTTTCGGAGCACGCTTATGATAGTGGAACCAACCTGCAAACAGCATCAAGGCTGCCATTACTAGAGCGCCTATGGCGGTGCAGTATAGCTGGAATGAGTTCGTGATGCCGTTGGCACGCCACAATTGGAACAGGCCAGAGGTTATCTGTATTCCGTGGAAGCCGCCACCAACATCCGCATTCAAAATTTCTTGGCCAACAATGGGCCATACTACTTGGGCGCTTGGTTTAATACCGATTGGATCAGTCAACCAAGCTTCGTAGTTAGAAAACTTGGCACCGTGGAAGTAAGCACCACTCAACCAAATAAAGATTACGGCCAGATGGCCGAAGTGCGCGCTGAAGATTTTTCGCGATACGTCTTCTAAGTCGCTGGTATGACTATCAAAGTCGTGAGCGTCTGCGTGGAGATTCCAAATCCAAGTGGTTGTTTTTGGACCCCTGGCTAGGGTGCGGTCAAAGTGACCTGGTTTGCCCCACTTCTCGAATGAAGTTGGTACCGGATCCTTATCTACCACTACCTTTGCCTTGCGCTCTGGAGGACTTTTGGTCATGAAGGCTCTCCTGTGCGTAAGAAACTGTTTTACGAATTAGTGTTTGATATTTGCTTCTGATAACCTTTGTAACGATTCTCAGAATTTTCTGCCAGGAATATTTACATTACTTATTACCTAGCAGCGCGAATATTTATGGGGCCAAACTAACCCCTATTTGGCCTTTCTTTGGCCTTTCTTTGGCATAAAGGCATTATTGGTTTTGGCAACCGATCTGATCTTAAAGCCAATTGGGTCGCAACTCCCCAGTCACCTCATTAGCTCCTCTTTTGATGGCCATTTTTGTGTCTGAGGAGTTGTTATCAAAAATTATAGTGCTGTTTACCTACTTAAAATCAGATCTTTACAATTATTAAAATTTTCTTGAGTGCCTATTTACCAATGTAGCTCTAACCAACCTAGAACGGAAAAAAAGTCAAGGGTTTAACTTTTTTCTTAACAAAACTTAACTTCGATTAATTTAGCTGAGAAAACTGTTAGACTTTCCCTGCTCTGGCTAATCCGAGAATCAAATAAAATGTCAAGAATCTAACATTGAGTGGATGCCAGATCGAGCCACCAAGTCCAGGTAAAAATGCTAATGGTTCGGTTTCGGTTATAGTTGCTTGTAATACTAATGATGATTCTCTAAGTAAAAATAACCAGGGAGTTTATAAAAGTGTTTGGCATCAATTGGCGGCAAACAGTAAAAAAAACAATACTCATATCGCTTATAGCAGTAGTTTTAACGATGGCCATGACCGGTTGTGGCGCTCGCCTTCCCGAACAGCCCCAACTTGGGAGTGACAAAAAGGCCATTCCTACCCCCGTCCCGGCAATATCGGAAGTCTCTCCTCCAACAACAATTCAAAAATTGGGTCGAGTACTAGATAGATATCAACCTCAAGTCACCATACTAAGTCCCAAACCCCAAGAAGTTCTTCAAGATAACAACTTAACTGTCCAACTCCAAGTTAAAGACTTACCAATCTTTAAATCGGACTTAGGTTTAGGCCCCCACTTAGAAGTAATCTTGGACAACCAACCCTACAAAGAAATTTACGACCTAGATCGACCTTTAACTATCAAAGACTTAGAACCAGGAACCCACACCCTCCGAGTCTTTGCCAACCGTCCTTGGGAAGAAAGCTTCAAAAATCAAGGCGCTTACGCCCAAATTACCTTTCATATCTTCACTAAAACCCCCAATAACAACCCAAATTCCAACCAACCCCTATTAACCTACAACAGTCCCACTGGAACCTTAGGATCGGAACCAATCCTGTTGGACTTTTACCTTACAAACGCTCCTTTACACTTCGTCGCGCAAGAAAACCCAGAAGATGAAATAGCAGACTGGCGCATCAAAGTAACTATCAACGGGACCAGCTTTACGAGCGATCGCTGGCAGCCAATGTATCTCAAAGGCTTCAAACCAGGAAAAAACTGGGTCCAGCTTGAATATCTGGACGAACTGGGCAACCCAATTAATAACGTTTACAACAACACGGCCAGACTAATTACCTATCAGCCCAACGGCCAAGACGCTTTAAGCAAATTAATCCAAGGAGACATCCCACTAACAGAACTCCTGGCCATTGTCGCTCCAACTTACAAACCAGAACCAGTCCAACCAGAACCAGCTCCAGTTAGCCCTGCCCAACCAGAAGAAACCTCTCCAGTTGGACCAACTCTGGAAGAGGAAGGAGAAGTTGGCCAGCAATCTCCCTCTGGCACAGAAGAGCCTACCCCGGAAGTTCTACCCGCTCCCGAAAAAGCAACCACAGAAGAAGAGACACCAGGGCTCCCAGCATCGACAGAAGCAAAACCAGTCCCAGAAGAAGCTCCACCGACAGCGCCAACTATAGAAGAAGAAGAGATACCGACGGGCCAGCCAACTAGAGAAGCAAAACCAGTCCCAGAAGAAGTTCCACCGGCAGCGCCAACTATAGAAGAAGAAGAGATACCAGGGGCCCCAGCATCGACAGAAGCAAAACCAGTCCCCAAGGTCGATCCTTCTCCTTCTGGAGAAGCTCCACCTGTAGCCTCATCTATAGAAGAAGAACAGACATCGGCGGTACAATCATCCAAGGAAACTCCTGCCGATCGAACCACTCGGGTAAAGTCTGCTTCGATAGTTAAACCGGGTGCATCTCAATTTTGAGTCTTTTTGCAAGAATTGACCGCTCTCTTCCTTCTGGGGAATTGGGAATTGGCAATTGGGAATGGTAAAAGGTTCTTGTTTTTTGCCTGGAGAGTATTTTTATAAAGATTGGATGTTTTTGTTAAATTTTTGCTATTTGTTGAAAAAATAATAAGATAAAGTCCGCCTTTGAAAGCAGGTAATTCCGGCTTGCGCCGGGTTTCACTAGATACCAAAAAACCAGGTTTGCCGGGAATACAAGACCGGCTCTCTAGTAGCGATCGCTTGAAAATATCTGATGTATTGAAGGGTGAAAATTGAGACACTAAAATACTGAAAAATAAATAGAGCGATCGCCCCAATTCGTTTAAACTTCTCCCACTGGAACCAATTGGGAGAGGTTTTTGATTAGTGATGCTGAAAACGGGGTTGCATTTAAGGAAAAGGACGGATGATGAGTATTATCCATTACCCAATTAGCCATCAAAAATTAACAGTGCAATAACTGTAAGATTTTCTCAAGATCGTCGCATTGCCCTACAATTCTTCTAACTGGTTTCGGCCATACTCTAATCAAAGTAGGAGTAGCAGAAATGCGATCGGCGTCTGCTTGCTCTGGATGTTTGAGAACATCAATTACCTTCAAAGTGTAAGGATAACCCAAAGAATTTTCCAAGATTTGATGTAAATTTTCCAGAGTTTGCTTTGTTACCATGCCATTACTAGATACAAACAAGCGGAGAACATAACCTTTGATTTCTGGTGAATTATCCAAAAAGGATAAATCTGTTGGCCAATTCTGCTCGATGGAAGAAGAAGAAGAGAAAGAAGAGAAAGAAGAGAAAGAAGAGAAAGAAGAGAAAGAAGAGAAAGTAGAGAAAGAAGAGAAAGAAGAGAAAGAAGAGAAAGTAGAGAAAGAAGAGAAAGAAGAGAAAGAAGAGAGGCGGTTAGAGCTTGAATCAGTTTTTGGTTTTTCAAAGCGAACCACTAAATCGTGATTTTCCCATAGTTGAGGGAACCGGTCGTAATAAGTTCCCATTACCAACTGATTACAAAATTCTTCCGACCAAGGAGCAGCTTGCCAAACTAAATCTCCGGTATTAAAAACAGCATTTAATAATGGTTGATACCTTAAAACAGGAGGATAAGCTTCAGCAGAAACTCGCAATTTTTGAGTTCCAGGAGCTAGCCATTTGTCAATAGTAGCCGTATAGCCTGGTATCAAAAAATGTGGCGATTCTGATAATCCTAACATGCCTTGGAGTGCGGCACAGAGATGGGTATGCCATCTACTTTTTTTCTGAGGGTCTAGGCAATAAATTAAATCTCCCCCAGGTGTAAAGAGAGCGATGCCTTTGAACAACTGGGGGAATTTTGCAGGTTCAGAATTCAAGGAAATCGATCCGGGCTCGATTCTTTCGTTTCCAACATTCACTTGTATTTAGTCCTGTCCTAGAGGAAATAGACTGCATTTATAATTTAGCTTCGGTTGAAAACTAAGCCTTAAATACTTCACAATTTCTTTAAATTCTACCTCGAAGAATCTGAGCCATTTCATTAGGAGAAGGCGACTGTTCCAGAGCTATTTCTTCAGTAATGCGGCCTTCATTATAGAGTTCGTAGAGAGACCTGTTCATAGTGGTCATGCCTTCATAAGTATCTTTGAGCATGATTTGATTGATTTCCTCGTATTGATCCTTAAGGATATATTCCCTAATCACGTCAGTATTTATCAAGATGTCATGGAAAGCGGCCCGCTTGCCGTCAGTCGTTTTACACAACAACTGAGCGATAATGGCAACCAAGATTTCCGAGAGAGCCATCTTCACAGAAGGTTGCTCTTCTGCTGAGAACATATCCAGAATACGAGTCAAAGTTTTAACAGCACTGTTGGTATGGAGAGTTCCCATAACCAAGTGACCGGTTGAAGCAGCTTTAATCGCAATTCCAACAGTTTCTTTATCCCGAATCTCTCCGACGAGCATCAAATCTGGGTCTTGACGCAAAGCACCTTTAAGAGCGTTAAAGAACTTCAGAGTATGGCGACCCACCTCCCGGTGTTTGATGAGAGATTTTCGGCTTTGATGAACAAATTCAACCGGGTCTTCGATGGTGATGATGTGATAGGGGAAAGTGTCATTAATGTAATCGATCATGGCAGCCATTGTGGTAGATTTACCAGAACCGGTCGGCCCCGTGACCAAAAGTAGTCCCTTGTGGTAGTGACATACCTTCTTGAAAACTTCTGGCAGACGGAGTTGTTCCATCTTCAAAATAGTGGCCCCGATGAGTCGTAAGACCATAGCCGGGCCTGCTAAGGAGTCCAAAAGGCTGATCCGAATTCGCACGAACCCTAAATCTGCGGCACCGTCAAAGTCTAACTGTTCTTGAAATGTTTGGATTTCTTCATCTGTAAGAATTTCCCGCAGCCAGGCCATAAAAGTGTCTAGGTCGGTCATGGGATATTCTTCTATTGGCACCAGATCGCCCCGTTTGCGAAACCGAGGTTGTTCGTTTACGCCCAGGTGAATATCGGAAATTCCTTCTTCATTGGCTCGCCAAACAATATCCCTCAATTTCGGTTGTCCCAGACCGAGGCCCGGAGCTCTGGAGGTTTCTGCTTGGGCTTCTACAGATGCTGATGGTCCAGAGGGAGGGGGAGTAGCTGGACTAGCAGGACGTGCCGAAGACGGTGGCGGTGGTACGCTTTTGGCTGCATCATTGCCATTGGCAGCGGTCGGGCGCGGTGCCCCTGGAGCCGGAGGACGAGGTGCCCGTGGCGGGGGTGCAGGTGGACGGGGTGGAGTTGATTTTGTCATCGTGGAGCTACCTCTAAATACATTTCAAGTGGCTGGATAAAAAACAATTTATCCTACTTTAACGATTCTGAATGTTGGATTTCAAGAACCCCAAAGTACAATAGGCTTCCCTCGTTATCTGGGTGCTAAAGTTTGTACAAACTATTTCAACAATGCTAAGGGTTTTTAAGGAACTGGCTGCTCAAGGTTTTGCCCTGTTATAGCTCTTTTTTAGCTACTATTTTACCAACTCATTATAGCATTTCCCGTATCGGTGAGGTACAAGAAAAAAACGCTTTTTGGTAATAGGGAACGCGGTAATGGGTAATAGAAATGCCATGGGAGCATCCCAATGCAAGAATAAAACCAAAAGCTTATCGCTTTTTGGTAAACCGAAATAAAAAATGTACCTCATTAGTCTGGGAAATGCTATATTATTTGGTAACACATCTGTTGCTATAGAAGTATTGGGGAGCATCTCATTTTTGTAAAAAAACCAAAAAATCATTGATTTTTGGAGCGTTGTTAGTAGTTAGTTGTCAATTGTTAGACAACTACTAACAAACAACTGCTACCAGAAAATCGTTAAATTCTTGGCGCTATTCATTCCTCGATATCCACCCGAACTATTGTGTGCGATCGCCCCCCTGGCAACAAGGCTGCTAATTTAATTAGAGCATGAGTAAATTTTTCGTTATAATTGTTAATCGTTAATTGTCAATTGTTAATTGTTGAATTTCTGGGGCTACTAGGGGTTTGCCGGAGCATCGAATCAAAAAAAACAGGAATGGAGCCATTAACTAAAAGCGAATTGACAAAAAGCTTTTGGCTTTTGGTTTGATTAAAAGTTGAGATGCACCCGGGTTTGCTTTCCAATTCGCTTGGGAAATATTTATTAAAGAGTTGCTTGTAGGATTTTTAAAAATTCACCTCTACCCCGACCTCCTATTAGGGTGGTCAAGGGAGGCCTTAAACCTGGTTTTTTGCTAAAGACAGTCCTACAACACCAAAAGGGGGAGGACCAAGAAAAAATTATTCTATTATAATAGACTAAAGTTTAGAAAGGTTATGGATCATGGGTAGGCAATATCTCAAGTCTTTGGCAGGCGTAATAGCCTTAACCTTTTGCCCCACAGCAATAACATTATCGGGATGGCAATTAGCTAAGGCCCAATCTAACCGGGAATCACAAACAGTCGCTATTGAATTTCCCGCAGGACCATCCCGAGGAGCTACTGGCAGAACCAGTGGCGGGGGCACTCGCGGAGATTCCTGCGTGCTTGACAAAACTATGGAGCTGACAGCATTGATGCCAGGGGATAATGTTGGCACAACGGTGGCCACGGAGCCGACTTTGTTTGTCTATGTGCCTCAAAATACCGCTGAGTCGGCAGAATTAGTAGTAATAGACGAGGAAGGAAACCCTGTTTATTCTAATACTTTTGAAATTTCAAACACTAACGGTATAGTCAAAGTCAATCTGCCCAAAAACGCAGGTTTGAGCCAGGGCCAAGAATATATATGGCAATTTGCCCTGGTTTGCGACAGTAACGATCGCGCTGCAGATAAATACGTTCAAGGCACTCTCAAGCCAGTAGAATTAACTTCAGACTTACAACAAAAACTTCAAGGTGCTAGCCCCTTAGAACAAGCTCAATTATATGCACAGGCAGGGATTTGGAACGAGACATTGATTACTCTTGCCGCTCTCCGCAATTCTAATCCTAAAGAATGGGAAGAACTTTTAAACTCGGTTGGTCTAAAAGACATTTCTGTAGAGCCTTTCGCTTCTTGCTGTAGTCTGGAAAATTAAGAAAATTAATCGGACTAAATTCAATGTGGCCCAATTGGAAAAAAGATTTGTGGCAATGGCGCGGTATTTGGATTACTGTTCCCAGCGTGACTGTAACAGTAATCCTGCTGCGTTTTCTGGGTTTATTGCAACTAACGGAGTGGGCAGCTTACGATCAATATATGCGGTGGCGGCCTGGGGAAACACGAGACGATCGCATTGTCATTGTCGGTATTAACGAAAATGACCTCCGAGAAATTAAACAGCCGGTCTTTCCCGATGCTATCTATGCCCAATTGCTGACAAAACTAACAGCAATGGAACCAAGAGGAATTGGTTTAGATATTTATCGAGATTTACCGGTGGAACCGGGCCATCAAGAATTAGTTGAAGTCTTCGAGACAAATTCTAATATTGTCGGTATTACCAAGGTTGTCGGGGAGAGGGACCGAGATGTAATCGATCCTCCACCGGCACTAGCGGCTAAAGGCCAAATCGGTTCCAACGACCTCAAAGTAGATCCGGATAAAAAAGTCCGCCGGGGCTTTTTATTTGTGACGTTGGCAAATGGGGACAATGTTTGGAGCTTTGGCTCTTATCTGACTTTGCTTTATCTGGCAAAAGAGGACATCAGTTTAGAACCAGTTCCCGAAGATGACACTAAGTTTCGCTTGGGCAAGGCGGTTTTGAGCCCTTTTGAAGCTTATGACGGGGGTTATGTCCGGGCCGATGCAGGCGGCTATCAGATGTTACTTAATTATCGCGGACCGAGCCGCCATTTCGAGACGGTATCGCTGATGGATATTCTGGAAGACCGAGTGCCTCCTGACTGGGGTCGCGATCGCATCGTCTTAATCGGTACTGTCAGCGAGGGTTTTAAGGATTTATTTAATTCTCCTTACAGCAGCAGTGTGGTTCGGGTTCTCGAACCAATGGCGGGAATAGAAATTCACGCTAATCTCATCAGCCAACTGATTAGCGCTGCTATGGACGATCGCCCTCTCTTTAAGGTTTGGCCAGAACCTCTGGAGTGGTTGTGGATTTTATTCTGGTCCGGAGTCGGTGCGACTATCGTTTGGGTCTGGCGGGATTCTAATAGTATCAAGGCTGTATCTCTTAAAAAGATAGGTGCTTTGGCGGTATCTGTAGGGTTGTTGGTGGGCAGCACCTATCTGGCTTTTGTCAATGCTTGGTGGATACCAATTATACCGCCAATGTTGGGGTTGGCAGGGTCGGCGATCGCTGTAACGGCTTACGTCGCTCGTTCGGCAGGGGATATCCGCAAGACTTTCGGTCGTTACCTGAGCGATGAGATTGTATCTACTCTCTTAGAAAACCCGGAAGGTTTAAAAATGGGGGGCGAACGTCGTAGCATTACTATTTTTACTTCGGATTTACGAGGTTTTACTGCTACTTCGGAAAGGTTGCCTCCAGAAGAGGTTGTGAAAATTCTCAATTTCTATCTGGAATACATGGCGGATGTGATTACTAAATATCAAGGAACTATCGATGAGTTTATGGGGGATGGGATTCTGGTTTTATTTGGCGCTCCCATTCGTCGAGAGGACGACGCAAAAAGGGCTATTGCTTGCGGTGTGGCAATGCAACAAGCGATGATTACAGTTAACAAACAGATGAAAGAATGGAATTTACCGCCTTTAGATATGGGTATCGGTATCAATACAGGAGAAGTTGTTGTAGGTAACATCGGCTCGGAAAAACGCACTAAGTACGGCATTGTAGGCAGTCAAGTTAACTTAACTTATCGAATAGAGTCTTATACTACTGGAGGTCAAATACTGATTTCCGAGGAGACTTTAAAAGAGGCAGGGGATATAGTTAAAATCGACGGGCAAAAGACAGTACAACCAAAGGGAGTTAAAGAGCCAATTACTATCTACAGCGTTAGCGGTATCGAAGGCGAATACAACCTCCATCTTACCAAAGAAGAGGAAGTATTTGTGGATTTAGTAGAGCCGCTTTCGATACAATATGTGTCTTTGGCGGGCAAGCACGTTGGCGACGAAAAGAGCAAGGGAACTATTTTGAAGCTATCTGCTAAGGAAGCTGAGGTGCGCTGCGAGGATAGCGAGCCTGTAGTGCCGGAAGCGCTCACAAACGTTAAGCTCAACTTTGTCTGGAATGGAGAAGGAGAAACGAGCGAGGATGTCTATGCTAAGGTAACGGAAAAGCAGGGAGAGAATGGAAGTTTTTATATTCACTTCACTGCTCAACCACCGGATGTTAGTGCCAAACTGACATCTTTGTACGAATCTTTAGCGAAATAAGGAAAAAATGGCGCACCCACGAGAGATATACGATTTGCTGTTGGATTATGCCAAGGGCTCGGAAGTTGTAAAGGAAGTTTTGATTGGCTTGACTTGGACTTTGTGCCGAACTGAGAATATCGGTTTGTGCATGAGCCCGGGGACGGTGACTCGAACTTTGCCTTGGTCGGGTACTTTGGTGGATAAGTCGGTTTCGGAGTTGGCGTTGTGGGTGCGTTCTTGGAATAGTTTTGAGGCTACGGTGGGGATGGCTGCGGTTAATGCGGCGATAAACGGGCGATCGCTTCTGCCGGAACGAGGACAGCCGATATCGATGGAAGGAACTACTGCTAATTTAGCGGTGTTCCAACATTTTTTACCTCAAATTCGGGGCAAGCGAGTGGCGATTATCGGACGCTATCCCCGCCTTTCTGTTTTTGAGAAAGAAATGGAGATGACGGTTATCGAACGACAACCCACTGCGGGAGACCTCCCGGATCCGGCGTCGGAGTATGTGTTGCCGGAGTCGGAGTGGGTGTTTTTGACGGCGACTTCTATTGCTAATAAAACTTTTCCTCGGTTGGTGGAACTTGCTAGGGATGCGAAGTTGGTGTTGATGGGGCCGACGATGCCTTGGTTGCCGGAGTTGGCGGAGTTTGGGATTGATTATTTGGCGGGGGTGAGCGTGACTGACTCGGATGCTTTGAGGCAAACTGTGGCCGAGGGTGGCGGGGTGAGAATTTTTGAGACTGGGGTGCAGTATCGGGTTTTGGAGTTGTGAGTTGGGGGTTGGGGCGATCGCTCTTCAAAAAGGCAAACTAAAGCTCGATCCTCCAAAAACCATTACTTGCTTTTCTCCGACAAACCAAAGGCAGAAACTGCCGAAAACCTAAGTTAGGTTTTGGGAAAATCTAACCGATCTTTTGAGCAAACCTAAGTTAGTTTTAGAACAAACCTAACTTAGGTTTGCTCTAAACCTCCAGGAGTTTTTCCTCAAAGCTGCTGGAGGTTTTTCGTAGTTTCGGCATTTGATTTGTCGCTATTTGAGCATTCGCGATTTATCCTTCGGGGAAATAGCGACTTAGGAACTGTTGGGGTGTCAAAATCGGGATTCCTTCAAATTCCTGGAGGACGAGCAAATCGCGATCGCCTGTAATTAGAACTTCTGCATCGGCACCTAAAGCTGTTGCTATAATTATCAGGTCTTTAGGATCGCGCAATTGAGGAACGTCTGCAACAATCGGTTGGCACCACTGCAAGAATGATGCTACTACGTTTATCAAATCCTCTGTAGTTTGACCCAAAGACAAGATTTTTGCCTCAAACTTGGCACGTCCGATGGTGGCTGTCAGTTCCACAAATAGAGGTTCGGAAGCAAATATGGTAATTTCCTCCTTTGCTGCCAAATCGACAACTTGACGGGGAATACCTCCCCACAACAAAGCCGAAATCCAAACGTTAACATCTAATACGACTCTCATTTTTTAGACCAAAGCTCCTGTCGCACTTCCTTAACAATATTGCTAATTTCTTCGAGGGTAGGTTCGTCTGGATCGGGTCCGAGTTCGTCCTGTCGCCGTTTCAACTCCTCCCAAGTTAAACGCCTGCGAACTTTTTTTAAGGCGATTTCCTCTTCGGTTATGGAGATTTCGTATTCGGCATAAGGCTTCAGGTGAGCTTCTATTTCTGGTGGGAGTTCCAGTTTTCCTTTTGCCGTTACTCTAGCTATTAATTTTTCCATACTTTATGTCTCCTGACAACGAGCTCGATGCCGGTGGGGCATCTCGATAAAACAATTTTAAACGATTTCTTGCCAATTATCCAGTCCTGCCAACAAATAAGGTTTTTTGTAGTTTCGGCCTTTGGTTTGAGCAGGATAAAAAGTGAAGTCTAACAGGATAGCTTACTCCGATCGCCTGTTAAAACTGTACTTGCTCCAGACGGAATTAAGAACTAATAAACTCGAATTATCCTCCTGGATGCTCTCTAACAACAACCGCCTTTTTAAGGATTGAATGGCATTGAATACTTCGCCGACGGAAAGCTGTAATTTACCGATAATTTGAGTAAGAGCGATCGCTCCATTTTCCCTCGCCATCAGTTCGAGTATGGCCTTTTCCGTTGGGGATAGTTTCTCAAATTGCTGCTCTAATTCTGCTTCTAATGCTTCGGGTAAAATTAAAGTTTCATAGTCCAGAAATTCTTTAACTTTTCCCCCTAATACATCTTGGATCGTCGTCGCTGCTATTTCCAACCAGCGAGGATTTCCCAAGTAATTATCAATCAATTTTTCCCAACATTCCTCATCTTGTAAACTGCGCTTTTGCAAAATTCCTTTTGCATCTTCGCCCAAATCTGTTAAAAGGAGCGATCGCCCTAAATTATTAGGGTTTTCTCTAGGCTCGATTTCTCTCAGTTTTTCCCGACTAATTAGCAAGAAACAACTGTTATTATTTCGCCGCGCTAATAGTTGGAAAAACTGCTGATAGTTTTCATAACCCGATGCGTATTTACTGGCTAATTTATGTTTTTTAAACAACTCATCCAGGTCATCGAGGACGATAAAACAGCGAGATGCTTGCAATTTTTTGATTGCTTGGTTAATTAGAGTTTCTATATCTTCGGAGGCTTTTGTTTCTGGGGATAAAGTTTTTAGGAGATTAGTTAAAGTGGTTTTGAGGGTGGGAGAGAAGTGGAGGGAACGATAAATTAGGCAATTAAAGTTACTTTTTATTTCCTCGATTAAGCGGAGGGCAAGGGTAGTTTTACCGATACCGCTAAGGCCGACGAGGGAGATAAGAGGGAGGCGATCGCTTACCGCCCATTTCGACAAAATAGATAGTTCTTCGCCGCGTCCGAAAAAGTCGATAATTTCCGGTGCTTTGCCTAAATCGATAATAGTTTGAGTAGGGGTTTGTGGCGGGTGGGGGTTTGGTGAAGGGTAATGTTTTGACGGACAGATATTAGTGGTATTTGTTACGTTGTCTCTACCAATAGCAGGTGAAAAATTGTAAATATTTGTCTTCTTTAATATTGCTTTTAAATTTTTTTTAGTAATACGTTCCTCCAGTATCTCCGATAAAGTTTTCCACAAGTTAGCACCAATAGACCTAACATGACTTTCGCTAGCATAAGTTTCTTTGGCAATATCGCTGTATGTTTTACCGTTGAGAGTACCTTCGAGTATAACCTTTTGGCAATAGTCCAAACCGTGTCCGGTGTAGTCGGAGATTAGCTCGTCAGCCAGCTCCAAGATTTGTTGAACGTCCATAAGCTAGGGAGATGCTAGGGTTTGGGGAGATTATAGCAGACAAATCGTACATTTTCCACAAACCGTACAAAAAAACAGGACAAAATTGCGGACAATTCGTACTAAAAATCAGGGATTTATCGAAGATAATGGGCTATGAGGACATGAACAAATGGACTAATTTGCGAGTTATGAACACTTATTCAGTTATTGTGCTTGGACCACGCGGATCGGGAAAAACTGTGCTTTTATCAAGCTTGCACAAAAAGTTATCTGTACAGGGAAAACTTGGCTTTTTTCTCAAAGTCGAAAGAGGAAGACAAAGAAAAATTTTGACTAGGGCTTACAAAGACGTTGCTGTTGGGGAACAATGGCCAGACGCTACCCAATTTGATGAACTATCGGAATGGGAATTTACTTGTTGCGTACAAACAAAAGATTTGTCAATTTACCCTGCGTGTAAATTTGTTTATTTAGACTATGCAGGTGGTAGGTTAACTAACCCTGATGAAATGCTCGAAGACGAGGAAGAATTTGAGGAAGGCGAAGAGTTTGACAATAAACTCAAGACAGCAGACATCATGTTAGGGTTATTAGACGGTCAAAAACTTTGTAGCTTAATGCGTAACGAACCAGGTAGTCTGAACTGGGTTCTTGAAGATTTGGCAAATATGCTAGGGGTAATGCAAGACCTCGGAAATAAGCCTCTACATTTTGTAATTAGCAAATGGGATATTGTCGAACCAAACCATAGTCTCCGAGAGATACGCGATCGCCTGCTTGAAATTGAAGAATTTACTGATTTAACCAGGGCTAGAATTCAAGGAGAAACTCCTGTCAGACTAATTCCCGTAAGCTCAGTAGGTAAAGGATTTGCTACTCTACAAGCAGATGGTACTATGGCAAAAAAAACAGGTTTATCGCCCAAACCATTTCAGGTTGAAACGCCTTTAGCTTGTGTTTTGCCGGACAGTGTTAAAGTTAAGCTTCAAGAATTGAAGAAAAAAAGACGAGCAGAAGCTAGTAGGAACGTTGAGGTTAAGCCAGAATTAGATATTTTAGAAAAAGGAGGAGAACTTTTTGGCGGCATATTACAGGGACTGTTTCCTTCTCAGTCAAGTAGAGGTGTTGTCAAAGATTTAGTTGATTTTGTTGAACAACCTGCCAGGGAAAAGCAAAAAAACGCTCTTGTAAGAACTGAAGAATTGCGTACTAAACAGGCAGAATCTATTAAAAAAATAGTTGATGAAGAAACAGCACTAGAATACGCTATTCGTTGTTTTATGTCAATTCAAGAGCGACTTGAGGAAGACTTTCCAGAATCAGATTTAAGAAAGGTATTGTTATGATTGAAAAAGTTTGGCCATTTTTAGTAAGTGCAAATAATGAGCTTGACTATAGAGAAGTGGTAGCTCCCGATTTTATGTGTCAAGAAAATTGTACTGCGGTACTTCGTAAAGCAGCAGGAGCAAAAGTAACTCCACAAGATACTGCATACTACAGGAAAATTATTAACTCTAAAGTGGGAGATTTAACCTTAGTTTTCCGAGGTGTTAAAGCTGTTGCCACAGAAGCGGATATTGCTGGCGATGGTATTCTGAAAGATCCGTGGAAAAGAGACATTTATTTAATAGAAGGTATTGTTTTTAAAGAAAATGTTTCTCTGACAAATATTGTGGTAAATTCGGAGGACTTTGATAAAGCTCACAACGAAGTTATCAAGCATTACCGCCAGTTTTGGTATGAAAGCTCCCTTAATGCATATCCTTCAAAAGAGTTTCCATTGTCAATTAAAACAAGCGGGGATGATGGTTTCCGATTGATTCCATATAAAAAAGATTATGTTTCAAAGAATCAATCTAGGAAGTCTCCTGAACCAGTGAACTCTAAATCTTCAAGCGATCGCTCCCGGGAATCCTCATCCGTGCAAATTCCTGATAGTCCTAAATATGCAAGCGATCGCTCATGGAAATTCTCATACCTACCATTTTCTAGTAATGGTGAAATTCAATCAATTGCTATCTTTCCCAAAGGAGATAAAATTGCAATTAGATACTCTCCAAAAAATATTTGGGATTTTTCAAATATTGTTGTTTGGGATACCAAGCAACAAAAAACACTTCAGGAATTTTCTTGCAAGAGAGCGGTGGGTGCTTACGAGACTCCTGTTGTCATAGATTATCGAGGCAGTTTGATGGCAAGTGCGATGATTTCTTTAGGGGAAACAAGTATTATTAAAATATGGAATACTGAGACATGGAATGAGAAAGATTTAGGTTCGCAGGGAAACTGTTTAGATAGATTCAAACTGCGAAATATTACTCAGCCGATCGGAATCAAAGCAATAGCCTTTACTCCTGATAGTACAAAAGTTATTAGTGGTGGCGATGACGGGAGTCTTGAGCTCCGGTATGCAGATGAGGCAGGAAAAATCAGCATCGCAGCAAAACATGATACTGGAGTCACTTGTATGGCTGTCGATAGCAAGAACAAGATTCTTGCTAGTGGAGACCAAAAGGGTAATATTAAGATTTGGCAATTAGAAGAAGCAAATATAACGGAAAAAATGCTTATTGATGATGCCCATAGACTCCCTGTTAGCTCATTAGCATTTAGCCCCGATGGTAAAATCCTAGCAAGCGGCAGCCAGGATTACACAATTAAACTATGGAATATGAAAACAGGCAAACCGTGCGATCGCCTCCAAAGAGAGCATTCAACTTTTGTTAATTCCGTAGCTTTTAGCCCCAATGGCAGTTTAATTGCCAGTGGAGACGATGGAGGAATTATTAAAATTTGGAATCTTAAAAACGAGCGATCGGTTGTTTTACCTAAAACACATGACGATGCTGTAACTTCAGTTGTGTTTACTCGCGACGGCAAGCTCATTAGTGGCGGTAAGGATGGTAAGTTAATAAAATGGGAGCCAGCTAAATAGTCCAACTGGAGGGCAGCGGCAACGATAGGCGATCGCTCGAAACTTACGGTATTTTCAGACCGGTTTTGTGCGCGATCGCCTCTGCCAACTCCTTAAAACCTCGGTCAATCTTTCTCACCAAGGAACTATCTTCCTTAACAGCCCCATTGGAGCCTCCAGGGGCACCAGTTTTTCGAGATCTCAGAAACCCGGTTTTTTGAAAAAACCGGGTTTCTTGACTGTCCCCAAAACTCTATAATTGTAAATGTCTTACATTAAAAAATGTAGTTAAGTGGTGAATCTTATAAACAGGTATTTCCGTTCCATCCTCAGCATCTTTCAGTATATCTGGAAAAATTTTTTCTTTATGCTAGGATCTGGATAAATAAGGTCTCGTATCCTATCAAAAATCATAAGCGGATTCTAATTCAATAGTTGCTTCGTCAAAAAAGTTATTCATCTCAATTATTTCGCGATCGAAGGTTCCCACTTCAATGCCAATGTCCGTAATCTTAGCAGGAGTTAAAGTATGGTTTTCAGCAATATAAACTTTAACTCTGTTTTTATCCAAAACATCTAAATCGGTGTAATTGTACTTACCCATTAGCTCTTCTTTGCTTGCAAAACTATTGTTTAAAACAATCAAATTATTAAGCTCTTTAATCAAATAATCGCTATGGGTTGTCATTAATAATTTAATCCCGCATTTAATCAATCGAGAAAATAGTTTTGCTAGTTTTCTTTGGTTGGCAGGATGTAGGTTAAGTTCCGGTTCGTCAATTATTAATATATCTCCCTCTTTTGCCAGATGTTTGATGTAAAAATTCATGTTAAGTAAAGACTTAACGGTAGAGGATGCCGCATGAAAAGGTATTTCTGTAGCAGTTTCCTCATTTTTAAACTCAAAGAAGATCGAATCATTTTCTAGCCGGTACTCGCCGCCAACAATTTCTTCAAAAATAGATAAAATTTCGGGATGCTTATCCAGCAGTTGCCCTTTTTTCTTTTTTAAATCGTCTAAATCTCTAACAAAATTTATTTCATCTTGAATTGGGCGGGAATATCTCGATAAGCTATCGTTTAACATTTCCAAAAAATCAAGACGATTGAAACTACCCTTTTTATTTTGTAGTTTTTCAACTATGATATTTTTATTTAGATCCAGTTCTTTATAAAACAATGCCACTCCGGTACGTTCGGAAGTAATTATGAAGGCATTAGAGAAATAAGAACTTCCCAGAGCTTCTGCTAGTTGTAAGTTGACAAAATTTTCGACAATTTCTCTTGGTGGAGCAGATTTATCTTTAACCAGCAAGCTTATTTCTAATATGTCGCTTTCCTTTTTCTTGATAACCTTCAGAATTTCTTTGTCGCTTAAAGTAGAGAGAGTGGCAGATAAAGTTCTTGAATAATCCGGTCGATATCCGTCTAAAATTACTTTAAATGATGTTTCTTGAAAGCAATCTTCTGCTACGCTAAAAATATTCGGTAAAACACCGGAGTAAGAATGAGCTACTTTGGCAATACCTGTCAGAAAATCTTCGCGATATGAAGCTAGATTAATTTTTAGAACTCCATCTTGAAATAGAGTTTCGATTTCTTTCTCTAAGTTAAAATCTATCTGGGATTTCCAACTTTCCAGAAAGCCGTAAATGGCATAATTAACGTAAGTTTTACCGGTGTTGTTTTGACCGCAAATTATTGTCAAGTCTCCTAGTTCGATAGTTGCTCGTTCTAGATAACCAAGGTTAGATAGATTGAATTTCATAAGCTCTCCAGACCGCTTTTCAAAACAAATTGGGTTTTTATTGAGAGGTTTAAGTTGTAGGTTAAATGTATGTTTTGCGGCGATGTTGTCAAGGTCGCGATCGCATTACATTTAACCCGTTATTTTAGCACGACTTGTAAATTAATGCAATGGTTTTCCCATGCTTGCTACGATCGCCACCGACGCCACAGGAGAATTAGAAGAGCGATCGCTACTGGTAACAGACTCAAGACGAAAGCAGGCGACTTCATAAACGATAAATCAAGGTAAGACTGCGGCGGGGAGTCTCCACCGACTGCTACGGTGGCGATAACTGCGCTGACGGTTAAAGCAGTTCCTACTACCGCTACAGTCTCGCTTAAGTCCCGATCGCCTTTTGCCTGTTCTATATCTATGATGCCCCGGACCGTACTGACTAAGTTTTCCAATACCTTTAATTCGGGACTTAAATTAAGAGAGTCGCTTTCTATTTGCTGCTGGTACTTTTCTTTGGCAAAGTTCTTAAACTCTTTCCACTCCTCTAAATTGCTGTTAGTTTTCTGTTCCATAGCTGCCAACCGCCGCCCGTAACTTTCTAAATTTACGGCGATGGTTTTGCCTTGGTTTTCTAGTAAAAAAAGGCTGTCGGCGTAACTGGATACTAGGGGCAAAACTTGGGTTAAAATTAATTGGAGTTCTGCTAACTTTAAAGGTTTTTTCTCCTGTATTTGTTGGGCGATCGCTTTGACTTTATCTACTAGATTTTTAATCTCTCTGGACTCCCGTTTTAATTCCTCTTTTAATTTGCGACTTTGCCAATAAGCCCAGATGGCTTTATGGCGATAGCAAAACAACCGCGCTAAATCGAAATAGATGTTTTGCATTTTTTGGCGGTTAATGTCTATTGTTTCTGGGTTTAAACCTGGGGGGAACAAACAGATAATTGCATGATTGCTATTCCGCACAAATTCATCCCACTTTTGCCCCCAATTAGTCGTATTTTGCCAATACTCAAAAACTATCGAACCGTTAAATTCTCCTAGTTCTTTAAACTTAGGTTTTTTGGAGGCATTAAGGTTTAATTGTTGGTAGCATTCTTCTGCTACTTCCCGAGGGTTGGAGTTACTATCGGAAAGTTGCCCCCAGACGAACCAACTCTGACCGATACTGCCTTGTTTTTCTGTTTCTAAATTCTCTAAATGGGGGCGGTGGTTAATATTAGCAACAATGGTTTGTTTGTTAGCCGCTACGGCCTCAATAGATTGAGAATTATTGTTTGGCTTTTTGGTTTCGGCTTCGAGATAGCTGCCGGAACAATTAACGATTAAAGAGTAAGTGTCGCCCAATTCCGCCGCCAAACAAAAGCCATCAAAATTAGAAGCCGGCACCCAATCTTTAAAAAGTTTTTGGTCAAGAATAACATAGTCTGCCTCTGGGTTTTCTTTTGTTTCTAACTCCTTTAATTTTTTTTCCAAAGGCGAATCGATTACAGCTAGCTTGGCCTCCTTTTCTCCTTCTAGCTGGTTAACTGTTACTAACTCTTTGATTTGTTTGTCTAATTCTAGGTCTATTTTGCGCCAAAATTTAACCCGGTTTCTTTTTATCTCTAAGTCTTGCCCCAAACTGTCGCGCAAGTCGTAGAGAAATAAATTGACGGAAGGGTAAATTAATTTTTGGTTGTTCATTTATTTAAAGCGATCGCTGGAAGAAACATTTTTCATTTTACTTTTAGCAGAACGAACGGAATTAATATCTTGAATAACGAGAAACCAATCCTCTAACTTGTCTCCTTCGACTTCCCCTACAGTCCTGACAATATTGGTAAGTTCTGTTGCTTCTGCCTCGCTGGCATCGTTTATTATCGGCAAATCGCATTTATTTCTTTCTACGTTAGAATCGGTCATTAAAGTGCGGACTTGTTGATAAATATCGTACAATTGCGGATAAGATTTAGCAAAATGATGCAACGCTCCCAATTCGGCATAACCTAAGGCAATTTCTCGTCCGATTTGATTTAATTCTGCTTGTTTTTCCCGGGGAAATTCTTCTTCTAATAGGCTTAAAGCTAAGATAAATGATTTAAAAGTAATGGCGTTTAAGTCTTCCATGATTCCTGGTTTTTACTACTGACAGCGTTTTAATAATATCATGGAGGTTCTTTTTTGTCAACTAATTTCTTAAATCGGTCAAGAAACCCGGTTTTTTGAGATGCGAACCAATCGAGAAACCCGGTTTTTTGGAAAAACCGGGTTTCTGGGATAGTAGAAACGGAACCCAACATCATTGGTTTCCGTTTGACAACACTAAGCCATTTTGGGAGCATCTCAATTTTGAAGAAAACCAAGAATTTAACGCTTTTTGTCAGTTGTTAGTCGTTAGTTGTCAGTTGGGCGGCTAACAACTAACAACTGACAACTAACAAAAAGCATTGATTTTTTGGTATTTTTACAAATATGGGATGCTCCCGCCATTTTTCTGTAGGTTGGGTGTAGTGAAACGGAACCCAACATTATTTATTAGTGTTGGGTTCCGCTGTCGCTTCACCCAACCTACATACTTCTATTCTCCATTTTTCAAAGTCGCGCTTAATAAACCAAAAAGCTTATCCAAAGGAGTTAGATAGACTTCATTTAAGTCAATAGTTGCCACATTATCTTCTAACTTTAAAAAGCGCCAAACGCTGCCGGTAGTCACTACTCCAAATATGGTTTTGATTTTATCGCCTTTAGCTCGATTAAATATTTGTGCCCCCAGCATTTCTGCCAGACATTGAGGCGTAGCTGTATTTAAGTTTTCTTTCTTTGCTTCAACTAATAAAACTACTGGTGCTTCGATACTTAATTGTTCCGCAGATTTGCTAATTAAAAAGTCGCAATGCCCGTTAAGTCCTTTGGCTAAATCGACGTTAAATTCGGTTCCTGAAAATAGACTAATTTCGGGATACATTTCTTTTAATTCCCCTAATATCGGAGCGATGATAAATTCCGAACGAGCTTTTTCAGTATTAATGACGCTTGCTAGGGGCGTAAAACGTCTTAAGGCTTCATGGAGCCAATTACTAGGATTAATTGGTTCGCTTTTAATAATATCGTTTTTTTCAACGATGGTCAGGTTAAATTCTGTTTTTAATTTGTCGATGGTGAAGTCGCTGTATGCCATTATTTTTGTCTCCAAGGCTATTATTGTCATTGCGAGTAAAAAAAATTGTAGGTTGGGTGGAGTGAAACGGAACCCAACACTATTTATTGGTGTTGGGTTCCACTGTCGCTTCACCCAACCTACTATTCCTTTTCCCAAAAGTTTACCTCGTTTTCCAACCGCCTCGCAATGACAACATAGATTTAGCTCCCAGAAATAACAAAGGCCGCCCAAAAATAAGGATTGTCATAAACTCTCTCGGTGGCTTCTTTTCTCCGTACCTCAAACAACCGATTATCCAAAAAAGGAACCATCACAGCCTCATCTTTTGGCAACTCATTAATCAACATTTCGTACCACTCAACTAAATCCCCACAAGTTAAATCCCGCAGCCAACGAGTCGCCAGATTTAATGCATCTATTGGGGGGATATTTTCTAACAACAACAGCCGATAAAATTGGATAATAATTAAGGCCGTCGCATCGGAACGAACGGTCCACAAGGTACTAACAACCCGGCCAACTCCCCGACTGAGAAAGGCGCTGACTAACCCTACATATTCGGCACTAATAGTCTCGCTGCCGGTGACGGCGGTTTCGCAGGCGGAAAGGCAAACTAAACGATAAGCCTCCAGATTTAATTTAACAATATCTTCTACTCGCAAGCGTTCTTTTGCTGTTAAATACAATGCCGACTTGCGGGGTTGTTTGGAGTTATATTGGGCGTGTCCGCTAAAGTGGAAGACATCGCATTTTTTTGAGAGTTCGGCTTCTACTTGTTGCTGCCTCACTTCCTCCCGGGCGAGACGTTTGTGGTTTGATAACAGGCGGCAGATATATTCCGACTCCAATTCGGCAGCGGGCAACGGTGGCAGGGGTTTGTCGGCAAAGTCGCTGAGACTTTTAGGGTTTTCCACGCTTAATAAAGTGGTATAGTTAGCAGCGGATTTTGAAGCGGATGTAGCGGATGGGTTGTTGGTGGGGGATGGGGATTGGTTAGCAGCGGATTTTG